>NZ_JBEPMK010000003.1:0-334078 GCF_040545695.1 Streptococcus gallinaceus | reverse complement strand
AAGGCAGAAGATTCAATTGCGAACCTACCAGAACTTCCAGATGGAACTAAAGTAGAGTTTGAAACCCCAATTGATACCACAACAGCAGGTGACAAACCAGGTAAAGTGATCGTTACTTATCCAGATGGTTCAACAGATACTGTTGATGTGACTGTTAAGGTTGTCGATCCAAGTACGGACGCTGATAAGAATGAGCCTAAGGCTAAAGACCAAACACAAGCTTTATCAAGTATTGCAAATAATAAAGATAGAGGAAATAAATTACCAACAACAGGTGAGGATGAGAATCCATTCTTTAACATTGCTGCTTTGACAATTATAGCTTCAGTTGGTTTATTATCTTTTTCAAAGAAAAAGGAAGATTAATTAATGTTTTGAGAAAAAATGTCATTAAACTTTTTTCCGTCATCGGTTTTTATACTCTATTTTCATAGCTAACTTGTTGAAACTGAAATAGAGTATAATTTAATTCTTGAAGAAAGTATAATTAGAGGATAACTATTAGAATTTAGTTGTCCTCTAATTTTTTTAAACAAATGTAAGTGCTCAATATCCTGTTTTATTGGGGACTTACGCCATTTCATTTAGAAAACAGTTAAAACCCTACCAGAATTTAATTTGGTAGGGTTTCAATATGAATAAACATTGTTTTGTTAAGTAGATATAATTTATACCCGTGGTGCTAGTTAACCTCAAAACATCTCAAATTATAAGCAAGTACAATTTGTTCAATTCTCAACTGCAGCCCTGTCATTTCTCTTGCTAGTGTGTGTTCTATATCAAAAAGAGCACAAGGCTCTGAAAAGCGTGTCTCGATAGTCCGTCTTATAGCCAATAATTTCCAATGATTATGTTGCTTAGCTCCCGCCATATTTTGACGTAAGGGAGTCCAAATATGATAGCCTTTCTGTTCCAAACTATCTTTCAATTTACGACTAAGGTAGCCCAAATCAGTCAAAATAAAAGATTTCTGGTAATTTTTGAGTAAGTCATCAACTGCTCTAATGTCATGAACAGAAGCTGGTGTCACAACATAGTTCAGAATATAGCCTCCTGATAAAGTGACCAGCATATGTACTTTGAATCCATAAAACCAAAGATGTTTAGAAGCATTGTAACCAATGTCTGCCAAATTATTAAAAATACGTGTTCTATAGTTACGGACAGGTTGACAAAGTGGTAAGGGGAAACTGTCTATGATAACAATGGCATCAGGAGAAATATGAGTATTCATAGCTTGTCTGATGACTTGAACTAGCCAAATCAATTGTCTTGCTCGTCGGTTAAAACGGCTTCGTTCTAGTAATCTTCTACAAGGAAACAGTTGACAGATACGATAGAAATGCCGTTGGGACGTTATTCCTAGTTCAGCTTGCAAGAGAAGCAAGACTAAGAGCGATTCATCTGAAACTTTACTTAAATGAACATTGTGTCGATTTTTTAATTGCTCAGGACAATAGTCTTGATAAAATTTAGAGCAAATACTTGATAATTGATGGATATTCCATTGTAAGTGATGAGATTTAGCGGTATACTGTAAGTCGCTCATTTGGACTACCTCCTGTTGGTTTAGACACTTACAATATAGTCCTTTTGGGATTTTTATTGTAGTTTGAGATTATCTAGCACCACGAGTTTGATAGCTAATTGGTAAAAGTGATAGCAAATAAGCCTTCTAGCAAAGGCTTATTTGCTTATACAGAGCTGAACAGTTTAATTTTTAATAAAATTATTCTTAGTAATAATGTTAAAAATAGTAAATAAATTAGTGTAAATTTTTATTGTTACCATCATATACAATTATCAATTAAGTACTCTATTAAATTAATGGTGTTACCAAAGAAAAAATTTAAATTTATATTTTCATAATCTGTTTCATTAGCAAAATTTTCAACGATAATACAGTAATCGCTTTCCTTGCTATAACTACTAGAAGTAGAGGCGGTTATTGCGAGTACGGTACCTCCATACTGTTTACATTTAGCTATTTTTTCTAATCCGCGTTTGTTCTCACCAGAGTGAGAAAACGTAATTAGAGTATGGGGTTCTCCGTTGGAAATAGTACTAATTTCCACTCCATTTAGATCTATTGAATATACCTTCTTAAGAAGTAGTTTCCTATGGGTATAATGAACAATAAATTCACAGAAACCCTCTCCAAAAAGATATATCTTCTTACTAAGAAATGCAAGCTGTAATTGATTTAAAATTTGATCCCAAGATGTTTTTGAGCTAGCAAAAGGGAGAGTAGCTAGGTTATAGTCCGCATTTTTATTAGCTATATTAGTCAAGTAGTAAATAAATTCTTTGAAATTGTTAAAACCTGCCCTTCTGGATAAGCGGCTTATGGAAGATGGAGAAGTGAAATTTTTGCTTGCAATAAAGTATATATAATAGCTTTGTCAGCTTGACTTAATTTTTCGTTTTAAGATAAACTAATTTTGTTTCTAATTAAGTTAGCTTTTTTGACCATAATAAATACTCCTAATTCTAATAAAATAGAATTAGGAGTATTTTACTTCGGTTTTATTTTATAGATACAGTACCTCAGTGCTAGTTGTTTTTTATTATTTTCCTTTAAATTTCCATTGGCTGTAGATTCCAAAGACGATGAGCCAGATGGTGGCGCTGATAGCTCCCATAAAGGTTGATTCTTGTAAGAAGAGGGAGATGTAAATAAAGGCGAAGAAGACTAATGTGAGTGGGTGGAGGATTTTGTAGGCTGGCATGAGGTAGCCGTCAGCCATAAAGTCGCTTGATTTGCGGTATTTTAGGTGAGGCAACATGGTCAAGGGATAGATGGCTACGTAGATACCGGATGATGAAGCGGTGATGAGGGTGAAGGCGTCTGATACACCTGGTATGATATTGATAAGGGCCGAGATAGCAATGATAATGGCAGAGCTAGGTACACTTGCTTTAGACAACTGATTGAGTTATTAGGGCGTTATGTGTTTCGTGCGTCAACTGATAGAGGTAGCTACTTTTTTGATGGCCGAAGGAGAAGGAGGAGGAAATAGCTGTTTTTACAAGGTTTTGTTTATGGTATAATACTAATAAACTGAGGGAGTTGAAGAAGTTGTAGCATTCCCTTTTTGAACTTTTCCAGGAGAAAGGAAACCCACATCTTGTCTTACAAATATTTACTTGTTGACCTTGACCATACCCTGCTTGATTTTGATGCGGCGGAGGAGATAGCCTTGACGCAGTTGTTGGAGGAGGCTGGTGTTGAGGATGTTCAGGCCTACAAGGATTATTACATTCCTATGAATCAGGGCTTGTGGGCTGATTTGACGCAGAAAAATATTAGCAAATCTGAACTGATTAACACGCGTTTTGCTCGTCTCTTTGCACATTTTGGTCAGGTTGTAGATGGATCCTACTTTGCGGAGCGCTATCAACATTTTTTAAGTCAACAAGGGCAGACCTTTACAGGTGCCAAGGTTTTACTGGATAACTTGAAAGCGCGTGGTTATCGTCTTTTTGCCGCGACAAATGGGGTGACCTTTATCCAAAAAGGGCGTTTACTTGCGTCGGAAATTGGTTCTGATTTTGAAAAAGTTTTTATTTCGGATGAAATGGGTGCGCAAAAGCCAGACAAGAAATTTTATGATTTGATTGGGGAGGCTGTTCCTGGTTTTGAGAAGGAAGATGCCTTGATGATTGGAGACAGTCTTTTGGCGGACATCCAAGGTGGAAACAATGCAGGAATCGACACGGTCTGGTTCAATCCTCATCACGCTGAAAATACCAGTCAGGCACGACCAAGCTACGTTGTAGCTGATTATGATGAGTTGATGGCCTTATTGCCATAGGAGATTTATGTTTCAAGTATTATTGCTGATGATTTATCTGGCTTTTGTCAGTCTCGGTTTGCCAGATGGATTGCTAGGAGCTTCATGGCCGTCAATGCGAGCTCAGATGGACTTGCCCATGTCTTATATGGGAATTATTTCTACGATTATCTCTATCGGTACCATCGTTTCTAGTCTACAAAGTGACCGCTTAACGAAAAATCTTGGGGCAGGAAAGGTAACTGCTTTGAGTGTTGCACTGACAGCTTTTGCTTTGTTTGGCTTTGGAATAAGCCTGTCTTTTGTCTGGTTGTGTGTCTTTGCAATTCCCTATGGTCTGGGTGCAGGAAGTGTGGATGCCGCCTTAAATAATTATGTGGCGCTGCATTATTCTAGCAAGCACATGAGTTGGTTGCATTGCATGTGGGGGCTAGGTGCCTCGGTAGGACCCTATGTTGTGAGCTTTACATTAGGGCAAGGGCAGGTTTGGAACAATGCCTACTTTTATGTGGGGATGATACAAGTCGCTTTGACAATAGGCTTATTTGCTAGTTTGACCTTGATTGGACTTCTTTTGGTGGGATTAGGTTGCGCGCCTATTTATCCCTGTATCATTCACTCGACACCTCATCATTTTGGGAAAGACAGATCTCAGGCAGTTATCGGTGTACAGATGGCGAGCGCCTATGTTGGAACAACGGTATTGCCACCGTTGTTTGGTCTTTTGGGGCAACAGCTGAACCTAGGACTTTTTCCTTTCTATACTTTCCGTTATTCTCATCGGAATGGTAGTAATGCACGAGCGATTGGTTCCCATTCATCACTAATGCAAAACATAGCTTTGGCTATGTTTTTTTGGTAAAATAAATCTATGAATGAACTCATTAAACATAAATTGGAGTTGCTGCCAGACAGCCCTGGTTGCTACTTTCATAAAAATAAAAATGGCCAGATTATTTATGTGGGTAAGGCTAAAAATCTGAAAAATCGGGTTCGGTCTTATTTTCGTGGGAGTCATGACACCAAGACGGAAGCCCTCGTTTCTGAAATTGAGGACTTCGAATTTATCGTGACGGAGTCCAATATTGAGGCCCTGCTCTTGGAGATTAACCTCATTCAGGAGAACAAACCGCGCTACAATATCATGCTCAAGGATGACAAGTCCTATCCTTTCATCAAAATTACGGCTGAGCGTCATCCGAGACTCATCATCACGCGGCAAGTTAGAAAGGATATGGGGCAGTATTTTGGTCCCTATCCAGATGTAACAGCAGCCAACCAGACTCTCAAACTATTGGAGCGACTGTATCCTTTTCGTAAGTGTAAAATGCCTGAGGACAAGTACTGTCTCTACTATCATTTAGGGCAGTGTTTGGCTCACGGGGACAATATGCCCAGTCAAGAAGACTACGCTAAAATGGCAACAGAGGTCAGTCAATTTCTGACGGGGCATGATGATAAAATTATCAAGGATTTGCAGGTCAAGATGAAGGCGGCATCAGACAGTTGGGAGTTTGAAAAAGCAGCCGAGTATCGCGATTTGCTGGATTCGATTGCGACCTTGCGGACCAAGCAGCGTGTCATGGCCAAGGATATGCAAAATCGAGATGTCTTTGGTTATTATGTGGATAAGGGCTGGATGTGCGTCCAGGTATTTTTTGTACGACAAGGGAAACTCATCGAGCGAAATGTCAATCTTTTTCCTTACTATGATGATGCCGAAGAGGACTTTTTGACCTATATCGGGCAGTTTTATCGTGACCAGCAGCACTTGGTTCCGAGTGAAATTCTCATTCCCCAAGACATTGATGCAGAAGCAGTTGCAGCACTGGTGGATGCCAAGATTGTCAAGCCGCAGCGCGGAGAGAAGAAGCAGTTGGTTAATTTGGCTACAAAAAATGCGCGTGTCAGTCTAGAGCAGAAGTTTGACTTGCTAGAAAAAGACTTGAAAAAAACGCACGGAGCCATCAAGTCACTGGGTGCACAATTAGGGTTGGGACGACTGCGTCGAATTGAGGCTTTTGATAACTCCAATATCATGGGGACTAGCCCTGTGTCGGCTATGGTCATGTTTGTCGATGGCAAGCCGAGCAAGAATAATTACCGCAAGTATAAAATCAAGACAGTAGATGGACCAGATGACTATGCCAGCATGCGAGAGGTCATTTATCGGCGCTATAGTCGGGTTAAGCGGGAGCATTTGCCGGAGCCAGATTTGATCATCATTGATGGTGGACAGGGGCAGGTCAATGCGGCCTTGGATAGCCTGAAGAGGTTGGGGATGGATTACATTCCCGTTGCGGGTCTGCAGAAAAATGACAAGCACCAAACGCATGAATTGCTCTTTGGCAATCCATTGGAAGTGGTTGAGTTGGCTCGCAATTCGCAAGAATTCTTTCTCCTCCAACGCATTCAGGATGAGGTGCACCGTTTTGCTATTAGTTTCCACCGACAAGTTCGGTCTAAGAATAGCTTTGCCTCAACATTGGATGGTATTGAAGGGCTGGGACCAAAACGCAAGCAAGCTCTACTCAAGCATTTCCGTTCCATTCCTAAAATTCAGGCTGCCAGCTTGCAGGAAATTGCAGATTTAGGCTTACCTTATCAGGTAGCTGAGCGAGTCAAGGACAAATTAGCCGAGCGAGATAAGGAAAAATAGAAAAACGAAGAAGTCGAAAGGCTTCTTTTTTGTTTGAAAAATGAACAGTGACAAAGTTAGTCCTAAGGGGAAGGTTTTAGAAATAGAAAAAACAAGTAATAATTCAGAATATTCTGTCCAACTAATCATTCATTAGAAAAATTTTCACAAAAAAAGTCCATTTGTAATCAAATTCACAAAAAAATAATTTTTTAAAAATATATTGACTTTATCGCAATGGAAAGGCTTACAATTTAAGCGTGATGAAGATTAGATAACTGGTAAACAGAAAAATGTCGACAGTTTCTGCTTATCGTTAGGCTATCGATCATAAGTCTATTAAAAAATAAATTTTATAAAGGAGGTTGTATCATGAGTTCTGAAGCATTAGGAATGATTGAAACAAAGGGTTTGGTCGGTGCGATTGAAGCGGCCGACGCGATGGTCAAGGCTGCCAATGTGACCTTGGTCGGAAAGGAACTAGTCGGAGGCGGGCTTGTCACAGTCTTAGTCCGAGGAGATGTGGGTGCGGTTAAGGCGTCAACCGATGCAGGAGCAGCAGCAGCACAACGGATTGGAGAACTCATCTCTGTCCATGTTATTCCACGTCCTCATACAGAAGTGGAAACCATTTTACCAGTGAAAAAATAGAATGAAGAAGGAGTGGTTTTTCCATGGGACAAAATATGAATAATGGAAGTCAAGCGTCAGCTCATCAACAAATGGTCGAGGTGACCAAAAAATTCCATGCGATTGGGATTCGAAGCGGGATCATTTCGGGCTTGTTTTATGGTTTGTATTCCTTTGTAGTGATGATTATTAGTGGGTTTGACCCGATAAAATCAGCCGTGGGAATTTTTGCAGCTCCCTTTGTAATGGGAGGTTTGAATGACTTTATGGGAGGCTGTGTTCTCCTTCTCAATGTCATTCGTACAGGTAAATTTAAAGAGCTGGGTAGAAGTTTAGCAACCAAGCCTGGAAAAATTATGCTCCTAGGATTTGTCTTGGGTGGCCCAATTGCAAACGGTGCTTACCTTGTTGGTTTGTCACTTGCGGGTGCCTTTGCTATCCCAGTATCTGCTACAACAGCCGCTTTCGGAGCACTGTTTGCAGCGATTTTCTTAAAACAAAAAATCACTCCTCGTGTTGGAGTCGGTATGGTTCTCTGTGTTGCTGGTGCCGTTATCTTAAATTTGGTCAAGCCAGAAGGTGCCACCAACTTTACATTGGGGATTCTTCTAGCTATAGTCGCAGCGATTTGTTGGGGACTTGAAGGATGTATCTCTAGTTTTGGTGGGGCAATGCTTGACTCTGAAGTAGCCGTAACCCTTCGTCAGATTGTATCAGGCTTGATTCAGATGGTTATCATCGTACCACTCGTTGGTGCAACAGGCTTATTTACAAAAATGCTTGCCGCTCCACTTCCAATGCTTCTCTTGTTGGTGTCTGGTACTCTGGTTGGTATTTCTTACACTACTTGGTATAAATCAAATGCCATGGTCGGTACAGCTATTGGGATGTCTCTCAATATCACTTACGCTTTCTGGGGAGTTTTCTTCAGTATTCTCTTCTTAGGGCAAGCATTGACACCAACGATTACGATTGGTTCAATCATTGTCATTTTAGGAGCGATTGTCGTTACGACAAATCCACTGGATTTATTTAGAAAAAGCGAGGTGTAAGCGATGGGACTCTTACCAGCAAGAACAGCTGTTTTGAATTATATGAGTACAGTAGAAAAGGCTGATGTGCATCAAGTAATGGAGGCCTTAAGATCTCAATACGGTACGGAAAAACAATTTACAGTTCCACTTTTCCTTGAACATCTTATGTCTCTGGAGTGCAATGGCTATGTGGAACAAGTAGGCTATGATTTGGATGAACAGCAAAAACTGAGAATCTTCTACAAAATTAACGCTGACGGCTTAGATGCTGTCAACAAATATATTGCAGCAGAATATAAAAGATAATCGGAGGAATTATCAATGAGATATTATGGTGGACAAGCCTTGGGCTTAGTCGAAACTCTGGGACTGGTACCTGCCATGGAAGCATGTGATAAGATGCTAAAGGCGAGTGACGTAAAACTAGTATCCTATGAAAATGTCGGCTCAACTCTCGTAACCGTCATGGTTGTAGGCGATGTAGCTGCCGTGCGCGCCGCTGTAGAAGCAGGAGCCGCAGCTGCCGCAGCAATCGGGAAATTAACGGCTCACAATGTGATGCCAAGACCAATCCCATCCGTCGGTGATATTGTGTCAGTACATGATATTGACAATTAGGCGTAAAGGAGAATACCGTGAAAAGATATCAAGCAATTGGGGCAATCGAAACATTTGGTTTAGTCTTCGCATTAGAAGCGGCAGACGCCATGGTTAAAGCCTCTGAAGTTGACGTTATTGGCTATGAAAATGTAGCTTCTGGTTATATCTCTGTCATCGTTCAAGGAGAAACAGAAGCTTGTAATACAGCTGTAGAAGCAGGTGTATGCGCTGTTGAAGCAATGGGGGCTGAGGTATACAGTCGCGTTGTGATTCCTGGACCACACGAAGATCTTCGCAAGATTATTGATCGTTACTCATTGTCTGTTTTATTACCAGAAAGTCCAGAACCTGAAGTTCAATCCTAAGAAAGTGTGTAGAGTATGTTGTATATTGACAAAGATTTAGCATCCATCCAAGAAATCCGAAATTTACTGTTGAATGCTCAAACTGCTTTTGCTCAATTACAAAAATTAACTCAAGCTGACTTAAATAAGTATAGTGAAGCGCTTATTCAGAAATTGCAGCAGGATGGGGAGAACGGTATCAAGGAGTTTGTGGCGAAAAACCAATATGCCAAAGAAGAGGATGAACTTTTTCTTTGCCAAGAATTCCTAAAACGGTTTGAAGAAACAATTCAGCAAGAAATCTATACAGGTATGATTGGAGGGAGCAGTCAGGACAAGGTTATTGAGATCGGTGTTCCATTAGGGATTGTAGCCGTATTGCTACCGGCCTATCCGACCTACACCTTACTGGTCAATCTCTTATTGCTGGCTCTCAAATCTGGAAATTCTATGGTACTTGTCGCCAATAAACTGGCAAAACCATCGACGATGGAAGCTATCAATCAGCTCATAGATTTTCTAACTGAGCTAGGCTATCCTGAGGGAGCGTTGAGTTTGGCTGAGTTGACGAATGACGCTGGCATATCAGAATTATTGCTCAGTGACAAGCTTTCGCTGCTTATCAATATTGGCTGTCCCGAATACATCACGAAAGAATTTCGCACCAATACCCCCCTTATCTATGGAGGGGAGTCCTCGGGTCCAGTCTTTATCGAACGGACTGCAGATTTGGAGAAGGCTGTCAAGGATGTCATCCACTCCAGAAGTTTTGATAATGGGATTTTACCAGGTTCAGAGCAATTTTTGGTAACGGAAACTGTCATCGCAGACCGGATCAAATGGCTCATGGAAGCCAATGGTGGGTACATTTTGACAGAAGAAGATACAGAGAAGCTAGTGGCATTTTTGAAGACTTCTGAAAAGAATGTTATCACCAATTACAATGGACAATCTGCTAATTGGCTAGCCAAAATGGCAGGTTTTACCGTTCCAGAAGACACACAAGTCTTGGTATCAGTACAAGAATACATGAATGATGAAGACTTTTTCAATAAGAAATTACTTTGTCCTATCATCGTCCTCTATCGTGAGCCAGATTGGACCCTAGCTTGTGTAAAATGCATGAACATCTTATCTGAGTTGAGAATGGGGCACACACTGACCATCCATTCGTCAGACTGGAAAATTATCAAGGAATTTGCCATGGTAAAAGCAGTCGGACGGATCGTGGTCAATGCACCCACAGCTTGCACCGCGATAGGTGTGAAATCTAGTTTTTCACCGTCGCTCATACTAGGCGGAATTACCACAGGACGTGGCTACCGTTCAGAAAACATTACTCCAAGACACCTCACATATACCCGTCAAGTTGGATTTGAGTAAAGGGAATAGAAAAATGTAGAGTTACGACAGAATGGATTGCTCTCAAAATAGAACAATCTGCTAACTTTAGTTGAAAGAGAGGAAAAGATCCATATGGATATGAATGAATTTACAGCCAAATTAGAAGAGGCTACAAAACAATTAAGTGAAGCAGAACGTGCCTCACTCGTTAAAATTTTCCAAAGTGTTTCAGAAGATATTCAAAAACCAGAAGGTAAAGCAGCACTAGTGCTTGCAAGTGAAGGAACTGAAATTCCAGATGGAATCACCCCACGTTTGCAAGCCTTGAAAAATCAATACTTAAAAGCTCGTCCAACAATTTCCTTGATCCGTGCGATTAATTTGACACGCGTGTCAAAAGAAAATGAAGGAATGCCAAAAGCGGTTCTTCGCGGAACAGCCTTCAAAGAATTTTGTAAGATTGCTCCATTAGTCATTCAAGACCATGAATTATTGGTTGGTGCACCAAATGGTGGTGCACGTTGGGGAGCCTTCTCTCCAGATATTTCTTGGCGTTGGCTCCGTGACGAATTGGACACAGTTTCTACTCGTCCACAAGACCCATATGATTTATCAGAAGAAGACAAAAAAATCTTGGTTGAAGAAATCTTCCCATACTGGACTGGCAAATCAGTCGATGAGGCTTGTGAATCACAATACCGCGAAGCAGGTGCTTGGGAATTGTCAGGTGAATCATTTGTTTCAGATTGTTCCTACCATGCACAATCAGGTGGTGGTGACTCCAACCCCGGTTATGATGTGGTTGGTATGAAAAAAGGGATGCTGGATATTATCGAAGAAGCCAAGGCCCACTTGGAAAAGTTGGACTACGGTAATCCAGATGATCTCGATAAGATTTACTTCTATAAAGGCCAAATTCTGACAGCGGAAGGTGTTATCATTTACGCCAAACGGATGTCAGAATACGCAGCTCAATTGGCAAGTAAAGAAACAGATCCTAAACGTAAAGCCGAGTTGGAAATGATTTCTCAAGTCAATGCCAATGTTCCAGCTCATAAACCAGAAACATTCTGGGAAGCGATGCAGTACCTGGTAACCATCCAACATTTATTGCTCTGCGAAGAAAACCAAACAGGTTTGTCAATCGGTCGTGTGGATCAATACATGTATCCATTTTACAAGAAGGACCTGGAAGAAGGTCGGATGAACGACTTCCAAGCCTTTGAAATCGCAGGCTCTATGTTTATCAAGATGTCTGAAATGATGTGGTTAACATCTGAAGGTTCATCTAAATTCTTCGCGGGTTACCAACCATTTGTCAACATGTGTGTCGGTGGTGTAACGCGTACAGGTAACGATGCTACAAACGATTTGACCTACTTACTTATGGATGCCATCCGCCACGTTAAGGTTTACCAACCTACGCTAGCAACTCGTATCAACAATAAATCTCCACGTAAATACTTGCAAAAGATTGTAGATGTAGTCCGTGCAGGACTAGGATTCCCAGCTTGTCACTTTGATGATACACACATCAAAATGATGTTGGCCAAGGGAGTATCAATGGAAGATGCGCGTGACTACTGCTTGATGGGTTGTGTAGAACCTCAAAAATCTGGCCGTCTCTACCAATGGACATCCACAGCTTATACACAATGGCCAATCTTGATTGAAACAACATTGAACCATGGTATCCCACTTTGGTATGGTAAACCAGTCACACCTGACATGGGACCTTTGGATCAGTATAAGACCTTCGAACAATTTGAAGCAGCTGTTAAAGAAACCATTAAATATGTCACAAAATGGACATCTGTCATGACCGTTATTTCTCAACGTGTCCAACGTGAATTGGCTCCAGTACCATTGATGTCTATGATGTATGAAGGTACTATGGAACACGGCTGCGGCGTTAAATCTGGTGGTGCCATGTACAACTTCGGTCCAGGTGTTGTTTGGTCAGGTCTTGCAAACTACGCAGACTCTATGGCAGCCATTAAGAAACTTGTCTTTGAAGATAAGAAATACACATTGGAAGAATTGAATAAGGCTTTGGTAGCTAATTTTGAAGGCTATGACCAAATTAAAGCAGACTGTCTTGCAGCACCCAAATATGGTAATGACGACGATTATGTAGACAGTTTTGCAGTAGATATTATTGAATTCACTGAAGAAGAACACCGCAAATACCGGACACTTTACTCTGTATTGAGCCACGGTACCTTGTCTATCTCAAACAATACTCCTTTGGGACAAATCACAGGCGCATCCGCTTCAGGTCGTCGTGCTTGGAAACCATTGTCAGATGGGATCTCACCAGACCACGGAATGGATGTTAAAGGCCCAACTGCCATTATCAAGTCAGTATCTAAGATGGCAAATGAAAACATGAACATTGGTTTGGTACACAACTTCAAGATTATGGCTGGTTTGCTGGATACACCTCAAGGAGAAGAAAGTTTGATTACACTCTTACGTACAGCAAGTATCCTTGGAAATGGTGAAATGCAGTTCAACTATCTGGACAATGCAACATTGATTGATGCACAAAAACACCCAGAAAATTACCGTGATTTGATTGTGCGTGTAGCTGGTTACAGTGCCTTCTTCGTAGAATTGTGTAAAGATGTACAGGACGAAATCATTTCCCGTACTGTATTGACAAAGATTTAGTGATGAAAATTCCGCTCATTGCCATGCAGGGAGTGAGCGGATGGTAAGGAAGCAGTGATGGGAATGCAGAAGAAAAAACACGAGACAAGAATCAATGTATTCAATGTCCAAAAATACAATCTTTATGATGGTCCTGGTATCAGAACAATTGTGTTTTTCAAGGGATGCCCAATGCGATGCAAGTGGTGTGCCAATCCAGAAGGACTGGAATTTGGTTCAAATGTTATGTACAAGGAAAGTCTATGTAAACCATATAATTCCTGTGCAGTAACTTGTCCGCTAGGTCAGATTTGCTTCTCATATAAACATCCAGAAAGCCCTAGTCCTTTTGATTACGCTGACAAGGAGCACCCGATTGATATCCGTAAGTACAAAAAACGCCTTCCAACCAAGGAAGATATCAAGGGCTGTCCTGAGGGTGCTCTAACTGTCGCGGGAGAATCCAAGACCATTTCTGAGCTCATGTCCATCATTCACGAAGATGATGCCTTCTATGATATGTCGGGTGGGGGAGTTACCCTATCCGGTGGTGAATGTTTGGCTCAGCCAGAAGGAGCCCTTGCGCTGCTTCAAGCTTGTAAGCAAGACGGTCTCAATACTGCAGTTGAAACAGCTGGTCACGTACCCAATAAGGTTTTTCAAGCTGTGGCACCTTACGTAGACCTTTTCTTATTTGACATGAAGCATATGGATTCGAAAAAACACAATGAATGGACGGGTGTTGGAAATGAACGAATCCTCACCAATCTGAAATACGTCATTGAATCAGGCTATAATATCAAAATCCGTATGCCTATGCTGAAGGGAATCAATGATAGCCAAAAGGAAATTCAAGCCATTATCGAATTTCTCCTTCCTTATAAGGAATATGGTAATTTCTACGGGATTGACTTGTTGCCTTACCATAAGTTAGGCGTCAATAAGTATAATCAGTTGGGACTTGAATACAAAATCGAAGGCGATCCTTCACTGAGTCAGTATGACTTGGACAGGATTGAATCCTATATTATGGCCTATGATTTCCCAGTGACCGTTGTAAAACACTAATCGTTCGCAAAAGGAGGTGCAGTCTTGATTGAAGGAATAGGAAAGATTGATCGGATTATTCAAGAATCCGTTCCTGGTAAACAAATTACCTTGGCTCATATGATTGCTGCGCCTATACAGTCTGTGTACCAAAGTTTAGGTGTTGACGAGTCAGGTGCTATCGGAATACTTGCCTTGACCCCATATGAGACGGCTATTATTGCAGCAGATATTGCAGGCAAGGCAGCCAGTGTTGATATCTGTTTTGTCGATCGTTTTACGGGCTCAGTGATGTTTAGCGGGGATGTGCAGAGTGTACAAACTGCTCTCCAATCCATTTTGACCTATTTTGAAGCACAACTAGATTTTACGGTTGTGAACGTGACACAATCATGAAAAAAAGAATAATGGTGATTGGTCCAACTGAAATTGAGAAGGAAAAAATGGTCGAGTTGTTTGAGGAAAAACACCATTTTCCCCATGTCCGGTCAGTGGTTTATCTGGACCAAACGATTCAGATACCAAGCTCTTATCTCAGGGGCTCCGATATGATGAAGCACATTATTGCGATACAGCAAAATGCAAGCGCTGTCCTGATGCTCTTGTCTGCTAACCGAACATTTCCAGTGTATTCTCCAAACTTTGCGAAAGTATTTCGTATCCCAACGATTGGCGTCATTCTCTCTACTGAAAACGAAGAAAATCGTGCGGGTGCGGGGATTGCGCAATGTCGGCGAGAGTTTGAAGAGGCCAAAGTGGATAGTATCCATGAGCTGGACTTGGAGAATGCAAGTCAGTGCCAACAATTTTTACAGACAATGAACCAAATCAAAGAAGGAATGATATGAAAACAAAAGAATTTAGTGTAGGACCTAAATTTGTGATGGGACATCATTCTACCGAAGAGCTTTCCAAGTTATCTGTAAAGAAAGCCTACATCATTTGTGATCCCTATATGGACCAAAGTCATATGGTGGATGCAGTCTTGCAGGAATTGAAAAAAGCAGGTGCGGAGACAAAGGTCTTTTCAAAAGTTGTCCCAAATCCTACGATTGAAGTGATTGCTGAAAGTATATCAGAAATCAAAGACTTCAAACCAGACTTAGTCATTGCCTTGGGTGGGGGGTCAGCGATTGACTCCACAAAAGCAGTGCTAAAAGTATACACTGAGTCCGAAAAAGTAGCCAAACCGCAGATGATTGCGATCCCGACAACCAGCGGCAGTGGTAGTGAAAATACAGCTTTCGCGGTCATTTCGGACCCTAGTAAAAATGAAAAATTTGTCATTATTGATGAGTCGATGGTACCAGATTTAGCCATCTTGGATACCTACTTTACCATGACAGTTCCACCTGCCGTTACAGCTGATGCTGGAATGGACGTTCTGACGCATGGTTTAGAAGCCTACGTAGCCAATGGAGCTACAGATTTTTCCGATGCATGTGCTGAAAAATCAATCAGTCTCGTCTATCAGTTTCTTTTTGAGGCTTATAAGAACGGAGAAAATCAGTTTGCACGTGGAAAAATGCATAATGCCTCAGCGATTGCTGGGATTGCTTTCAACAATGCAGGCCTAGGAATTTGCCATAGCCTCTCTCATGCAATCGGAGCTTTCTTCCATTCTCCACATGGTCGGATTAACACCATGCTGTTACCACATGTGATTGCTTTCAATGCTTCATTGGAAGAAAAAGAAGAAACGGCTGTTGCTAAGCGCTATGCTCAAGCAGCTCGAGTGCTTGGCCTCTATGGCTCCACTCCAAAACAAGGTGTCCGAGCATTGATCTATGCCATCACACGACTGGCAAAACAAATGAACATGCCGATGACCATTGAGGGATTGGGTATTGACCGTCATGAATTTGAAAAAATGATTCCTGAAATGACAAAACGTGCGTTTGCAGATGCTTGTACAGCTGGCAATCCACGTGCTGTTACCATCGAGGATCTCGAGGCTATTTATCGAGCCTTGTAGGGAATGGAAACTTGAAGGAATCATCTGAAGTCGTTAAAAAGAAAGAAGTCCTTTTATGAAATTTTTAACCGAAGATGATTTGCGTGTCGAGTATCATCAATTTCCATTTGAAACCTTTACCGTCAAAAAAACAGAGCGACTCACACCTGGTGCACGAACCTTTCTGTTGGACCGCAAGATAAACATTGTGGATGAAAACGAAGTGAAGTTACCGGGGCAATTCAAACCGTATGCGTCCAAAGAATCGGAGAAACCGTCTACCGGACCATCGAATGGGAGCGGGGGTTCTCAGCCAATCTGGCTGGATATCCGTTGTGAGTTTCTGCAAACAGCTTATGATGTTGTGAGTAGAGACCTAGTACTCGCTCAAGAATTAACTGTCTTGGAACGGCATCTGGCAACTGTCCTCGCAGGAGGAAAAGCGATTCTACCACCTACTAGTAGTGATATGGCTGTGATTGAAAAAGTGGATAAGTCCTTTATCCACGGAAACTTGTCAAATGTCGGCATGTTTCTTCAGTCAAGCACCGGCCAGATACTCGTAAAATTATATCCACTGTATTTCCATTTAGAAAAAGCGATAGAGGAGCTGCAAGTTCAGGAAGATGAGCTGCAGGTATTGCTCAATCGGATTGGCCAACTTATCGCCCATTACTTACAGACTAGAGAGGAAGCGACCAATGATGCTACAAGAGTTACCTAAAACCTGTGACCAATACGTTGAAGAATTTGAGAATGTAGAAGTCAAGCCTATCAAAGGAACCAGCGATGTTTATCTGACAGGTGTGGATTTAGGAACGGCTTATATTGTTCTGGTTGTATTGGACCAGGAAAAAAATATTGTAGCGGGTGCTCACCGACCTGCTTCCGTCATTAAAGATGGAATGGTCGTGGATTATATCGGTGCCATTCGGATTGTTCGAGAGTTGAAAGAATCACTGGAAGAACAACTGGGCACAGAGCTGCTTTATGCGGCTGCTGCTATTCCACCAGGGACAGATAGTCTAGATGGCGGAGCGATAAAAAATGTAGTCCAGGGCGCAGGCTTTGAACTGACTACTCTATTGGATGAACCAACAGCGGCTAATACCATTGTTGGACTTCAAAATGGAGCGATTGTGGATATTGGCGGTGGTACGACAGGGATTTCAATCTTGAAAGATGGAAAAGTGATGAAATCAGTTGATGAAGCGACTGGTGGAACTCATTTTTCACTTGTAGTAGCTGGTGCTTACAAGCTTGATTTTGATGAGGCAGATGCCTACAAACGAGATCCAAAGCACCACAAAGAGTTGCTTAGTGTATTGAAGCCTGTCATTGAAAAGGTAGCTTCTATTATCAAACGAAGTATAGAAGGAATGGATGTCGATGTGATTTATCTTGTCGGTGGCACGAGTTGCTTGGCAGGAATCGAGACCATCATCGAAAAAGAAACCAACATCAAAACCATCAAACCCAAAAATCCAATGTTTGTAACACCGATTGGCATTGCAATGAATTGCAGTCAGGATATTATCTATTAGAAAGAGGCCGATATGTTAGTTGCAGAATTAGTCGATACCATTTGGGCGACAAGAAAATCTGAAGCCTTGAACGGTGTGAAATTTCTACTCGCTGAAGTTAAAGGTGGCAGTAGGGCCGGTGATCTTCTAGTTGTCGTAGACATGATTGGAGCAGGCATTGGTGACCGAGTGATTATTGCGACTGGATCTGCAGCTCGCCGAATGATGGGAGATGACCAGATGCCTGTGGACGCCGCAGTTATCGGTATCATTGATGAAAACTATGACCAAGTCAAAAAGCAAAATGGAAAAATAGAACGTTTCTCGTAACGTAGAAAAGGAGAAAACATGGCAAAATTAATTACAGCAAAAGATGTGTTGGATTGCCACCAAGCTGGAAAGACCACTTGTTACCTAGAACCAGGGACAATTGTCACACCAGCTGCGCGTGATGAAGCAAAGAAACACGGTATTTGTTTTGAAGAAGGAAGAGAAGTCAGTTGCTCAGCCCAAGTATCTACTGAAAAAGGCTTGGACGGCATTACTTCTGATGAATTATTGACCTTACTAAAAAAGATGTTATTGGCTGGTGACACAGAGCCTACCAAGGAAATTCCACCTTATCGATGCGTTTCCCATGCAAATGGCTTAAAAGTGGTCAAAGGTGGTACCGTCCGTATGGATGATTTTGACACAGGTACGCCAGGTGCTAAGGTTGGTTTCCAAGAATTAGTCAGCCAAAATGAATCAAAAATGAGTGCAGGTTTCTTGACGATTAACCATTCGAGCTTCGCTTGGAAATTACCATATGAAGAAATCGACTACGTCATTTCAGGAACAGTTTCGATTGAAATCGACGGTCAAACCTATGTCGGTCGTGCTGGAGATGTCTTGTTTGTCCCATCTGGTTCAGATGTTGTTTGGGGTTCGCCTGATAATGCCAAAATTTTCTACACTACCTATCCTTCAAACTGGGCAGACTTGATGTAGTGAGAGGTCTCCCGTATGAAGGCTTTAGGAATGATTGAAACCTATGGTTTTATTGGTTCTGTAGAAGCAGCAGATGTCATGTTAAAATGTGCAGATGTTTCGCTTTTAGGAACCGAAAAAGTGAGTGGTGGTCTATACTACATTAGTATAACGGGTGATATTGGGGCCGTTAAAACAGCAGTTGATGCCGGAGCTGAGGCTGTTCGTCGTCTCGGTGAAAATCACCTTCAAGGTGCCCATGTTATTCCACGTCCGGATGATCAGTTAGCAGAACTCCACCACCCAGTTGCAGCAACTTTAGAAATTGTAACAGAAGAGTCAGTAGAGCAAGAAACGGCTGATGTGGAACAAGAAATTGCTACCTCACCAGCGTCAATAGAAATAAGAAAGCATGAACCAACAACTGTTGAACAGACAGATGAAGGATTGACTTTTAAGCAATACAAACGCAAATTGGAACGAACAAAAGCCTCTGAATTGCGTGACCTTATTTCCGTAAATGCCCATCTAGACATAGCAGAAGAACAGCTAAATAGTTTAGTGAGACGTGACATGATAGCTCTTCTCTTAGAAGATTTTAAAGTGCAACACAAACAGAAAAAATAAAAAAGAATTTTGGGGGTCGGATGATGAAGACATTAGACGTTGATCTCTGTTCAATCCAAGAAGCACGAGATCTAGTAAGAAATGGGAAACAAGCCGCCAATGTAATAGCGACATTCTCAGATGAACAAATTGATGCCATATTGAAAAATATTGTGAAGGCAGTCGGCGCCAATGCTTACTACCTAGCTGATATGGCCGTTGAAGAAACAGGTTTTGGTAAGGTTGCTGATAAGGCCTATAAAAATTATGCAGCATCCTACTTGCTTTATCAAGAAATCAAGGACATGCAAACATCAGGCATTCTTGATTTTGATGAAAAGAACAAGGTATTCAGTGTGGCAGAACCAATGGGGCTCTTGCTAGGGATTACCCCATCTACCAATCCCACTTCAACAGTTATTTTCAAGGCAATGATTGCGATTAAATCACGCAATGCTATTGTATTTGCACCGCATCCATCAGCGAAACGTTGCAGCAATGCAGCAGTGGATCTTGTGCGAAAAGCAGCTGTCGAAGCAGGTGCGCCAGAACATATCGTAGGTTCGGTTTCCAATCCATCCTTGGCAGCGACAAATGAATTGATGAATGCTAAAGAAGTTTCAATGATTATCGCAACGGGTGGGCCTGGTATGGTCAAAGCAGCCTATAGTTGCGGGAAGCCTGCCATTGGCGTAGGTGCTGGAAATTCACCGGCCTACATCGAACGAACGGCCAATGTAGAAAAAGCAGTACAGGCAATTGTGGCATCAAAAACCTTTGACAATGGGACAATTTGCGCTTCAGAACAGTCGATTATCTGTGAAGAAGTCAATAAGGACGCTGTCATCCGTGAATTGAGCAAACAAGGTTGCTATATGATGAACAAAGAGGAAATAGATAAGGTTTGCGACTTGCTCTTCCGAGGCAATTCACATGGATGCAATCCAGCCATGAATCCTAAGTTTGTTGGACGCGTAGCTACAGAAATTGCAGAAGCAGCAGGTATTGTGGTACCAAAAGATACAAAAATATTGGTCGGTCCACAAGCTGGAGTTGGCCAAGGCAATCCACTCTCCTTTGAAAAATTAACAACCGTCATTGGTTTTTATGTCGTTAAAAATTGGGAAGAGGCTTGCGCTCTAAGTATTCGTCTCTTGCAAAATGGTATCGGGCATACTATGAGCATGCATACAGAAGATCCAGATATGATTCTACGCTTCTCTTCGAAACCAGCATCCCGTATTTTAATCAATACAGGTGGCAGCCAAGGTGGGACAGGTATTTCAACTGGACTTCCCGTATCATTTACGCTGGGATGTGGTACAGGCGGTGGAAGCTCTGTATCTGAAAATCTTTCTCCAAAACATCTTGTCAATATCAAGACAGTTGCTTATGGAGTGAAGGAGGTTACCACATTGACCGATGACCCTGTGTTTCAATCCTTACCAAAAACAGCCATGCCAACAGAAGTCAAACCAGATGCAGTTTGTTCAGCAAGTGTCCACGTTCATCAAGTTCAAGAAACCCCTAAACAAACGGATAGATTGAAGCAAACACCGCAATCTATCCAAGAAACGTTTGAGCATCAACAAAAAGAATGTCCTCATCAAGAAGTAGTATCAAGTGCTACCGGAGTTGACAACGAAGCAATCGTTCGTGAAATCTTATCAGCGCTCAGACAAAAATAGGAGGTGATTTGATGGAAGAATTAGAAGACCTATTTTATCGGGTAATTGACCATCTGGGAGGTCAACCTGTAGAGGTAGAAGAGGCGAAGCCGCTTGTTATTCAACCGACAAGACTAGATGTGGAGGATTTCGTCATTCCACTGGGGGTTTCCAATCACCACATTCATTTGTCTCAAGCGGATGCGGATACCTTATTTGGTACAGGATATGAGTTTCAAAAACTCAAGGACCTCTCTCAAACTGGTCAATTTGCTGTACAGGAATGCGTATTTGTAGCAGGTCCAAAAGGAATCTTAGAAAAAGTTCGCATTCTTGGTCCAGTTCGTTCGCACAGTCAAGTAGAGTTGACCGTGTCAGATTGCTTTAAATTAGGTATCAAAGCTCCACTTCGTTTGTCAGGCGATTTGGCAGGCTCTCCAGGTTGCACCTTGATTGGTCCAAAAGGCTCTGTCCAACTAACCAAGGGGTGTATTGTCGCAAAGAGACATATTCACATGTCTCCCTTAGATGCTAGAGAATTTGGCGTACAAGATGGTCAGGAAGTCTCGCTGGAATGCTCAGGTGAACGTGGTGGTATTCTAAAAAATGTGACCATACGTGTCCATGAAAGCTTTAATCTAGAGTGTCACTTAGACACTGAAGAAGCCAACGCCTTAGGTGTATCGGCCAAAAATAAACTAAAATTAATAAAGTAAAAGGTAGGTAGATATCATGCACTCAGAAGCACTAGGAATGATTGAAACAAAAGGTTTGATTGGCTCTATTGAAGCAGCCGATGCTATGGTGAAAGCCGCCAATGTCACCCTTATCGGCAAAGAACATGTCGGTGGTGGTTTAGTCACTGTTATGGTTCGTGGTGATGTCGGTGCTGTTAAGGCAGCTACAGATGCTGGTGCAGCCGCAGCCCAACGTATCGGCGAACTTGTATCTGTACATGTAATTCCACGTCCACATACAGAAGTGGAAACCATTTTAGCTCATAAATAAAGAAAAGGTAGGTAACACTCATGCACTCAGAAGCACTAGGAATGATTGAAACAAAAGGTTTGATAGGCTCCATTGAAGCAGCCGATGCCATGGTGAAAGCCGCCAATGTCACCCTCATCGGCAAAGAACATGTTGGTGGTGGCTTGGTAACTGTCATGGTTCGTGGAGATGTCGGTGCTGTTAAGGCAGCTACAGATGCCGGTGCAGCCGCAGCGCAACGTGTCGGCGAATTGATTTCAGTTCACGTCATCCCACGTCCACATAGCGAAGTGGAAAGCATTTTAGCACACAAATAATCAGAAGGTAGGTAGAAATCATGCAATCAGAAGCACTAGGAATGATTGAAACAAAAGGTTTGATAGGCTCTATTGAAGCCGCCGATGCGATGGTGAAAGCCGCCAATGTTGTTCTTGTTGGTAAAGAACATGTCGGTGGCGGTTTAGTCACTGTCATGGTTCGTGGAGATGTCGGTGCTGTTAAGGCAGCTACAGATGCCGGTGCAGCCGCAGCGCAACGTGTCGGCGAATTGATTTCAGTTCACGTTATTCCACGTCCACATAGTGAAGTGGAAACAATTTTACCTAAACACAACTAATACGACAACGATTGAAATGAAAGTGAACGCCTATCCTAAGTAAGAGGGTCGGCGTTTTCTCTCAAACGAGCGGAACTGTAAAGGATAGGGAGAAGGCTATGGCACATCAAGCAATTATGGATGGGAATACAGCAGCAGCTCACATAGCGTATGCCTTTAGTGAGGTTGCAGGAGTCTACCCCATTACCCCAAGCTCAACAATGGGAGAAAGTGTCGATGTTTGGCAAACCCAAGATCGAAAAAATATTTTTGGACAATCTCTGCAGGTGGTTGAAATGCAGTCAGAAGCAGGTGTGGCAGGTTTTATACACGGTTCGCTCAAGACAGGAGCCTTGACCACAACCTTCACCTCTTCACAAGGCCTCTTGCTCATGTTACCAAACATGTACAAAATTGCAGGCGAACTATTGCCAACGGTTTTTCATGTTGCAACACGCTCAGTCTCTACGAATGCGCTGAGCATCTATGGAGACCATAGTGATGTGATGGCTGTCCGCCAATCAGGCTTTGTCATGCTAGCAGAAAGTACTGTTCAGGAAGTGATGGACTTATCTGCAGTTGCGCATTTAGCCAGCCTTGAAACCAGTCTTCCATTCCTGAGTTTTTTTGATGGATTTCGTACAAGTCATGAATTGCAAAAAGTGACGGTTTTAGAAGATGAGGAACTAAAATCTCTCCTTCCTCAAGATGCACTGGAAACTTTCCGCTCACGCGCAATGAATCCCAATCATCCGACAGTATCAGGGACCAATCAGGGACCAGACACTTTTTTTCAACAACGCGAAACGGTCAACCGACATTATCAAGTCACTCCCTATGTTGTCAAAAAGTACATGGATAAAATCAATCAAATCCAAGGGACACATTATGATGTGGTGAACTACTACGGACATCCGCAAGCTGAACACATCATGATTGCGATGGGGTCTGTTTCGCAAACAATCGAACAAACGGTGGATTATCTAAATCAGTCTGGGCGAAAAGTTGGCTTTATCCAGGTACATTTGTATCGACCATTTCCGGCTGAAAGATTATTGGAACTTGTACCGACAACGGTTACTGCAGTGGCTGTTTTAGACCGAACCAAGGAGCCGGGCTCAGTCGGCGAACCGCTACTATTAGACGTACAAGCTGCTTTCTATGGAAGTTCTCTGCGTCCAAAAATTATTGGTGGTCGCTATGGTATTGGTTCAAAAGACACTAGCCCAGAGCAGATTGTGGCTGTTTTTGATGAGTTGCAAAAGGCACATCCGCAGAAACAATTTACAGTGGGGATAGAAGACGATTTGACTCACTTGTCATTGCAAGTTGGACCAAAACTGGACTTGACGCCCTCAACCACCTATCAGGCCAAATTTTGGGGATTGGGTGGAGATGGCACGGTTGGAGCTAGCAAGTCAATTATCAAATTGTTAGGGTATCACACCACGCAAAACATTCAAGGTTATTTTTATTACGATTCTCGTAAGCAACGCGGCTTGACGATTTCTCAACTACGTTTTGGAAATGAAGAGATTAAATCTAGTTACTCTATTCAAACGACCGACTTTGTAGCGGTTTCAACACCAGCCTATTTGAGAAAGTACGACCTGCTCAAGGGATTGAAAGATGGTGGAGTTTTTCTACTCAATACACCTGATAATGCCGAAGAAGCATGCCGTAAATTGCCCAATGACATGAAGCGCTACTTAGCTGAGCATCAAATTCAATTTTACATTGTAGATGCCTTTCAGATAGCGCAGGAAGTTGATATTTTTCCAAGAACCAGTCTGTGTTTGGAAGTAGCCTTTTTTGAGATTGTGAAGTTCTGGCCTACTAGCCGACAATTATTGGAAGCAGAAATGCAAGCAGTCTATGGGCAACAGTCATCAGAAAAAATGACCAAATACCTAGAGGCCATTCATCGTTCAATCGGTGCTGTCAAACAAGTTTTCGTTGATCCAGAATGGGTGGATTTGCCACGAGATAAAAAACTATTCCAAGGAGACCTGAACTCATTTTCATGCCACATTCAGCTGCCTGTCAATCGCTTAGAGGGGGGTACTTTAGCAGTCAGTGCTTTAGTAGAAAACGGCATGGCAGCAGGGGATATTCCACTCGGACTGGCTCCGCAAGAAAAGCGCAACCTTGCCTGGGAAGTTCCTGTATGGGACGCCGAACATTGTGTGCAGTGCAATCGTTGTTCATTTGTATGCCCTCATGCGTCCATCCGCCCATTTTTAGCAGAAAAAGATGAATTGCAGGTAGCTCCAGAAGGTTACCGAGTCATGGATTTCAAAGGCAAAGACGGACTGTATTATCGGATTCAAGTCTCTGTAGAAAATTGTACAGGGTGTGGCTTGTGTGTGAATGCTTGTCCCAAGACAGGTGAAGCCTTGAAAATGGTACCAGTAAGTCAGCTTGCTCAAGAAGAAGTCAGCCAAGAAAATGTCAACTGGGCCTTCGCGCAAACCTTGCGGTCTAAGGAAAATCCAGCTAAACCAGGTACAGTTGCCCATACCCAATTTGCGCAACCCCTACTCGAATTTTCAGGAGCATGTGCAGGTTGTGGTGAGACACCTTATGTGAAATTATTGACCCAATTATTCGGAGACCGTATGCTGATTACCAATGCAACAGGTTGTTCGTCGATTTGGGGAGCCATGGTCCCAACGAGTCCCTACAGCAAAAATTGCCACGGTCAGGGACCAGCTTGGAGCAATTCCTTGCTCGAAGATTCCGCAGAATTTGGTTACGGTATGGTCGTGTCGAATGAAGTTCGGCGCAAAGCCTTAATTCCTCTTATGAAAGCAGCGAAAGAGGTTGCAAATTCAGACTTATCACAACTCATCGAAGATTGGATAGCGCACATGGATGAAGGACGTGGATCGCGCGCACGAGCTAGCAAGCTGGCTAGTCTGCTAAAGGAAGTTCGCGCGGATCAGCCGATTTTCCAAGAATTATATGACAAACGGGATCTGTTTGTGAAACCGTGTCAATGGATTATCGGAGGAGATGGCTGGGCCTATGATATTGGTTACGGTGGCCTGGACCACGTTATTGCCAGTGGAGCAGATGTCAATATTCTGGTATTGGATAATGAAGTCTATTCCAATACAGGTGGGCATTTATCAAAAGGCACACCAACATCCGCCATTACCAAGTTCTCCGCCGGCGGAAATCGCAGTGCTAAAAAGGATTTGGGGATGATGGCAATGACCTACGGCAATGTCTATGTGGCGCAAGTTGCGAGTGGAGCTAATCCAGTGCAAGTGATTAAGGCTTTTGAAGAGGCTGAAAATTATTCAGGTCCATCTATCGTGATAGCCTACGTTCCATGCATCACGCACGGTTTACAGGGGGGGATGAGCCAGACTCTGATTGAGGCGAAAGAAGCAGTAGAGAGTGGCTACTGGTCGCTCTACCGCTACAATCCGCTACTAGCAGAGCAAGGAAAGAATCCGATGTTATTGGACTTTAAGCGGCCAGATTTTAAGCAAATGATTCCGTTTATGCTCAAACAAGAACGATTTGCCGCCTTGCAACAAGTCAACTCAACCGAGGCAGAAAGGTTGTTTGACAAGACTGTTGCACAGGCAAGACGTCGTTTTGAACAGTATGCAAGTCTGTCTGGTGATTTGGAGGCCTTTCGGAAACGTCAAGAAAAGGCAGTAGCCTCTAAGCAGGTTACTTCTATGGCAGACCACGAAGACGGCTTACAAGCAATTTTAAAAGAATTAGAATTCTAATGTGAACAAGGATTTTACTCTTCAAAGGGCAAAATCCTTTTCCGCTATTTCTGAGAGATTGAATGTGAAAAGATAAGAAATCACGAAATTATATACAAAAATAAAACATTCCACTAAGGGAAAAGTTTGTCTTTCTAATAAAGGATAAATTGATAGAAAATTGCATTTTATGAGGACGGATGAGTTGCCTAACCACTGATAATAATGGATTTTTTAAGAAAAAAAGAAAGAGAAATAATTCACATACTGCTACAAAAATAACTTGACATTACAACTATGGAAAGGTTTACAATTTTATTGTATAATAAGACATCGAATAAATTATAAAAATATTAAAGTAGAAAGAGGAGAAGCATGGTAGAAGAAGGTTTGTTTCCCATTGGGAAAGCCGCGAGCATGAGCGGCGTTTCAGCTAAGACATTGCGCTATTATGAAAGTTTGGGGCTTATCCTCCCCAAGTACATCTCAGAGGATACCAATTATCGCTACTATGATAAGGCTACTTTACTTTTGATTCCGATGATTAAGTATTACCAACAAATCGGTCTTAGTTTGAAACGGATTAAAGAGTTAATTTCCTTCAATGGGTGTTCTAACCATTATAAATATTTACAACAACGCCGGGATGAATTAGAAGCCGAACGACAACAACTATTGGTCTCTATGACGTCAATCGATGATTGGTTACAGTTGATTATCGAAGGGGAAATTTGCCTGCAAAACAATCTAACAACCATCAAGGGACCGACGATTAGCTTAAAGTACTATCAGGAAGAGACTTCCTATTACCACATAGAACAACCCTATAAATATTGTTACAAGGAGTCAATTATCAATCTCGAATGGACAAAATTTCTAGAAGAAAAGAAGTTAGAAGTATCTGGTCCTGTGATTTTAAAATATGATTCCTATGAGAAAAAAATGGCTGGGGAAATTCAATCTTCCACTATCTTACAACACGTCTTTCCAGAGTCAGCAGATTTTGGGAAATTCGGCGGATTTATGGCCTTAAGCTGCTACCACATTGGCTCTCTTAATGCCATCGGGGAAACCTATCAGAGTATGATTCAGTTTGCAGCTGAAAATCACTATGAGCTCAAGAAAGAATGCTATGAACGCCATGTTATTGACTATTGGGTAACGCAAAATGAAAGTGAATTTGTAACAGAAATCATAGTACCTATCGTGACAAAAGATAAACTCAGAGTTAGTTGTCCCGAATAAACCAACCCCATTTATCATCCTTTGACGGATCAAAACGCTAGAGGATGATTTTTTTACACATCTTTTTGCTAGAAGGATAGGCAAAGTTTGGAAAAAATATCCTTTTTATGCTAAAATAGAGAGAAAATGATTTAAGTTATAAAAGGAGAAGCTATGGCTTTCGGAGAAGAAAAACACAAAAAAACAAGATTTGAAAAAGTAACCTTGGTCATCGTTATTTTAATGGTTATCGTGACCGTCGCAGGATTACTCCTCCCAGCAATCAGCGCGATCCTATAAGATCATTTGTTTATAGAAAAGTAAGGGAGTGGCGCTTGCCTTTCAGGGCAGACGAACCACTCTTTTTTAGGAAAGATAGGTAAATTATGAGTATGTTTTTAGATACTGCCAAGATCAAGGTCAAGGCAGGTAAGGGCGGTGACGGGATGGTTGCCTTCCGTCGTGAAAAGTACGTTCCTAATGGCGGTCCTTGGGGCGGAGATGGCGGTAAGGGTGGTTCAGTGGTCTTTCGCGTAGACGAAGGCTTACGCACCTTGATGGATTTCCGATACAACCGTGTCTTCAAGGCTGAAGCGGGCGAAAAAGGGATGACAAAAGGGATGCACGGCCGTGGGTCAGACGATCTCATCGTGCGTGTCCCTCAAGGAACGACTGTTCGCGATGCAGATACAGGCAAAATTATCACCGACTTAGTAGAAAATGGACAGGAGTTCGTGGTTGCTAAAGGCGGTCGAGGTGGCCGTGGCAATATCCGCTTTGCGACACCGAAAAATCCTGCTCCAGAGATTTCTGAAAATGGGGAACCAGGTGAAGAACGCAATTTGGAGCTAGAATTAAAAGTTCTTGCAGATGTCGGTCTAGTCGGCTTCCCATCTGTTGGTAAGTCAACACTCCTCAGTGTCATCACCTCCGCAAAACCAAAAATCGGAGCCTACCACTTTACAACTATTATGCCAAATCTTGGCATGGTCCGCACCAAATCAGGCGAATCTTTCGCTGTGGCTGACCTCCCCGGATTGATTGAAGGGGCTAGTCAAGGTGTGGGTCTGGGAACGCAGTTCCTTCGCCACATTGAGCGGACGCGCGTTATCCTCCATGTGATTGATATGTCAGCCAGTGAAGGTCGTGATCCGTACGAAGACTACGTTTCAATCAATAAAGAGTTGGAAAGTTACAATCTCCGTCTCATGGAACGTCCGCAAATTATCGTCGCCAACAAGATGGACCTGCCTGAATCAGAAGAAAATCTCAAGGAATTCAAGCAAAAGTTGTCCACTAATTATGATGAATTTGATGAGCAACCACTCATTTTCCCAATCTCAAGCTTGGCGCACCAAGGTTTGGAAAATCTCTTGGAAGCAACGGCTGAACTCTTGGATAAAACAGATGAATTCTTGCTTTACGACGAGTCAGAATTCCAAGAAGAGGAAGTTTACTACGGCTTCAATCCTGATGAGCCAGAATTTGACATCACACGTGATGATGATGCAAGCTGGATTCTCTCAGGTGACAAACTTGAAAAACTCTTCACCATGACCAACTTTGATCGTGACGAATCTGTCATGAAATTTGCCCGCCAATTGCGCGGTATGGGTGTTGATGAAGCCCTCCGTGCGCGTGGTGCCAAAGACGGCGATATTGTTCGTATCGGCAAATTTGAATTTGAGTTTGTAGATTAGAAATGAAAATTAAGCTAGTCTAGCCATCACGCATTCTAATCTAGTTTACTGACTTTTTGAAAGGAGCAATTATGGGTGATAAGCCGATATCCTTTAAAGATAAGAATGGGAATTTTGTATCTGCGGCCGATGTTTGGAATGCAGAAAAATTAGAAGAACTCTTTAATCTACTCAATCCCAATCGAAAATTCCGTTTGGAACGAGAGCGATTGGCCAAAGAAGAAGCAGAAAAATAAAAGGAGAGTGGAACAAAAATCGTTATTTCATAGAAATCGATTTTGTCGTCTTACCTCCGCACAGTTTACTAGCTCAAAAAAGTCCAGTGGACTTTTTGAGGTTGGAATCGGGCTAACGGACGGAGTTAGTTACAAGATTCGAAATTGCTTACGCAGAAAGGAATGAGAACGTTCAGTCAACCCCTGCGTCAAACTGTTGAAATTATAAAAAATCAAGAACCTAGGACTGAGTCCCAGGTTCCTTTTGCTATTCATCTAAACTTGTTGTTCTAATCGATTTTCGTCCAATCTATCGACAGTCTGGCAGACTGTCTCAACAAACTGACGGTCATGGGAAACAGTGATCAGGCAGCCGGGAAAGTTCTGCAAGAGCCGGCAGATTTCAGGCATAGCAGTCGGAGAAAAATGCCGAGTTGGTTCATCCAAGATGAGGACATTATTATGTTGGTAGACCATCTTTGCTAGAAACAGTTTGGCCTGTTGACCACCAGAGAGCTGACTGATGGGATGCTGAATTTCTTGGCGGTTAAATTTGAGACTGGCCAGCAGCGTACGAGCACGCTCTGGATGATCACTTTCAGCTAGAAAATCCAGTGCACTGCACTCCATTTCCATCTCCTCAGCATAGTTTTGCGGCATGTAGCCGAGAGATAGGTTGGATTTACTGGCCAGCTCATCCTTGATTTTTTTCAGCAGCAAGGTTTTGCCGATACCATTTTCCCCAATGATAGCCACCTTGTCTTGCCCCAAAATTGTCAGCGAAATGCTTTGCCCAGTCACTAATGGCTCTTGATAATAATCCAGTAAGACCTTCTGTGAAGGCAAGGACTTGACCTGATGAAAGAATAGTCCGATGACGTCAGGATTATCGGGTAGCTCTGTAAAATTTTCTGCCTCGCGGAGGTAGCGTTCCTCCTGAGAAAGAAGATTTTTCATCTTTTTAGCAAGCAATCGGCCTACTGGGGCGCATTTTTCTCGTACTAGCGCATCGCGTACAGCTGACTTGGTCCGATGCAGTGTCTGAAGACGCTGAGCTTGTTCTTTCCGTTCCTTTCTAGCTAGCTGTTCCTGTCTCATCAGACCAGTCTGTCGGCTTTCTTGATAGCTTTGATAATCTTGGCAAACAAAGCTAGAACGTGCTTGACTTCCTTTTTTGATTTGTTCCAGATGAATGATTTTCGTAGCCGTCTTTTTGAGCAATGCCTCGTCATGCGAGATAAAGATAATGGTCAGTGGACTGTTACCAATCATGTTCTCCAACCAGGCAATGGTCTCCATATCTAAGTCGCTAGATGGTTCATCTAGGAGCAATAAATCCGGTTGTTTGGCGAGGAGTTTGAGCAGTTGGAGCTTGATTTTTTCTCCGCCAGAAAGTTGCCTCACTTTCATCTCTGGCTTGTCTAGAATTTTGCTATCAACTTGCAGTTGCCCAGCTAATTGATAAAGAAGATTGAAGTCGAAACTGGCATAGTCAATATCTCCAAAGAGAAAATCATCCACTGACTTTTCAGCCTCTTCCCTTGGTAAAATCTGTGGCAGATAGCCCATAGACGAAAAATGGTTGTCAATCAAACCATCTATTTGCAGATAATCCGTCACTAAATCTTGATTGTAGATAGCTTGAAGTAGGCTGGATTTGCCCGTTCCCTCTTCGCCGATAATAGCGAGCTTATCTCCATTTTGGATAGTCGCTGAAAGATTTTCTACCAATGTGTGCAAATCTTTTTGCTGCCGAATCGTCAGAGTGTGTAATTGTAGCATATAGCCTCCTTGTCATGAAAAAAGAACCCTGCTGTCTAGCAGAGTTCGTGCATGCACAAAAAGACCGAATTTCCGGCTATAGACAGGGCACACAAATAAGTCTCTCTAGACAGATACCATACTAGAAAGTCATCCTTTTGCAAATGGAATGACAAAGACTTAATTGATCAATGCACCTTACCTCCGAGTTTTTCTATCTTTAGTATAGCAAACTGTCTTGAAAATGCAAGTAGGAGATGGTAAGATGGGGAAAAGGAGTATCTTATGAAGCGTATCATTGTCATTGGTTGTCCTGGTTCAGGGAAATCTACTTTTTCTATAAAGTTAGCAGTCATAACTAACTTACCTTTAGTTCATCTGGATCAGCTAAATTGGAATGCGGACCGGACGACAGTCGATAGTGCTGTCTTTTTGGAGCGACAAGCCCAAGCTATCCGTCAACCAAGTTGGATTATTGATGGAAATTACGGGTCTAGTATGGAATTTCGTCTTAAGGCTTGTGATACGATTATTTTTCTAGACTATCCTCTAGAGGTCTGTTTAGAAGGCATAGCCAGCAGGGTTGGAACTGTTCGCCCAGACATGCCTTGGGTTGAGACAGAGCTGGATGAAGAATTTCTAGCATTCATTCGAAATTTTTCACACACCAGTCGGCCTAACATCCTGTCTTTACTCAGTCAATATCCAGATAAAGAACAGTATATCTTTCATAGCAGAGAAGAAGCAGCTCAGTTTTTAGAGAAAATGAAAAAGCCCTAGAAGGGCTTTTCTTATACATTCAATACCTTTTCCAAGAATTCCTTGAGACGTGGGTGTTGTGGATTATCGAAGATTTGTTCAGGAGTGCCGTCTTCTAAGAACTCACCGCCATCTGTGAAGATAACGCGGTTGGCAACCTTGCGAGCAAATCCCATTTCGTGGGTAACGATAAGCATGGTCATACCTTGCTCAGCCAAGTCCTTCATAACATTCAGTACATCGCCGACCATTTCAGGGTCAAGGGCTGATGTAGGCTCGTCAAAGAGCATGATGTCAGGATTCATAGCTAGGGCACGAGCGATAGCCACACGTTGTTTCTGACCACCAGACAGGCTATCTGGCATGGCGTTGCGTTTGTCAGCCAAACCAACCTTGTCTAACAATTCCATCCCCACTTTTTCAGCTTCAGCCTTGTCCATCAATTTGTGCTCGATAGGAGCGAAAGTGATGTTTTCCAAAACGGTCATATGTGGGAAGAGGTTGAAGTGTTGGAATACCATTCCAACATTTGCACGGAAGGTATCGACATCCGTCTTTGGATCTGTCAAGTTAAATCCATCGACCATGACGTGACCGCTTGTAATGGTTTCAAGCAAGTTCATGGTACGAAGGAAAGTTGATTTACCAGAACCAGAAGGTCCGATGATACAAACCACATCCCCTTCGTAAAATTTTGTGGAAATACCTTTTAAAACTTCATTTTTTCCGTAAGCTTTATGCAAGTCTTCTACATTAATTTTCAATTGAGCCATTATTTGCCTCCTTTTTCAAGTTTACGTGCCAATCGTGTCAAGAGAGTGATGACCACAAGGTAGATAATCGCCAAGATTGCGTACATACGGAATGATTGGTAGTTACGGGCGATGATGATTTTACCTGCTTGGAAGAGTTCAACCAAACCAATCGCTGAGATGATGGTTGTATCTTTCAAAGTAATAACGAATTGGTTGATAAAGTTTGGAAGCATAAGTTTTGCGGCTTGTGGCAAGATAATCTTACGCATGGTTGTGTTGTAAGAAATACCCAAGCTGCGAGAAGCTTCCATTTGTCCAGCTGGTACTGCTTGGATACCACCACGAACGATTTCAGCGATATAGGCACCAGAGTTAAGAGAGAGGGCAATAGTACCTGCGACAAAGTCGTTGATAGGCGATTGGTTACCAGTCATGGATTCAATCAAGTTTGGAATGCCCCAGAAGATGAAGGCGGCCACAATCATAAGCGGGATACCGCGTACCACATCAACGAACACAGAAGCAATCACACGAAGTGATTTGAACGGGCTAACTGCAAACATACCGAAGATAATACCGATTACGATAGCAATGGCAAATGAGAGTAGCGCCAAACCAACTGTGATACCAAGTCCAGAAAGAAGTTGACCGTAGTTGTTTTTCAATAGTCCGAAAATCGTTGATTCATCGACAGTAGAGCTTGATTTAGCAGAAGATGAGCTGTTTTCAGAAGTGTTGAAATACTTATTGAGGATTTCGTTGTATTTTCCTGATTTAACCAGAGCTGCAAGTCCGTTGTTGAACATTTCGACCAACTCAGGATTGCTTCCTTTTTTAACAGCAAATCCGATGGCACCAGTTGAAATTCCTTTGATAGGTGTTTCAAAATCACGACCTTGTTGGATAGCGTAGAGCAATACAGCTTCATCGTCCATGAGGGCACCGATTGAGCCGGAGTTCAAACTGTCATACATGCTAGATGCTTCATCAAATGCTTTTAATGTATAACCATACTTTTTAGCATTTTCTTCTAAATAGGCATAAGAAGAAGTACCGTTTTTGGCACCGACTGTTTTGCCTTTTAGATCTTCGTAAGCTTTAATCGGACTGCCTTTTTTAACAGCTAACAAGATGTTAGAAGTGTAGTAAGCATCGGAGAAATTAAAGATTTTCTTACGAGCATCTGTGATGGTCATCCCAGCGATAACTGCATCAGCTTGTCCCGCTTGGACAGCATTCAGTGCAGCATCAAATCCAGGATTTTGGATAGTAACCGTAAAGCCTTGTTGTTCAGCGATGGCTTTGATCAACTCGATATCAATCCCAGTATAGTTGCCATCTTTTCCTTGGTATTCAAATGGAGCAAATGATGAATCAGATGCGATAACATAGGAACCTTTGACTGGAGTTGCTTTTGCAGAGGCATCTCCTGATAGGCTTAATGTTGAACCATAATCTGTTTTTTCTGATGAGCTAGAAGTGTCAGAACCCAACCATTTTTTCATGATTTTATCATAGGTGCCGTCTTCCTTCATAGCTGCTAAAGCTTTGTTGAAATCTGAGATGAGGTATTCGTATTTGCTGCCTTTTTTAACAGCGAATCCAAATGAACCAATTGCTTCGCCATCCATATTGATAGCCAAGTCTTGATTTTGTTGAATCGCGTACTTGATAACCGCTTCATCGTCCATTACTGCATCGACAGCTCCAGCTGAAAGGCTGTTGTACATTGTGTCGCCAGTATCAAATGTCTTGATAGAGTAGCTGTATTTGCTCTTGTTTTCATCAAGGAAAGATTGAGCAGCAGTCCCGTTTTTCACACCGACTGTCTTGCCTTTTAAGTCCTTGTATTGTGAAACAGTCTCAGATTTACGTGTCGCCACAACAATTTTTGTGTCAAAGTAAGGATCTGAGAAGGTAAATACCTTTTTACGAGCCTCTGTAATCGTCGTACCAGCCATGAGGGCGTCAGCCTGACCAGATTGAACCGCATTTACCGCAGCATCAAATCCAGGGAATGTCTGGTTGGTTGCCCAGCCAGAACGGCTTGCTACTTCATTAATAATATCGACGTCTAAGCCTTTATAAACTTGGTCTGAGTCTTTGAACTCAAATGGTGCATAGGTTGAATCAAAGGCGATATCAATGTTATCGTCTGCCTGTACACCAGTGAAAAGAAAGAATGCAGGCAAAATAGTTGCCATCAGCATGAATAATTTTTTCTTCATTTCCAATCTCCTTCTAAAGATATGATTATTAGTATAGCAGAATTTTCAGACAAACGCAAATCGCCTGTGTTAGAAAATATGACATGAAACAGGTGTTGACAAATTGATTGTATAGTTGTATTATACGTATAATATAAAAAACAATTTGGAGGTAACAAATGAAAAAGAAAATGTTAGAAGCGCCAACTGTCTTGTACGACAGGATGCCTAGTTGGTTATTTGTACTATTAGCCTGTATTATGGTAGAAATTTTCTTCTTTGTGGGTTCGCTTGTTGCGGGGATGATTTTAGGGCCGATTATAATGGCAGTTGGATTAGCAAGTGGTTCGAGTTTGGATTCTGTGACATCTACTTTCACGAGTTTGCATTTTGAATTGATTTGCTTTGGTTTTGTCGCAGCGGGTCTCATGCTTTGGGTCAAGTTTGTGGAACGTCGACCAATTTCTAGTTTGGGATTTTTCAAGGTGAAGCGAGGGATCCTAAAAGAAATCAGTCTGGGGTGGCTAGTAGGAACGGTGCTCTTTTCAGCAGCTGCTCTCCTGTCTTACCTCTTGGGAGGCTTGACATTTGTCGGTGTTGACTTTAGTGTCGCTAGCATTGGCTTTGTCTTGTCGCTCATCCCTTTCTGGTTTATTCAAGGAGGGACTGAGGAACTCTTGACGCGTGGATGGTTACTTCCCTTGACCAATCGTCGGACTAATCTGGCTGTAGCAGTGGGGGTATCCAGTTCCTTGTTCGGTCTGATGCATTTGGGAAATGATCATGTGACACTGATTTCTCTGTTAGGCCTAGTTCTATCCGGTATTTTTATGGCTTTGTATATGCTGAAGACGGACAATATCTGGGGCGTAGCTGCATTGCACGGTGCTTGGAATTTCACACAGGGAAATCTATTTGGTATCGCGGTCAGTGGTCAGGCTGCTGGTAAGAGCCTCTTGCATTTTGCGGTCAATGCCAAGAGTCCAGAGTGGATTTCTGGAGGTGCATTCGGGACAGAGGGAAGTCTAATTTCTTGCTTGGTTGAATGTGCTGGGATTGTCTATCTGATTTGGGCCTTGAAAAAAGAAAAATCCACTTTATAATATAGAAAAGAAATCGGTTTCAGATGGCCGATTTTTTTATTTCCCATCCTCCTATGGTACAATAGTTCTAACTTAGTAAAAGAGGAAAGTATATGATTGATAGACGAACAGACCAGCCATTTAAATTGGTCTCAAAATATGAGCCATCAGGAGACCAACCACAGGCCATCGAAGCCTTGGTGGACAATATCGAAGGTGGAGAAAAAGCGCAGATTCTTCTTGGAGCGACGGGGACAGGTAAGACCTACACCATGAGTCAGGTCATCAGCAAGGTCAATAAACCAACCCTTGTCATCGCTCATAACAAGACCTTGGCAGGACAACTCTACGGCGAATTTAAGGAATTTTTCCCTGATAATGCGGTCGAGTATTTTGTCTCTTACTACGATTATTACCAGCCGGAAGCCTATGTGCCGTCATCGGATACCTACATCGAAAAAGATAGTTCGGTCAATGATGAGATTGATAAACTGCGTCATTCAGCGACATCGTCACTTTTGGAGCGCAACGATGTGATTGTCGTCGCATCTGTTTCCTGTATCTACGGTTTGGGTTCACCAAAAGAATACGCAGACTCAGCAGTGAGTTTGCGACCAGGTCAGGAAATCTCGCGTGACCAGCTCTTGAATCAACTCGTTGATATTCAATTTGAGCGCAATGATATTGATTTTCAGCGGGGGCGTTTTCGTGTACGTGGCGATGTGGTGGAAATCTTCCCAGCTTCTCGTGACGAGCATGCCTTTCGTGTGGAATTTTTCGGTGATGAAATTGACCGTATTCGTGAGATTGAAAGTCTCACAGGTAAAAATCTAGGCGAAGTGGAGCACTTGGTTCTTTTCCCAGCGACTCACTTTATGACCAACGACGAGCACATGGAAGTTGCCATTGCAAAAATCCAAGCAGAGCTAGAGGAGCAATTAAAGCTCTTTGAATCAGAGGGAAAATTATTGGAAGCGCAACGGTTGCGTCAGCGGACTGAGTACGACATCGAAATGCTTCGTGAAATGGGCTACACCAACGGTGTCGAAAACTATTCTCGCCACATGGATGGGCGGAGTGAAGGCGAGCCACCCTACACGCTACTTGACTTTTTCCCAGAAGATTTTCTGATTATGATTGATGAGAGCCACATGACCATGGGGCAAATCAAGGGTATGTACAACGGAGACCGCGCTCGTAAAGAAATGCTGGTGAATTATGGTTTTCGTTTGCCGTCTGCCTTGGACAATCGTCCGCTTCGTCGGGAAGAATTTGAGAGTCATATCCATCAGATTGTCTACGTTTCTGCCACACCAGGTGATTATGAAAATGAGCAAACGGATACCGTCATTGAGCAAATCATTCGTCCGACTGGTCTACTTGACCCAGAAGTGGAAGTGCGTCCAACCATGGGACAAATGGATGACCTGTTGGGAGAAATCACGGAGCGTAGCCTAAAAGGCGAGCGGACCTTTATCACAACCCTGACCAAGAAAATGGCAGAGGATTTGACCGATTACCTCAAAGAAATGGGTGTCAAGGTCAAATACATGCACTCGGATATTAAAACGCTTGAGCGGACGGAAATCATTCGTGACTTGCGTCTGGGCGTCTTTGATGTATTGGTTGGGATTAACCTTTTACGTGAGGGAATTGACGTACCAGAAGTGTCACTGGTTGCCATCTTGGATGCGGACAAGGAGGGCTTCTTGCGTAATGAACGTGGTCTGATTCAGACTATTGGTCGTGCCGCGCGTAATAGTGAGGGCCACGTGATCATGTATGCGGACAAGATTACGGATTCTATGCAACGGGCCATAGATGAGACAGCTCGCCGTCGCGAAATTCAGATGGCTTATAATGCGGAACACGGCATCGTTCCACAGACCATCAAGAAAGAAATTCGTGACTTGATTTCTGTGACTAAGGCTGGCAGCAAGGATGCAGAAGAAGAAGTTGTGGACTATTCCGCACTCAATAAGACCGAGCGCAAGGATGCTATAAAAAAACTCCAAAAACAAATGCAGGAAGCAGCTGAATTGCTTGACTTTGAATTAGCAGCCCAAATTCGTGACTTGGTATTAGAGTTGAAAGAGATGGAGTGAGGAATTTTCATACCCAGATGATAAAATAGCGAATATTTTCAGAAAATAAAATAAATTGGTGCAATTGACTATAATATCATTGAAAAAATATTTATTTTAGATATAATTTTCTTAAATAAAACTTAAAGGAGACAGCTTATGTCACAAATCCGAGTATCACCTGAAACCCTTCAATCTTGCGCATGTGAGTATGGTAAAGCATCTAACGACATTACGACAATTTTAAACAACTTACAAAGATTGCAAGATACCCTTCGTTCTGAATGGGAGGGTGCGGCGTTCCAAGGTTTTGATAACCAATTTTAACGAGCTGAAATCAAAAGTTCAAAATTTTGCAGAGTTGATGCAACAAATCAATACACAACTTGATAAAACTGCTCAAGCGATGCAACAAAATGACCAAGACCTTTCTCGCAACTTTGGTCTAAATTACTGATTTAATGAAGTTGGGGAAACTCCTCAACTTCATTTTTTTACTAGGAGGAATATGTTAGGAATGAACAGAAAATTATTAGTACTCATGTCTAGTCTGCTAGTTACAACAGCTGGTGGTGCAACTTATTTTGGGATTGTCAAGCCGACTTCAATACGGAATTCGGTGACACAAAAGCAAGAAACTGTCGAGTCCAATGATATTAAGATTGCGTTTGTCAATGAGGATACAGGGGTAAACTACATTGACCAATTTGTCAATATCGGAAGTACCTTGGTAAAGTCATTTGATACTAGAACAGACTATCCAATTGAAATTGTGTCACGCGCAATCGCCGAGCATGGTCTTGAAAATGGGTCCTATCAATTAATGGTCGTTCTTCCTAGTAAGTTTTCATCGGATTCACTAGCATTGGAGCATCAATCGCCAACCCAAACGAGCTTTCAATACCAGATTAAGTCTGACAAACAAATTGTGATTCGTAAGGCAGAGCAGGCGGTTTCTGACTTAAAGACACAGTTTAACCAAGACCTCATTAATATTTATTTTTCAAGTATCATAGGAAATCCTCAATCGGCTCAAGGGCAGGTTGCGACAGCGGTAACACATGAGGGAAATTCCCTAACTGCCTATCAAAGCAATCTTCTTCAGCCACTGGGGGCTACTCTCAATCATTTGCCGGGATTAAGAGCTCACCGGATTCAATTTTGTCTACCTACTCTTCCTTTAATGATGCTTTGAATCATACAAATGAAAGTTTTTCTTCTATTATAAATGTTGATAAAACTTACGATACAGAATTGTCAGTGATTCAGGAAGCACAAACCAAGTGGCAAACTTCTATTGGGCAACGAGAACAAAACATTGCTCAATACGATGAGTCCCTCTCTAAGCTGTCGGTAGCGGACCAGCTTCAACAACTACAAACAGTAAAAACGACCTTCAATGATGGTCTGAGCAATCCAACTACTTGGGATGAAACAATTACTAAATCTTAAGGTATCAATGCGTTAGCTCTATCAGATGCGGATAAAAAATACTTGAAAAATATCAATGACTTTGTTGCATGGTATGCTGACAAATACAATAAACCATTACCGTCAGTGACAAGCAGTGCACAAGTGGAACGGACTGATAAAATTAAAAATCATATTTTGTCAGGACTTGCTGCAGGCGGTGTGCTGACATTTCCAAACGTAACAGGTGAAGTAACAGATGTTAGAATTTCAGTTCCGTCGCAATATACACTTTCTATTAATGGCTATCAGACTCGTCAATTATCTGTCACTGAGTATCAAGTGCTCGTATCTGGGACACAACCCCAATTAACGTTGCAGTATCAATTAGGTGTAGCCTCACCACAACAACTGAACGTCCTTTCCCCAGCTGTTGTTCAAGCTGTTGTTACAACAAGCGAAAAAGCTGACATAGCTGTTGCTAAAGAAAAAATAGAAGAGGTTTCAGTTGCTGATGCTAGCACGGATACGTCTATAGATAAGTCTACAAGTCCTGATGCAACGAATGGAAGTACTACACCGACACCAGCTGTTCCGAAAACAGAAACCAAAGTGACAACTGTATATGAACCTGAGAGTAAAGAATTCAAACGGGAATATTCCGCTTCTTCAACTCTATTCCCTTATGAAAGTTATGCGGGAGATTCAGAGTCAGCAACATTATTTGCTGATATCCATGGTTATCTGGAGTTGGCTGCTATTGTTCAGACGATTTTTGGAACGGATTTAAGACAGTCGTTTGATGCATCGGTAGCAGGGAAAAACGGTTTGTTGAATTCGGCTGATATGGAAAGCCTAAAAACGATTCTAGGTTTAGCCTATGCATTGCAACATACTAAATGGATGCGAGGCAGTGAAAACGGGGAACGAGTGAGTTGGTCAAATGCTATCGTACCAATGTCCGTACTATCTGGAGTGGCGGTAATCAGTGGACTTATGATTTTTGCAATTATGGGTAGCAAACTAGATGTTATCGGCAGTCAGTTTATCACTTTAATGATGGCAGGAGTTGTTTTATTATTGGTATTCTCATACAGCAATAATCTCCTCCTTAAATACTTTAAACATATTGGTTTCTTAGTCTCAATTGGTTTACTTATGCTCTATATCATCAGTGCTTCGCAGCTGTTTGATGTACAATTTGCAACGACCAATCAAGGAATTGCATCTGTTTCACCACTGACTTATACAGAAAAAATGTTCCAATTACTGTTAAGCCATCAGGAGGGATGGGGATTAATCTTTGGTATTTTACTCTTCTTGATTCCAGCTTTAGGTGGACTAAATGTCTACCTTTATAAAGAGATGGAAGACTAATTTTTGAACATATGACATCTATCCTAATTTAGTATAACTAGATTGGGATTCTTGTCTATTTATTCGAGCGGAAAGAACGATTCGAGGTTGATGACTGGAGTGAACAACGAGGTGGTAATGAGATGAAAATAAAATTGAAGACGCTCCTATTTACGGTTTTTTACTACCAATCACAGTTTATGCGGCAGATGGTAATTTGAAAATCGATACAAATATTCAAACCCCAACTGAGCAGCGCGATGTTTCGTACATTGAGCAAGAGACAGAGTTGTCTAAGCTTTTTAGTCCAGAAGCGACTAAGAATATTAACAAGTTACAGGATGAAAAAACAGAACAGTATTCTAAAGACAAACAGCCGCTTTTTATGAAGAAGTTGACCCAAGAGAATCTTGTCAAACAGTACCAGACATTAAACAAATAGGAGATTTTTGGTATGCAATTAAATAAAATGGATAAATTATCGATGGAGTTGTGCGATAATATAGAGGATATTTTTCGGGTGAATTTTGCTTGAAAATCCAATTTTCAACCGTCACTGATTTTCGTATATTGAGAAGTCAGCCAAAAGCTGTTATACTAAGTACAACAAGTATTGACATACTTGTCAATACAGAGCTAGTAGAAAGAGGAAGATTGGAATGCCACGTAGCCAGGAAGTGATTTTAACCAATATGTGTCTGATTGAGGATGCGGACCGCAAGATTGTAATGCAAATTCGAGATCCTGAGCGCTATACTTGGTCAGGAGCTGCCTTGCCAGGTGGGCATATTGAAGTGGGGGAAAGTCTCCATGAGGCGGTTGTTCGGGAAGTGTATGAGGAGACCGGGCTTCTTATTCGCAATCCCAAGTTGGTTGGGATGAAGCATTGGTATACAAAAGAAGGTGTCCGATATCTGGTTTTTCTCTATCGGACTATTGACTTTGAAGGGCAGTTGCGTTCTTCGGAAGAAGGGGAAGTGCAGTGGGTAGATCGGGCGGATTTGTCAGAGATGGAGCTCGCTTATGATTTGCTCAATTTGCTCCGCGTTTTTGATGAAAAGGAGCTATCTGAACTGTTCTATCGGGAACGGCTGGAGGACGATTTTATCCGTGAGTTTTGGTAAAATAGGACAAATTCACTTTGAATTTGTCTTTTTTATGCTAAAAAATCAAAAAATATTGAATAAAAATTCAAACTACGGTTGACAATTGTATAAAAATGAATTAAAATAGTCACATACTTTTGAAAAACAAGTGAAATGTAATCGAAATTCACTTTCAAAAACCGATACTGGAGACAGTAGGCAAAAGAAAAGAGGATTATTATGAAATTCAAGAAAATGTTAGTGGCAGCAACAACTGTATTGGCTGGTTTGACTTTGATAGCATGCTCATCGTCTAGTCAATCAACCTCCTCCTCATCTGCGGTGGACAAAATTAAAGAAAAAGGGACACTTGTGGTAGCCACAAGCCCAGACTATGCACCGTTTGAATTCCAAACCCTGGTCAATGGTGAAAACAAGGTTGTAGGTTCGGATATCTTATTGGCTGAAAAGTTGGCCAAAGATTTGGGCGTTAAATTGGAAGTGTCAACCATGAGCTTCGATAATGTCTTGACCAGTGTTCAAAATGGGAAAGTTGACATTGCCATTGCTGGCTTGTCTTACTCAAAAGAACGCGCGCAAACATTTGATTTTACCGATCCATACTACTCTGTAGCCGATGTTTTGTTGGTTAAAAAATCATCTCTTGACAAGTTTACAAAACCTGCGGATTTGAAAGGTAAATCATTGGCGGTGCAAAAAGGGACAACCCAAGAAGCTTACGCGCAAGCAAAATTGTCAAATGCCAATATCGTCTCACTCACTGGTATGAGTGAAGCTGTGACGGAGTTGAAAGCTGGTCAAGTCTATGCAGTCTTGCTCGATTCAGCAGTGGCAGAAGGCTATGTCGCACAAAATACGGACTTGGCAGTAGCGTCTGTAACATTTGATCCTAAGGATGGAAACAAAAAAGTCGTTGTTTTAGCAAAAGGTCATGAAGACTTGCAAAAGGCTTTGAACAAATCTATCAAGGAAATCACAGAAAATGGTGACTATGATAATTACTTGAAAGAAGTGGCTAAATACAAGGCAGTCGACGGAAAATAATCGACCAGTTTATGGCTAGCAATAATAAAAGAGGTGGGACAAAGTCCTAACCTCTTTTTGTTACGTCTTTCAGATAGAAGGTGGTCAATCGCGGAATGGTAATGCGCGCTCCCGTTTCATTGGTTTGTAATTCGAATGATTCCGTCGGGAGAATAGCCGTTGAAAAGACAAGTTTGTAGGTTTTACCAGCAGGTAAGTCCAATGCCAAATCAAAAATATCTTGGTCATTGAAATTTGAGATGACCAAAATCTCTTCATCATCACCAAAGCGTGAGAAGGCAAAGCAATTTGCTTCTTCAGCTATGGCTGCCCACTTAAATCCTTTTTCGTGTGCTTGATAGTCGTATTGCCAAAATGCAGGATGCTGGCGATAATAGTTGGTCAGATACTGCATCATGCTGTGGAAGGATTGGTGGACAGGGTAGTCCAGCAAGAGCCAGTCCATCTGTGTGTATTCGTGCCATTCTCGGATATGCCCCCATTCATTGCCCATAAAAAGGAGTTTCTTTCCTGGATGAGCAAAATAGTAAGCATAGTAAGCGCGTGCCAGATGGAATTTATCTTGGTAGTTACCATCCATTTTTTCGACAATCGAATGCTTGCCGTGGACGACTTCATCATGCGAGAGTGGGAGAATAAACTGTTCGTTTTGGTTGTAATACATACCAAATGTGATTTCGTTGACATGGTGCTTGCGGTAGATAGAGGGACGACTCATGTATTTGAGTGTATCATTCATCCAACCCAAGTCCCATTTCATATCAAAGCCAAGTCCATCTGCATCGAGTGGATGGGTAACACCTGGGTAACTTGATGAATCTTCAGCAATCATGACAACGCCTTTGAATTCTTGGTGGACAAGAGCTGTGACGCGTTTGATAAAATCGATGGCAGGTTGATTGATTTTGTCTGGTTCTGTCTCTCCTCGCCAGTAGAGTAGATAGGATAGGGCGTCAACACGGATACCATCGAAGTGAAATTCATTGAGCCAGTAGTGGATATTTGATAGGAGGAAAGAGCGAGTTACGCCTTTGCTCAGGTCAAAATTCGCAGTACCCCATTGACGATTTTCACGATCGTGTTCTTCTTGGTATTCGTAGAGCCAAGAGCCGTCAAATTGATAAAGTCCATGCGCATCTTTGCAGAAATGAAGCGGTACCCAGTCGAGAATAACCCCGATTCCAGCTTGGTGGCATTGGTCTACTAGGTATTTGAGTTCGTCAGGTTTTCCATAACGACTAGTTGGGCTAAAATAGCCGGTCACTTGGTACCCCCACGAAGCGTCCAAAGGATGTTCCATGATGGGGAGAAGTTCGATATGGGTGTATCCTTGCTCTTTTATATAATCAATGAGAAGAGGTGCAAGTTCCTTATAGGAGTAAAAGTTTTCTCTGCTGGCCCCCTCACCTGTTTGGTTGATAATTTTTTGCTTCCAAGAACCTAGATGCACTTCATAGACGGAAAATGGACTTGTTTTGAAGTCGTAATCTGTCCGTTGGTAAATCCAATCTTGATCCTTGAATTTATAGCGCGAATTGTAAGTTTGTGAAGCTGTATCCGGGCGTAGTTGGCTAAAGAAAGCATAGGGATCAGCCTTATATAATTCACGTCCATCAAGTGTAATAATGAGATATTTGTAATTTTCATGGGCGGTTAAACCATCAATATAGACTTGGTAGACACCGCCAATCTCGTGTTCTAAAGGATGCGACTTTTGCCAACCATTAAAGTCCCCAACCAGATAAACAGAGCTGGCATTTGGGGCGTAAACACGAAATTGTGTGCCGATTAGTTTATTACCTTTTTTGACCAGGTGAGCGCCCATTTTTTCGTAAAGGCTAGTGTGTTCACCACTTTGAAGGTAATAGAGGTCTAAATCACTAAATGTATTCATTCTTCCTCCTTAAATCCTTGAAAAGGCGAGGCCGAGTTTGTTCCTCGCGTCTCGCCTGAGTGTTACTGTGTAATTTCTCTGTAGAGCCAAATGTATTTTTCAGCGGAAACTGGCCAGCTGACATCTTTTTCCATAGCTTGCTCGACTAGTTTTGTCCAATCCTGTGGTCGTTCGTAATAGGTTTCAAGTGCCAAGTCATAGACGTACTTCATGCTTTGAGCATTTTTCTCGAAGAAACTAAATCCTGTACCCTGGAGATTTTCTCGGTTATAAGGGATAACGGTATCTCGTAGTCCACCCGTTTCACGTACCAAAGGAAGTGTACCGTAATGCATGGAAATGAGCTGACTGATGCCACATGGTTCAAAGATGGATGGCATGAGGAAGAGGTCACTCGCTGCATAGATTTGATGAGCAAGAGGCTCGTTGTAGCCACGGTAGAAGGCGAATTTATCCGGATAAGCTTCTTTAAAATGATTGAATGCATTTTCGATATCTTGCTCGCCATTTCCCAAAACCACAAACTGAACTCTAGCTTGAAGCATATGGCCTAGCATCTCTGTCAAAAGATAGAACCCTTTTTGGTAAGTCAGACGCGAAACAATGCCGACGAGGAGAGTGTCTTCGTCTTGGGGCAAGCCAAACTGTGCCTGCAAGGCTAGCTTATTCGCCTTTTTATCAGCTAAGTGTTGGCTATCAAATGGCTTGACAAGGGCAGGATCGGTTTGTGGATTCCAGACATCGTAGTCAATTCCGTTGACGATACCGCAAAGGTCATGTTGGCGGAGAGCAAGGACATGCTGCATATTTTCGCCAAATTCTTCGGTTAAAATTTCCTGCGCATAGGTTTCCGAAACGGTCGTTACCTTGTCTGCGTAAAGGATGCCTAACTTCATAAAACTAATACAGTCATCGTAGAAGCGTGCAGTGCCATCCAGATAGTAACCGTAGTCCATACCGAGCGCAGACCAGAGGGATTGTTTGTTGAAAATGCCTTGGAAAGCTAGATTATGAATGGTAAAGACATGCTGGATTTGTCGAAATTCTTCCCGGTAGCTATAAAATGTACGGCAGAGAAATGGCAGTGCAGCAGTGTGCCAGTCATGGCTATGGATAATGTCTGGAAAGTAGTTGAGGGCTTCTAACAAACGGCAAGTTGCGTGTTGGAAGAAACCAAAGCGTATGGCATCGTCATCGTAACCGTAGAGTTCGTCGCGTTCAAAGAAATCACGGTGTTCGATAAAGTAGAAGGTAACCCCGTCCACGACTTGTTGATAGACATTGGCCATAGATTGAATATCACCAGCTCGCACATCAAAACTCGAAACATAGGTAAAGTCTGCGTGATTGTTTTTGGCAATTTTCAAATAGAGGGGAAGGACCACACGAACGTCCATTCCTTGCTTGACCAATTCCTTTGGAAGGGAACCGATAACATCCGCCAAGCCACCTGTTTTGATAAAAGGGAGCCCTTCAGAAGCCACAAAGAGAATCGATTTTTTTGACATGGTGTATCCTTTCTCTTAAATGAGGTGGTGTGCCTTGATGTAGGCAGGTGCTTCCGGTGTCCCCTTGATGTCGATGGAGTGAGTGATGGTAGTCGACTTGTCAATAATAGCATTTTCAATGGTTGCACCAGATTTGATGGTCACTCCATTTAGGATAATAGAATTTTTGACAGAGACACCTTCTTCGATAATGACATCACGGTCAATGACAGAGTTTTCTACCTCACCGTTGATATAAGCACCGTTGGAAATCAAGCTGCCGGATACTTCTGCCAGAGGGCCGTAAAGACAAGGAGAACTGTCGCTCGTTTGCGTATGAATCGGCCAGTTTTGCTTGAAGAGGAGTCGGCGCGTGTTACGGTCAATCAATTCAAGCTGGGTATTAAAGTAAGCCTCAACAGTATTGATACAGGCTACATAGTCACGGTGCGCATAGCCCATAATCTTGTATTGGTCTACTACGTCACGAATAATGTCCTTGAGCCAGTAGAGGACAGAAACCTTGTTAGCGCGCTCAATCAATTCTAAAAACAGGCTACGTTTCATGAAGTAGGCTTCGAGTGATACGGACCGATTTTTATATTTTCCATGATTTTCGTCGAATTCGATAATGCGCTTGTCATCATCAAATTTCAATGTTTGGCAACCGATAAAGGCTTCTTTGGCATTGGTCACGTTTTTGTAGAGAACGGTAATGTCTGCACCAGTCTCCACATGTTCTTCCATAACCTTTGTATAATCCTGGCTATAGATAAAGTAAGATGGAGCGATCAGGACGTATTCCTTGTTTGACTTTTCAATGTAGTGGACATTGTCTGAAAATGCTTTGACATCGTGCTGGTAGATAGAGTTTGGATCTGTCACACTATTGAGCAGACGCAATTTGCCCCGTTTGCTGTTGATGTTGTAGTGCTTTCCGGTACCGACGTGCTGGATAGTGGAGCGCATCTTGGCAGGCATGTAGACTTGGAACTCAGTAATACCAGAGTTGGACATGTTGGACAAGACAAAGTCAATCAAGCGGTAGCGCCCGAGAAATCCAAAGGCTTGCACACCACGGTGTCCCATAATATCTCCAAAATGAACGTTTGTACCTTCGATGTTGACGATTCCAAGAGTATTTCTAAGCATCTGTATCCTCCTTTACTTTGCTTACATTTTTGTCAATGAGGAGGATTGCATCTGGTGTTCCCGCAAGCGAGCTACCGTCAGCAATTTTAATTCCTTCAGCAATGATAACATAATCTAATTCAACATTTTCTCCAATCTGCGCATTCGGTAAAATCACAGAATTTTTAACGACAGCTCCCTCCTTGATTTGGGCATCTGTAGACACAATAGAATGTTCTACATAGCCATCGATGATAGCACCTTTGTCGATATAGGCGCTCTTAACCGTCGCATTTGAGCCAATCACTTGAGCGGGAGAACCAGTGTCTTCAGAGTAGATTTTCCAAGTAGGGTCAAAAAGATTGAGGTCGTCATTGTGGTCAATCAAGTCCATATTGGATTCCCAGAGACTATTGACCGTACCCACATCTTTCCAGTAGCCACGGAATGGATAAGCATAAAGCTTGCGACCGTCTTCAAGGTATTTTGGAATGAGGTCATGACCAAAATCGTGAGAAGAAGTGTCTAATTTTTCATCTTCCAGTAGGTATTTTTTCAAGGTTTTCCAAGTGAAGATGTAAATCCCCATGGAAGCAAGATTGCTCTTAGGATCCGCAGGTTTTTCTTCGAACTCTTCGATGCGGTAATCTTCATCGGTATTCATGATACCAAAACGAGACGCCTCTTTTATCGGAACTTCGATAACGGCAATGGTGGCATCTGCCCCTTTTTCAATGTGAGATTCGAGCAATTTGTCATAATTCATCTTGTAGATGTGGTCACCTGACAAAATGAGGACATATTCTGGCTCATGTAAATCGATAAAATCAATATTTTGAGTGATTGCATCAGCTGTACCTTGGTAAAGTCCAAAACCTTCGATTTTTTCACGTGGAGGCAGGACAAATACACCTGAACCATGTACATCTAGTCCCCAGCGTTGCGACTGGGCAACATAAGAGTTGAGCAGGACAGATTCATACTGTGTGAGGACACCAACAATATCGATACCCGAATTAGCACAGTTGCTGAGAGGGAAGTCAATAATGCGATATTTGCCACCGAATGCTACCGCTGGTTTTGCGACTTTGTGTGTCAAACCTTCCAAGCGCGTCCCGCGTCCGCCGGCCAAAATCATTGCTAATAACTTGTTTTGTGCCAAAATAATCACTCCTTATTTGTTTAATAACTTCATTATATCATTACCAAGGGATAAAAGAAAGCGTTTTCTTGTATAAAAATGAAAATCTTTCATCGTTTAAAAGAAAACAGTATTTTCAAAAAAGGATGAAAAAAGACAACCCGAAGGTCGTCGTATTTAGTCTTCTCCAAAAAGCTTAGTTTCCGTTCGTCCGATACAGTGATGTTCCTCATCCCAGTAATGTACCCGCTCAAAAGAGCCTTTTCTCCAGTAAAGGGGAAGTCGGTTACGGATGTCATCCTGCATTGGAATAGTGTCCAATACATCAATGGACCACCACTTGGGAGTGCCTTCCGCGGACTGGTTGAGGACCTGCCCTTCAAAGTCTGTACATAAGAAGTCGTAGTAGACATAGCGCTCAGGAATGGCGGGATTGATGAAGCCAGAGATTCCCTTTAGTTCCAAGTTTAAGGCGGTCAATCCTGTCTCTTCCTTTAACTCTCTTAGAGCAGCACTGAAGACAGTCTCTGCAAATTCAACCTTGCCGCCTGGCTGAATCCAGCCTTTAAAATTATCGTGTTGACGATCTAGCAAGAGTACCTGATTATCTTTTTTTACGCAAATGTTTACCCAGCATTTGACCCTTTCCTCAGTCATTGAATTGGACCTCTTCTAGTAAGTAGTTGATAAACCGTTCTCCCATATTGGACAGATTTGTTTTTTCATGTTGGATGTAAATCAATTCGATTTCGTCGTCAATTTCAAGCGGGATAGATACGATATTATCCCCATTGAGATTACTGTTGAGAATCCCCGTCGCAATGGTATAGCCATCGAGACCAATCAAGAGATTGAAAAGAGTGGCACGGTCAGAGACGACAATGGACTTTTTATGGTGTTCTTGTGACAGGATTTCCTCAGAAAAATAGAAAGAATTATGAATCCCTTGTTCGTAGCTGAGGTAAGGAAATTCAGTCAAGTCATCCAATCGCACAGAGGTTTTCTGGGCAAGCGGATTGGTCTTGCTGACAAAAACATGGGGATGGGCAGTGAAAAGTGGTGTGTACTTGATCCGATTGTCCTCAAACATTTTCAGCAAGACATCGCGGTTGAAATTATTTAGAAAGAGAACACCGATTTCTGAACGGAAATTTTTGATGTCGTCGATAATTTCCCAAGTCCGTGTCTCCCGTAAAAAGAGTTCATAATCTGCCATGTCTGTCTTTTTCAGGAGGGAGACAAAGGCATTGACCACAAAGGCGTAGTGCTGAGAGGACACGCTAAAGAGCTCTCGCTTGGTATTTGGATTTTTATACCGTTCTTCCAAGAGTTCTGTCTGTTCCACTACTTGACGGGCATAGGAAAGAAATTCCATACCATCCTTGGTTAAGGTAATTCCTTTTGGATGACGGTGAAAAATCTCAATCCCCATCTCTTTTTCTAGGTCACGTACAGCGTTGGAAAGACTGGGTTGGGTGATAAAAAGTTGCTTGGAAGCCTCGTTCATAGAACCAGTCTCGGCAATCTTGATGATGTAGTGTAGTTGTTGAATTCTCATAAGAATAGTGTAGCTAAAAAAAATAAAAGATTCAAGTGAAATAAAAAATGTTTCCTCGGTATTTCTCTTGGTATTTAGAGAAAATTATGTTATATTACTTAAGATAATGAATTATATAGAAGAGATGAAATAATCTCAAAATGAATATTATTTTGAGATATCTTAGGAGGCAGAATGGCTAAAAATAGCAGTCGCCAGCGTCATGAAAAGAAATCCAAGACTGGTACGATTATTAACACTACTTTATTGATTTTATATACAGGATTGGTTGGTGCGTTGATGTATCTGATTGTTGCAAAGCAATTTCTACATTTTAGACAACTTCACGTGATTGTGCCAATAGTTCTGTTGCTTGTTTGGCTTTTAGCGCTCATTGCGATACTAAAGAAAAAAGTCAAAGTATTGACAGCAGTTTGTTTAGTGCTTTTTTTGCTAGGAGTGACTGGACTGATTTTTACTTATAAATCAGCCGCTGACTTGACACAAAAATTCAACAGCACAGCTTCATATTCTGAGATTGAGATGAGCGTGGTTGTGGCTAAAGATAGCACGGTCAATAATCTGAGCGAATTGAGTGAAGTGCAGTCTCCTTTAGCGAGTGATCGTGACAACATCGAAGCCCTTTTAGGGAAAGCTCGCCTTGAGAAAAATGTCAATTTGACACCGGTTGAAACAGCCTCTTATCAATCTGCCTACGAAACAATCATGGCAGATAAGTCAAAGGCGATGGTTCTCAACAGCGCTTATAGCAGCCTTCTTGAGTTAAACGATGCTGACTATGTTTCAAAAATCAAAACACTTTATACTTATAAAATTAGTAAAAAAGTGAGCGTCAAGAAGTCATCAGACAAGCAGAAAGATCCAAATGTATTCAATATCTATATTAGTGGTATTGATACCTATGGTTCAATTTCTACCGTATCTCGATCAGATGTCAATATCATCATGACAGTCAATATGGATACCCACAAGGTCCTTCTCACAACAACTCCACGTGATTCTTATGTGAAAATTCCAGACGGTGGTGGAAATCAGTACGATAAGTTGACCCACGCAGGTGTCTATGGTGTTGAAACATCTATGAAAACCTTGGAGAATCTCTACGGTATCGATATTGATTACTACGCTCGGATCAACTTTACATCCTTTATGAAGTTGATTGATGCAGTTGGCGGTGTAGAAGTGAATAATCCAACGGTCTTCACAGCCGGTGGCCAAACATTTGAAGCAGGGACGATTCAACTTGATTCAGCTTCTGCCTTGCGTTTTGTTCGTGAACGTTATTCATTAGCAGGCGGTGACCACGACCGTGGACGAAATCAAGAACGCGTCATTGCAGCTTTGATCAAGAAACTAGCAAGCTTCCAATCATTGACGAATATTTCAGATGTGGTGACGTCTTTACAGGATTCTGTTCAGACTAATATGTCCTTGGATAGTATGATGACCATTGCCAATGCTCAGTTGTCATCAGGTGGTCAATTCGCTGTTACTTCACAAGATGTCACTGGTACTGGCTCAACAGGAGAATTGTCTTCTTATGCGATGCCAGGATATGCTCTCTATATGTTATCTCTTGATCAAGCAAGTGTCGACACAGCTAAAGCAGCAATTAATAGTACAATGGAGGGAAAATAAGTGATTGATCTTCATTCACACATTGTATTTAATGTAGACGATGGACCGGATACTTTGGAAGAAAGTCTTTCTTTGATAGAAGAAGCCTATCGGCAGGGAGTTCGAACTATTGTATCAACCTCACACCGCCGAAAAGGGATGTTTGAAACACCTGAGGAAGAAATCCTCGCGAATTTTCAAATTGTCAAAGTAGAAGCTGAAAAACGATTTGATGGCTTGACTATCTTATATGGTGGAGAGCTCTATTATAGAAATTCTATCTTAAAGAAACTGGAAACTGGAGTATTTCCTACCTTAAATGGGACACGATTTGCGTTAGTTGAATTTTCAGGTGGAACTCCTTGGCAAGAAATACGCCAAGCCTTGGCTAATGTCCAAATGATTGGTCTAACACCTGTTGTTGCCCACATTGAACGCTACGATGTCTTGGAATTCAAAGAAGAACGCGTGCGTGAATTGATTAACATGGGATGCTATATGCAGGTAAATAGTAATCATGTATTGAAGCCAAAATTGTTTGGCGACAAGGAAAAGATTTATAAAAAACGAGGTCGTTATTTCCTAGAAAAAGACCTGATTCACTTTATTTCAAGCGATATGCATAATCTGGACAGACGTCCGCCTTTCATGCAAGAAGCTTACCAAGTAGTAGAAAAAGAATATGGCACAAATTATGCCCGTGCAATTTTTTATGATAATGCTGAAACGATTTTAGCAGATGAATTTATTTAGGAGAAAAAATGAATACCAAAGACCAAACGATTGAAATTGATGTGTTGCAGTTGTTACACAAAATATGGGATAAAAAAGTACTAATATCCTTTGCCGGAATTTTCTTTGCAGCAGTTTCCTTCCTATATAGTACTTTGGTTGTTGTGCCAAAATATGATGCTACAACTCGTATTTATGTTGTAAACAAAACAGGTGAAGCTTCTGTAATAACAGCCCAAGATTTGCAAGCAGGCTCTTTTTTAGTTAACGACTATAAGGAAATTATTACCTCAAGTGACGTCCTCAATAAAGTTGTTGAAAAAGAAGGGCTCAATATGACAGCAGGTGAACTGGGCAGTAAAGTTTCTGTTGATATCCCGACTAATACGCGGGTTATTTCGATTAGTGTGCGTGATAGCGAACCTAAAATGGCTAGTCAGTTAGCAGACTCGGTTCGTGAAGTAGCAGCAGAAAAAATTAAAGAAGTAACCAAGGTAGAAGATGTCACTACTTTAGAAGCGGCGAAACTACCATCTTCTCCGTCAACTCCAAATACAAAACGGAATGTTTTGCTTGGGTTGATGGCTGGTTTTGTATCGGCCATCGCAGCAGTTGTTTTGTTCGAGTTGTTGGATGATCGGATTAAGCGCCCAGAAGATGTAGAAGAAGTATTAGGGCTTCCATTACTTGGTATTGTACCAAACTTTGAAAAAATGTAGAGGAGAGAAAATGGGCATGTTAGAATTGGTGAATTCAAAAGGGCGTCAATTAGCATCTGCTGATGAATACTATAACTCGGTTCGGGCAAATATTCAATTTAGCGGAATAGATTTGAAAACAATTGTATTGACTTCTGTACAGCCAAACGAAGGAAAAACAACTACATCAACGGGGTTGGCCATGTCGTTTGCTACAGCAGGATATAAGACATTATTAATTGATGCGGATACTCGAAATTCAGTACTATCTGGAACATTTACAGCACTAGGAGCAATTGAAGGTTTGACAAGCTACCTCTCAGGAAATGCTAGCTTGGGTGAAGTGATTTGTGACACAAATGTACCAAATCTTTTGATTATTCCTTCTGGAAAACACACTCCAAATCCAACACGCTTGATTCAGAATGACCGTTTTTCAGATATGATGGAAAAGGTTCGTACGGTTTTTGACTATGTGATTGTAGATTCGCCACCGATTGGTTTGGTAGTGGATGCAGCGATTATTGCTCAAAAGTGTGATGGTGTTGTTCTGGTTACGGGAGCAGGCAGTGTGAAACGTCGCTTTCTTCTAAAAGCTAAAGAACAAATGGAAATGAGTGGTGCACAATTTTTAGGTGTCGTTCTTAATAAAGTCGATGTTGAGCAGAGCCGATACGGTTCTTATGGAAATTATGGTTCATATGGGAAAGCAACAGAGAAAAAAGCAGTTAAACATCGTCGAATAAGAAAAGAGAATTAATAAAAGGCTAGAAAAATATAATGGAGAATCTAAGTAGGAGAGTAAAACGTTTCATTCTCATAGTTATTGATATGTCTATGTTGTTCATAGCTATGCTTGTGACAATGCTTTTTGTTGGTGTTTTTGCCGAGGTCAGTTGGGAGCAGATGCTTGGTTCCTATGTTGTGGTAGTAATTATATATTTAGTCGTAGCAAGTCAATGTAAGATATTTTCAATTCTTAATCGTTTTACAGATTATAGAGTGTTGTTTCGTTTAACAGTCTCATTAGTGATTGCTTATATGGCATTATCAGTGTTTGCTGGTGGTGTTTACAAAGGAGGGTATAGTTATCGATTTCTAATTCTTTCTTGGTTACTTTCAACCTTTCTTATGACATCTCCTCGTATTATTTGGCGTGAAATGAATAGTCGTAAAAAAAGATATAAGCTAGATGCTTCTAAAGTAAGAACTCTTGTTGTTGGAGCAGGTAGCGGTGGTTCTATTTTTATTCAAACTGTTTTGGAAACGGATTCAGATATTGATGTTGTGGGTATTGTGGATGCTGATACCAATAAACATGGCACTTATTTGCACGGTATAAAAGTAATGGGAAATCGTGAGAATATTCCAGCTTTAGTCGCCAACTATAATATTGAACAAGTGACAATCGCAATTCCATCTATCTCAGGGACAGAACGGGAAAAGTTAGTTGAAATTTGCAATCAATGCAGTGTTCGAGTGAATAGTATGCCAAGTGTAGAAGATGTTATTACTACAAAAATTTCAACACAAAATTTACGTGAAATTGATATTGCTGATCTTCTTGGTCGGAAAGAAATTGAACTGGACCAGACAACCTTGGGAGAGTTTTTTCGTCAAAAAACAGTTCTTGTGACAGGAGCTGGCGGCTCAATTGGTTCAGAAATTTGTCGTCAGATTTCAAATTTTAAGCCTGAAAAATTATTGCTATTAGGACATGGAGAGAATTCTATTTACTTAATTCACCGAGAACTATTGCAAAAATATGGTAAGGAAATAGAGATTATTCCTATCATTGCGGATATTCAGGACAGAGGCTTGATTTTTAATCTTATGAAAGAGTACCGTCCGAACTATGTTTACCATGCAGCAGCTCATAAGCATGTGCCACTGATGGAGTTTAATCCGAAAGAAGCTGTGAAAAATAATATTTTTGGGACGAAAAATGTGGCAGAAGCGGCTTGGGAGGCTTCAGTTGAAAAATTTGTCATGATTTCGACTGATAAGGCAGTCAACCCACCCAATGTAATGGGAGCAACTAAAAGAGTAGCAGAGATGATCGTGACGGGGCTTAACGATAAGGGAAAAACACAATTTGTCGCAGTTCGTTTTGGGAATGTTTTAGGCAGTCGTGGGTCAGTTGTACCTGTCTTTAAAGAACAGGTTGCAAAAGGGGGGCCACTTACAGTAACAGACTTCCGCATGACACGTTACTTTATGACTATCCCTGAAGCAAGCCGTCTAGTTATTCAGGCGGGTTATCAGGCAAAAGGTGGCGAAGTCTTTGTTCTTGATATGGGTGAGCCTGTCAAAATTGTAGATTTGGCTAAAAAAGTAATCAAATTAAGTGGTCACACTGAAGAAGAAATTGGTATTGTTGAATCTGGAATTCGCCCAGGAGAAAAGCTATACGAAGAACTTTTATCATCGGACGAACGTGTCAACGAGCAAATCCATGAAAAAATTTTTATTGGAAAAGTTACGTTAAAATCAGTTGAAGAAGTTGATAATTTTATTGCGATTCTACTAGACTTAGAAAACAAAACTTTAAAAGAGAAACTCATTGAATTTGCGAAACAGGAGTGAGAAATGTATAACCATTTTAAAAGATTGATAGACTTTTTGTTTTCAGGAGTAGCGATTGTGTTACTAAGCCCAGTTTTATTAATTATTGCTATCTGGATCAAATTAGATTCAAAAGGTTCTGTTCTTTTTAAACAAAGACGAGTAGGTAAGGATAAAGAATATTTTATGATTTATAAGTTTCGGTCTATGTATATTGATACACCAGCCGATACACCGACACACCTACTAAAAGATCCTACAGCAATGATTACTAAATCTGGCGCTTTTTTACGAAGAACAAGTCTAGATGAATTACCACAACTCTTTAATATTTTTAAAGGAGAAATGGCAATTATTGGTCCTCGACCAGCTCTTTGGAATCAGTATGATTTGATTGAAGAACGTGATAAATACGGTGTTAATGATATTCGACCAGGATTGACTGGATGGGCGCAAATCAATGGTCGTGATGAACTTGAAATTGATGAAAAAGCTAAGTTAGACAGCTACTATGTTGACAATATGTCGTTTGCTTTTGATATAAAATGTTTCTTTGGTACTTTCTTGAGTGTCGTAAAGAGTGAAGGCGTTGTTGAGGGGGGGACAGGAATGAAGAAGGAGAACTAGATGAAAAAGGTACTGATTACAGGAGCAAACTCCTATATAGGTACATCTGTTGAGCGCTGGTTACTACACTCTGATAACGAGTATGTAGTTGATACCTTAGATGTGAAGAGCCCCAAATGGATTGAACACGACTTTTCAATATATGATTCAGTATTTCATGTGGCAGGAATCGCACATTTCTCTAAAGATGAGAGTAAGAAAGATTTATATTATCAAGTTAACACTAAATTAACATATCAAGTAGCTAAAAAAGTAAAGGATGCTAATGTTTCTCAATTTATCTTCATGAGCAGCATAATTGTTTATGGAGATAGTACATCTAGAGAACGACTCATTACAAAAGATACAATTCCAACTCCAAGCGATTTTTATGGGGATAGTAAGTATCAAGCAGAATTAAAGATTCAAACTTTGGTAGATGAAAAGTTTAAGGTTGTCATTATTCGACCACCAATGATATATGGCAAAGGTTCTAAAGGAAATTATCCACGACTTTCAAAGTTAGCACAAAAATTACCAGTTTTTCCTAATTATGAAAATAAACGAAGTATGTTGCATATTGATAACCTTTGTGAGTTTATAAAGCAAGTTATTGATGGTAACTTGGAAGGTGTACTGTTTCCGCAAAACAAGGAATACGTAGCTACTAGTCAACTTGTAAAAACTGTTGCTAGTGTACATCATCATAAGATTAATCTAACCAAAATGTTTAATCCAATTATTCAATTGCTATTTTTTAATGATAATATAAAAAAAATGTTTGGAAATTTAATGTATGAAACGACGATGAGTCAGTATGATTTTGAATATCAAATTAGAGATTTTGAAGAATCAATAGAATTAACAGAATTATAATGGGAGTATGATAGTGGAAAAGAAATATGCCCTCATTGTGGCTAGTGTTGCTTCGATGATAGAGCAGTTTAATATGCATAATATTTGTCTATTACAGGAGCAGGGATATGAGGTTCATATTGCGACAAATTTTGAAAACGGGAGTACAATTTCTGATGAGCGAATTATTCAACTGAAAGAAGAGCTAAATAGCAATAATGTTAAGTTTTTTCAGATTGATTTTAGTAGGAATGTCGGTAATTTTATAAGTCATAAAAAAGCATATTCTCAACTAAGAAGAATTAGCGAATTGTATAACTATTCACTCATGCATTGTCATTCTCCAATTGGTGGAGTACTTGCAAGACTTGTATTTAGAAATTCTTCAACGAAAATTATTTATACAGCACATGGATTTCAGTTTTACAAAGGGGGACGTGTCAGAGACTGGGTGTTATTCTATCCTATTGAATATATTTTTTCTTATTTTACTGATATTTTAATTACGATTAACAATGAAGATTATGCTTTGGCTACTACTTCGATGAAAGCAAAGAAAGTTTTCAAAGTGGATGGTGTTGGTATTGAATATTCAAAAATTCGGGCATCTGCTACTGGCAACAAATCATCAAAAATAAGGCATTCTCTTGGATTATCGGAAGAAGAAATAATATTAATTTCGGTGGGGGAATTGAGTGTTCGAAAGAATCATATGATTATTATTAAAGCTCTTGCTATGCTCGATTTACCAAATCTTACGTACTTAATTATTGGTCAAGGGGAACAAGAATTAGTTATTAAAAAATATTTGGAAGCAAATAATTTATGTAATAAAGTTTTGTTACTTGGTTATCGTAAAAACATTCCGCAATTACTTCAAGAGAGCGACATTTTTTGTTTTCCTTCTAAAAGAGAAGGGTTGGGCTTAGCAGCAATTGAAGCGATGGCAGCAGGTCTTCCGATATTAACTTCTAACGTTAATGGAATAAATGATTATTCTATAAGTGGAGAAACTGGTTATAAATACCATTTTGATGATGTAGAGGGGTTTGCAGAGGGGATTTGCCGATTACTAGATAATGAAACACGTCAAAGAATAGGAGAGCACAATGTCCATGCCGCAAAAAAATATGATATTGCACAAGTGAATCAGCAAATGAAAGCTATTTACAGTCAATTATAAGGAGAAAAAATGGTCATTTTTTATTTTATTTTTCTATTGTTGATTTGCCTGAGCCTTGTATTTCCTAGCAGTAAAATAGTATTTGGGATGAATTCTTTGCTACTATGGATTTTGTTTGCTTTCAACCGCGGCGGTGCCGACTATATAGGCTATAGAGCAATGTTTTATACCTTTGGAAATGAGGCAGTACATTTTGATTTTAAAGGAGATTCATTGTGGAAGCTGCTTAATCAAATCTTTTATCAAATGCATTTTAGCTTGGAAATATTTCTAACAGTCATTCTTACCTGTGCAGTTGTTTCCTATTTGCTTTTTATCAAAAAATATTCCAAAAACCCTAATATTGTACTTGCTTTAAGCAGTGTATATCCTTTAGTAGATAACATCATACAGAAACGTTTTTTTTTAGCGATGGCAATTTTAATATGGATTGTTCCGATTTGTTTAAAGTATAGATATAGTTATAAACGATTGTTCTATTCGACAGTATTCATCTACCTATCATATTTGATACACTCAGGATATGCTATCATGTTACTTTTATTAGTACCTATTTATTGTATAGATAGAGAGTTTAAAAGTAGAATGATAGGGTATCTAACAGTATTATCTGTAGTTTTAGGAAGTGTAGCTTTGAAATTTGCTCCGTTATTGATATCTAGTAGTAAGTTATATTTATACTTGGAAGATACTTCTTTAAAGACAAATCTTTGGAAATTGGTGGTTCATGTTGCCATTATTTTTATCTATACAGGACTTGTATATCAATCATATCGACCGTTAGTAAAAGAACATCCAGAAAACAAAGAGTTTCATCAAGTATTAATGTGGATTTCATCAGGGATGTTGCTATTCATTCCTTTTGTATTACTCAATTCTACATTTTTTAGATTTCCGCGACTTTTATTTTTATTCGTGTTTATCATGATTTCCAATTTATTCAATGTGAAAGACTATAAGATAAAATTACATACATTTAATGTATTACTTATAATGATGGGGATACAGGTGGCAATGTTTGCGATGATGTATGTCTTGACAGGAAATGCAGGTTTTAATAGTTTGGTGCGCCCATTGATTGAATTAAATGAAGTTTTGCAGCATGTAGTGAGGTAAGGAGAGAGTAAGTGGATAAAGTTTCAATAATTATACCGGTCTATAATGTAGCACAGTATATTGAAGAATGTTTAAAAAGTATCCAAGAGCAAAGCCATTTTAATATAGAAATTATTCTTGTTAATGATGGTAGCACAGATAAGTCCGAGCAAATCATTGAATCTATTATTTGTAGTGATACACGTTTTGTTTATTTGAAACAAAAAAATAAAGGTGTATCAGCTGCACGGAATGCTGGGATATCAGTTGCTACAGGAGATTATGTGTTATTTGTAGATGGCGATGATGTTTTAGAAAAGAACTGTATAGATATATTACTGAAAGTAGCGCAAAAAGAAGGTTCAGATGTAGTCCTTTTTCCATTTGTGAAATTATTTGAAAAACATCAAGAGGAATGTCTTCTTTTTGGAAGGAGAACGAGTACAAGCTTTAATTTTAGAGATTATGTTTATAGACGATTATTTGGCTTGCTTGACGATGAACTTTGCAAACCTCTAGAAATTGAGCGATTAAATACAGTTTGGGGGAAATTATATACCTATTCTGTGATAAAAAATATAGCATTTCAAGATATGGATAAAATTGGTTCAGAGGATTTGGCATTTAACGTGGCTGTATTGCAACACTGTCGCAATGTACATTACACCGATAAGACATATTATTATTATCGTAAAACATCTGCCGATAGTCTCACTAAACGATATGACAATCAGGCTTTTCAAAAATGGTTTAACCTATATACTCTATTAGAAAAGCATATAGAAATAAATCAGCTTTCAGACGAGTATCGACTTGCTTTAAAAAATAGAATAATTATCAATCTTTTTCCACTATTATTAAATATATTTATGTCTGATTTAGCTTGGAAGAATAAAATGTCAGAGGTCAAGATTTTGTTAAATCATCCTCAATATGAACAACTATTTAAAACATTTTCTATGAATAATTTACCAATGCTATGGAACATTTTCTATACATTGTGCAAAAAAAAGAATGTATATGGTTTGTATTTATTTATAACATTAGCAATGAAAGTGAAGTAAGTTATGAAAGCAGCACTAATTATACCTTATTTTGGTAAATTTAATTCATATTTCTCATTATTTTTGAACTCTTGTTCAAATAGTGAGTTGGTTGATTTTTTGATTTTTACTGATGATAAGGCTCATTACGATTATCCATCAAATTTTAAGGTGGTATATACTACATTTGAGGAGATGAACCAACGGATTATAGACAAAGTTGGTCTTTCTCAGCACTTACAACGTCCGTATAAGCTGTGTGATTACAGACCAATATATGGCTTTCTTTTTGAAGAATATCTAGCGGACTATGCTTATTGGGGATATTGTGATACGGATTTAATTTTTGGGGATTTAGACAGATTTTTAGCTCCCATCTTTAGAGAAAAGTATGAAAAAATTTTTTGTTTTGGGCATTGTACGTTGATAAAAAATACTGCTGAAAATAATCGTTTGCTACTAACAGATGATGTAATGGTCAGTAAACTGAAGGATATAGACAATAATTATTCACTAGATGAAGAATTCAATGGAAGTATCAATAACTTATTTATGCAATGTCAAAAAAGTATGTACACCAAGGAACTTCAAGCAAATACTTATACCAAAACGTCAAATTTTTATTTAACGAAATGGAATAAGAAGCTTCAAAAGTATGAGATTATCAAGCGGAAAAATCATGTATTCGTTCGTGAAGAAAAAGGTTTATTTGAGTATTTTATAGAAGATGGTCAGCTGATAAAGAAAGAGTATCTATATATGCATTTTCAATCACGTCCAATGGAACTTAAGGTGGATTGCAACAGTTCAATCTATAAAATTATACCGAACGCTTTTGAACCATTAGAGTATACAGAAGTTAGTCTAGATAATTTCGCGAAAATCAAAAAGAAAAATTGGAACTTACATTATTTTAAATTACGTTCTAAAAACCTTAAAATAAAACTAGAAAGAAAATTAAAAAAATGGAAGTAGATATTAGCGTTATCATCCCCGCTTACAATGCAGAAAAGACAATAGAAAAATGTATCGAAAGTGTATTGGTACAGACTGGATGTAGCTATGAGATGGTAATTGTGAATGATGGCTCAACAGATCGAACACCAGAAATTATTGAGCAATATAAGAAACAATACGATAATATTGTATATATTAGTCAAGAGAATAAGGGATTGAGTCGTACTAAAAATGTTGCTTTAGACCTTATTTCTGGCAATCATTTTATTATTTTAGATAGTGACGACTATTTGCCAGCTGGTATTTTTAAAGTTATGTCACAGTATTTTGGTGAAGATTTATCATTATATAGTTTTACCCAACATAAGAATGGTAAATGTGTGTCAAAAAGTATTTGGGAACAATTTGGTACATATAGTTTTGATGAACTATTTTCTAATTATAGTAATTTAGAACGATTAAATGCAACAATGGTTCGTCTGTTTAAGACAGAGCTTCAGCAAAAATACCAGTTATTTTATAATGTGGAATCTCATTATTCTGAGGATACCCAGTTTAATTATACTTACTATAAATATTGTAAGGAAATTGTTGTTGAACCAGCAGTAGCTTATTGTGTTGAATTGACAGAAAACTCTTTGTCGCGTCAATTTTACGGTGGTAAAGCTGAGGAAATGAAAGTTTGTTATAGTCTAGCTAAGCAATTTTTAAAGTCTAATGTAGCCTTAGGAAATACTTTTATTAAGTTATATAAAAATTTCGCTTTAGATGAGATAGGTGCGGGTGTTTCAAAAAGTAAATTTATTTCATTGACAAAAGATTTTCATACTGTGGCCAATACGTCACTTCAATCTTCGGGAAGTTGCCATAATCAGATGCTAGCATGGTTATTTAATAATAAGAAGTATGGACTACTTTATTGGATGATGTTATTAAACTTTAGATTAGTATATAAGATGAATAGAGAGTAACTTCTACATCTGCTTTGAAAGATTTTGGAGGTTAAAATAGAATAATGGCTAAGTTATCCGTAATCGTCCCAGTTTATAATGTAGAGAATTATTTAAGACGCTGTTTGGATAGTATTTTGCAACAGACTTATAAAGATATTGAAATTATAGTTGTAGATGATGGTTCGACAGATGACTCTGCTCAGATTATTAAACAATATGTAGAAGAAAATTCTAATATTATAGCTATTTATAGCTCAAATAAAGGTGTTTCTCACGCGAGAAATCTAGGAATACAACATTCAAATGGTGAGTATATTATTTTTGTTGATAGTGACGATTATATTCTTCCTACTTTTTGTGAAAAAATGCTTCAATATACTCAATATGATTTAGTTATATGTCATTATGAGAGAAAGGATTATTGTCCAAAAACTGCAAATCAATTAGGTTTAGAGTCAAATATACTAGTAAATTTTCCAAATTTTTTAATATTGTTTGAGTCTAAATTATTAAATCCTCCCGTTTGTAGGCTATATAGTCGTGATTTAATCTCGGTTTTTTTTGATGAAAATTTGGAGTATGGTGAGGATCTATTATTTAATATAGAATATGTCAAAAATTGTAGTCGAATTAAATTGTTAGATGATGTATTATATTATTATGAATATAATCCGAATTCTATCACATCTACTTATCAGGAAAAAAGGGTTGCTGAAATAAAAAAAGTTACATACAAGTGTCTTGATGTTGTGACAGAGATATTTGGAAAAAACATTAACTATCACTTTATTGTAGAATATTATTTTGTTTGCCAATATGTTTTATTACAGCAGTTAATTTTCTCAAAACAATATTCTTTTAAAGAGAAACGAAGATTCGTGAAAGATGCTTTAGCAAAATTTGATGCATGGCTGATGACTGAACGGAAAAAAGTTTCTTTTAAGAGCTCTACTATAAAATTATTTTCGATGTTTTTGAATATGAAAAATCCGCTATTATTAATCATTTTTGTACAGATGCAAATTTTTTTTGTGAATAGAAAGAAAAGAAAATAGATGAAATTAATAAGTGTTATCATTCCTGTATACAATGTAGAGGAATATCTATCAACTTGCATAGAGAGCATTCTTTGTCAAAACTATCAGTATTTAGAAATTATATTGGTTAATGATGGCTCAACAGATTCTTCGGGGAAGATTTGTGAAAGGTATCAGAAAATAGATGAGAGAATAAAGGTACTTCATAAGCAAAATGGAGGTCTATCGGATGCTCGGAATAAGGGAACAGAAATTGCTAGCGGAGACTATATCACATACGTGGATTCAGATGATTTTATAGCTGAGAACTATATTGAAGAATTATATAATATTTTGTTAAAAAAAGAGGCTGATATAGCAGTTTGTTCTTATATTGATTATAGAGAGGGGGAAACTTGCGAAGAGAAGAGTCTGTTGAAAAATTGGACAATATCTTTGTATAGTTCTGCTGACATCATTCAATTAATGTATGACTTTAATCGATTTAAATCAAGCTTAACAACAGCGTGGGGGCTATTACTTCCTAGCAAGGTTGCTAAAAAAGTCACGTTTCCAAAGGGAAAATTGCATGAAGATGAATTTACGACCTACAAGTATTATCTTGAAGTGGAGAAAGTTGCGGTAACAAATCAGCCGCTGTATTTTTATCGCTATCGAAAAGATTCGATTATGAATAAGGAATTTAATTGTAAGAGATTAGATGCTATAGAAGCATTGGAAGAGCGTTTAAGTATTATTGAGCAAAAAGGCATTGATATTTACAAAACGGTTTGTGCCTATCTCTATTTGTTATTATTGTATAAGTATCAATTGGAAAAAAGCAATATTGTCTATCAAGATGATTTAACTAGTAAATTTAAGGCCTATTTTAAAAAATATAGAAATATTTTGTCGTTGAAAGATAGAGTCCGCTTTTTTGTAATAAAATTGCTTGGGAGTTATTTTTTCGAAATCAAAAGGATTGTTGGACGTATTTGAGAATAAAATGAAAAAAATATATATATGCCACACAGTTTATCATTTGTTAATTGCTCTTTGTAAACTTGATTTAAATGAAAAAAACATGGTTATTTTATTTAATAAAATCCCTAAACGAGAAGAAATTGCGCAAATATTAAGAGAGCACAAGCTAGAAGTTCAAATATATTCCGAGTCAGAAAAAAAATATATAGGTTTTCCTGCTGCTGACGAGGAGAGTCTTTTCTTATTTAATGATTGGACGAATATAGGGGATTTTTTTAGAAAAAATAAAATGGAATATCATTTGATTGAGGATGGATATAACTATTTTTCTGTAAATATTTACAAAAAAAAGACACGATTTCTTATTAGAGCTTACTACACATTATTTAAAAAAGATGAACGTCCCTTAGGTTACTCGCGATTTTGTAAGTCTATTGAGGTTAATTCTTTAGCAGTTATTCCTTGGGATAGTCGTTGGAAGAAGTTTGTCAGTGTTTCAAGAACAGAACTTTTTGAGAAAATTCCATCAAAAAATCGTCAATTGATATTTACATTATTTCATGTAGAGGAATTTCATATTAAAAGTCAATCGGTCTTGGTCTTGACACAACCACTAGCGGCTGATAGATGGTATAAGACAGCTACTGAAAGTTTTCAGACTCTAGATGAACAATTTGACTATTATCAAAAAATTATCGAAAAATATCGTATGTTAGGCTATACTGTTTATCTGAAAATACACCCCCGTGATAAAGTAGACTATAGTTCGCTCAATGTTACACTGCTACCCCAAAATATACCAATGGAACTTTTAGATATGGTATGCGACCAAAAATTTAGTATAGGTGTTACTCATTCGTCAACTGCTCTGGATTTTTTAAATTGTGTAGAGGAAAAAATTACTTTATTCGATCTGAAAGGGATGAAATGAACACAAAAAAACTCATGACCTCAGGTTTCTTATATACACTGGGGAATATATTTGTACAGGCAATTGGATTCATCACTCTTCCTATTTTCACTCGCATTATTTCTCAAGAGGTATTTGGAAAGTTTAGTTTATTCTCTTCCTACATGAGTATCTTTATGTTGGTGATTGGTTTACAGGTTTCTGGTTCCTTAAGTGCAGCAAAAGTAAAATATGCGAATGAGTATGATCGTTATGCTGTCAGTGCCTTTCATTTTTCGGGTTTATTTGCTTTTAGTTTGCTCTTACTAGCGCTCTTATTTCGAAAGTTACTGGGAGACTTATTCGGTTTTTCTGAACAAGTTATTGTTCTCTTAGCTGTCCAAACGTTCAATGGATATTGTTCTGGTTTTTTGGGAGCATATTTTATCCAAAAACAAGAGAGCGTCGCTAATTTTTTGTTATCTTTTGGTAGTGCAATTGTGAATACTGTAATTTCCATAGGATTGATTACAGTTATGACAGATGATTTTTTGGCACGCGTTTATGGAGGTGTTATTCCAAGCAGTGTGCTCATGATAATTACAGTCATTTATTTTCAGCGAAAAAAACAACCGTTTTTTGATAAAAAGTATTTGTCCTTTATGTTGATGATTTCTTTGCCTCTTATTTTTCATCAATTAGGACACTTAGTTTTAAATCAGTTAGATAGAATTATGCTTGGTAAGATGCTGTCTATCAAGGAAGTTGCGATTTATAGTTTTGGCTATACAATGGGAATGATTATACAGACTGTTTTAAATAGCATTAATATGGCGTGGATTCCTTGGTTTTTTGAAGCTAAGAAAAAGAAAGATAAACGTTTACATTACTATGTGTTACGCTATTTGGCTCTTGGGCTATTTTTAACATTAGGTTATTTAACGATTTTTCCAGATTTAGCTCTGTTGATGGGTGGGGAGAAATACAGTCAAAGTATTGATTTTATAGCGATGATTATTATCAGTTACTTTTTTGTGTTTCTATATACTTTCCCAGTCAATATTCAATTTTACTATGCGAATACAAGGATGATTCCTATTGGTACGATTGCTGCGGGAGTAGTAAATGCTGTTTTGAACTACTTTTTCATTCCAAAATTTGGAATTTACGGTGCAGCAGTTGCTACGGTATTATCTTATCTAAGTTTATTGGTTTTTCACCATATCATTTCTAGAAAAAGATATCAATATGATGAGGTAACTGTCAAGGTGTTCCTTATCTTTTCTCTGATTGCAATTGGTTATGCTTTACTGATGAATCAATTTTCAGACAGTTTACCAATTCGTTGGTGTTTAGGAATAATGGTTGTGATCGCTTATGGTGTTTATTTTAAAACAGATGTACAAGCGCTTTATCAAGTGATTGTTCGAAAGAAAAAGGAGTAGTTAAGTGGTTTATATTATTGCAGAAATTGGCTGTAATCATAATGGTGATGTTCAGCTAGCAAAAAAAATGGTCGATGTAGCAGTTGAGTGTGGTGTTGATGCTGTTAAATTTCAAACGTTTAAGGCAGAAAAGCTGATTTCTAAATTTGCCCCTAAAGCAGAGTATCAGAAAGCAACGACTGGTACAGCAGATAGTCAGTTAGAGATGACTAAACGACTTGAATTAAGTTTTGACGAGTACTTGGAAATGCGTGATTATGCACTTACAAAGGGAGTTGATACTTTTTCAACACCTTTTGATGATGAGTCGCTGGACTTTTTGATTTCAACAGATATGCCTGTTTACAAGATTCCTTCGGGGGAAATTACCAATTTACCATATCTCGAAAAAATTGGGAAGCAGCAAAAAAAGGTTATTTTATCAACGGGTATGGCAGTGATGGAAGAAATTCATCAAGCGGTGGACATTCTTCGACAAAATGGGACTACTGATATTTCTATTTTGCATTGTACAACAGAATATCCGACCCCATATCCATCTTTAAACCTAAATGTCATTCATACATTAAAAGAAGAATTCCCAGAATTGACGATTGGTTATTCTGATCACTCTATTGGTTCAGAAGTTCCTATTGCGGCAGCAGCAATGGGTGCAGAAGTCATTGAGAAGCATTTTACATTGGATACTGAAATGGAAGGACCGGATCATAAAGCAAGTGCGACTCCAGAAATTTTAGAAACTTTGGTAAAAGGGGTTAGAATTATCGAACAATCCTTAGGGCGTTTTGAAAAAATTCCAGATCCGGTCGAAGAAAAAAATAAAATTGTAGCTCGAAAATCTGTTGTAGCCTTACGACCAATTAAAAAAGGTGAAATCTTCTCAGAAGAAAATATTACCGTAAAACGACCAGGAAATGGTATTTCACCTATGTCATGGTATGAAGTTTTAGGTAAAGAAGCACAGGAAGACTTTGAAGAAGATGAAGTCATCCGCGATTCTCGCTTTGAAAATCAGTTGTAGCTAAAATATTCTTTTTTACTGAGTTGAGAAACAATTTTGGAAATATATAGGATTTAATATGAAAAAAATTTGTCTGGTTACAGGTTCTCGTGCTGAGTATGGCATTATGAAACCGTTAATTCAAAAACTATTTGACGATGAAGAAATTATTCCGGATATTGTTGTTACCGCAATGCATATGGAAGAGAAATACGGCAATACTTATCGTCAAATTGAAAGTGATGGTTTTCCAATTGCCTATAAAATTCCATTGAACTTAAGAGATACTCAGAAAGAAACTGTTTCAAAAAGTATGGCAAGATTGCAACTGGGTTTGACCGATATTTTCCAAGAAAATGAGTATGATTTAGTAGTCATTTTGGGAGATCGCTATGAAATGTTACCAGTTGTAAATGTTGCTCTTATTTATAATGTGCCGGTTTGTCATTTGCATGGAGGCGAAACGTCTCTTGGTAATTTTGATGAATATATTCGCCATGCGATTACCAAGATGAGTCACTTACATCTTGTTGCAGCTGAAATGTTTCGTCATCGTGTAATCCAGATGGGAGAACAGCCTCGATTTGTGATAAATACGGGCTCATTAGGCGTCGAAAATGCTTTATCAATTCCCTCTTTGTCAAAAATAGAATTAGAGGAGCAATTAGCTGTTAAGTTGGAAGAATCATATGTGGTTGTATTATATCATCCCGTAACTTTTGAAGAAGGCCTATCAGCTGGAGACCAAATGGCAATTGTATTGGAGGCATTAAGTCGATTTGGGCAACAATGTATTTTTATTGGTTCAAACTCCGATACTGGTTCTGATGAAATCTCCACGGCAATTGCTTCTTACCTTAAGAAACATCCAAATTGTCATAGTTTTACCTCATTGTCAACACAGCAGTATCATTCACTCATACGTCATTCAAATGGTTTAGTGGGGAATTCATCATCTGGTTTAATTGAAGTTCCGTCTTTAAATAGAGCTACTTTAAATATAGGTGATAGACAAAAAGGTAGATTGAGTGGTAGAAGTGTTTTAAATGTTTCTGTAGATAGCGATGAAATTTATACTGGATTAAAATCCTTGGAAAAGGTAACAGATTTTTCAAATCCATATTATCAGGAAGATGCCTCTCAGAAAGCGTATCGAGCTATTAAACAGTATCTTAATGAAACTCCTTCTATTTCACAACCTTTTTATGATTTAAACGTGGAGGGTTAATGTGAAAAAAAAATTGGCATTTTTAGGGGCTGGTAGTCATGCAGATGCGATTGTTCCTGTTATTGATAGATTAAGCTATGACTTTATTGGTTTTTTTGATGATAAAGATATTAAGGAACATGATGGCTACCCTATTTTAGGTCATCTGTACGATGTTTTGAAGTTTTTAGAGAGTGGAACAATTGATGCTGTTTTTATTACAATTGGGGATAATGCTAAAAGACGTGAATTGTTTGATTACGTTGCAAAGGATTATTATGATGCCATCATTAATATTATCAGCCCAAATGCTTTAGTACTAACTCCTGAAAGTATTTGTGGTAGAGGGATATTTATTGGATTTGGTGCTTTTATTGGCTCAAAAGTTCAATTATTTGACAACAATGTCGTGAATACTGGTGCCTTGATTGAACATCATACAATTGTGAAATCTCACTGTAATATTGCGCCCAATGCGACAATAAATGGACTTTGTAAAATAGAAGAAGAAGTTTATATTGGTAGTACGAGTGTCATTATTCAAACCTTAAGTATTGCTTCACAAACAACAATTGGTGCTGGTGCAGTGATTGTAAAAGACATTATAGAAAGCGGGACTTATGTTGGAGTTCCAGCGAAAAAAATTAAGTAGAGGTCAAACAATGAAACCAATTTGTATTATTCCTGCACGTTCTGGCTCAAAAGGTTTACCTGATAAAAACATGCTTTTTTTAGCTGGAAAACCAATGATTTTTCATACAATTGATGCAGCTATTGAAACAGGATTATTTGAAAAAGAAGACATTTTTGTTAGCACTGATTCAGACTTATATCGAGATATTTGTTTAGAGCGTGGGATCTCTGTTGTAATGAGAAAACCGGAATTATCATCGGATACAGCTACTTCATATGATATGATGGAAGACTTTTTAGCTGATTATGAGGATGATCAAGTCTTCGTTTTATTACAGGTGACATCGCCATTAAGAAAGGCATGGCATATTGAGGAAGCAGTAGATTACTATACATCTCATGATGTCGATAATGTAGTGAGTTTTTCAGAAGTTGAAAAGCATCCACGTTTGTTTTCAACTTTATCAGAAGAAGGCTTTGCTCAAGATATGGTAGGTGCTGATAGAGGATATCGGAGACAAGATTTACAACCTCTATATTATCCAAATGGTGCTATCTATATTTCGGATAAGCAAACGTATTTAAAAAATAAAAGTTTTTTCACTCCCAAAACCTATGCATATAAGATGGCGAAAGAGTACTCTTTAGATGTTGATACGAGAGATGACTTTATTCATGTGATTGGGCATATTTTCTTTGATTATGATCGTAGAGAGCAGGAAAATAAGGAACTTTATCGACAGGGATTTAAGAAAAAAATGGATAGTAAGGCGAATCGCCTTATTCTAGGAGACTCAAGAACAGTAAATATTGACTTAGAAGGCTTTGCGAATTACTCTCAAGGTGGTTTGACACTCTCTACCCTTTTAGAAAATATTGATATCATTTTAACTGATCATGTAAAAGAAGTCTTTTTATCTATTGGTGTGAATGACTTCATTACAAATCATTCTATCGAATCAATATGTAAAAATTTTGAGAAATTCTACAATATTCTTGTTGAAAAAGAAATAAAATTAAGTATGACAACAGTTGCTTATACGCTTTTTCGAGAAACGGTTAAAAACAGTGAAGTGCACCAGCTGAATAATTGGTTAAATAGCTACTGTCATAAAAATAATATTGCTTTGTTTGACATCAATGAATACGTTGCATATAATGATAGGTTAGATTATCAAAAAACAACAGATGGATTACATTTTAAAGATGAAGTTACACAACAATTACAGATAAAATACCAAGAATTTTTATCTGAATAGAATAAATAATGGAAATTAGTTGTTTAAAAGAGACTAAATTTATATTTTTTCAAACAGTATGTTCGCTATTTCCGAATTTTTATGAAAAATTTTGATAAATTATGCCCAGTTTTTCAAATTTTAGTGTATGATATTACTATAAAAATTTGAAAAAAGGAGAATGTATCATGAGTGATATTAAAAAGCGAGTACACCGGCATATGTTTTGGATTGGCCTAGTTTCTTTAATATTAATGCTGATTGATAATATTACCTTATCTTATTTTGATATGGATTTGAGTACTAAATTAAATCAGATAGAGCAAACTATTTGCATTATTTTAAGTATATTACTCTTTTTAGGGATATTAACCAATCATACAGATAGAGGAGTAAAACTTTCTGGAAAGATTGATGATAAAAATTCAAGATAACATATTTGGAGAAATTTATTTTTAGGATTTGTCTAATTTTTGACATTCCCCGTCATTTGCTCTATAATAATCAATAATTTAATTTCCTTTAACTAAGTCCAGAGAGGCTGGGAAGGATGCGCAGATCAAGGGCAGGTTCTGTCCAATTTTCGTGTACCTTGCCTCTTGGCGAGGTTCTTTTTTTGAAGTGAGGTCTGTGATGATAATGAAAGAAGAGTTGGTTATTGTGGCGCAGGAGGAGATAGCTCCTCGAATTTTTGCCATGGATTTGTCTGGTGAGATGGTGCAGGAGATGACTGCGGGTCAGTTCTTGCATATTCGGGTTCCGGATGCGAGCAAGGTCTTGCGTCGGCCGATTTCGATTTCTCAGGTGGATAGGGAGGCGAACAGGTGTCGGATTATTTATCGGATTGAGGGCGAGGGGACGCGTCAATTTTCCCAGATGCAAGTCGGACAAGTATTGGACTGCATGGGGCCCCAGGGAAATGGTTTTGATATTTCATTTTTGAGTGAGGGGCAGTCGGTCTTGCTGATTGGTGGGGGAATTGGTGTTCCTCCGTTGGTTGAGCTAGCGAAGCAGGTTGCCAACTTGGGCTGTCAGGTGACGTCTGTGATTGGTTTTGCGAATAAGGAGGCGGTCATCTTGGAGGAAGCCTTATCAGCTTATGGGGGAGTTGTGGTCACTACTGATGATGGTTCTTATGGTCGTAAGGGTTATGTTTCGGAGGTTGTGGACGAACTTTCTGAGGAATTTGCAGCAGTCTACTCATGTGGAGCACCGGGGATGATGCGCTATGTGGATGGAAAATTTGCCCAGCATGTTCATGCTTATATGTCGCTCGAGTCGCGGATGGCTTGTGGGATGGGGGCGTGTTATGCTTGCGTAGTGCATCCTAAGGATGGTCAGGAAGCTGATTTGAAGCGGGTTTGTGAAGAAGGACCGGTCTTTCCGACAGGTAGCTTGATCTTATAGGAGGTGGAAATGGTTATGGAGAAAAATTGTTTGGCGATTCGTTTGCCGGGATTAGAGTTGAAAAACCCTATTATTCCTGCATCGGGTTGTTTTGGCTTTGGTCAGGAATTCGCCAAGTACTATCCCTTGGATGTTTTGGGTTCCATTATGATAAAGGCAACGACCAAGGAAGCTTGTTTTGGCAATCCTACGCCACGTGTTGCTGAAACACCATCTGGGATGTTGAATGCTATTGGGCTGCAAAATCCTGGTGTAGATGTCGTTTTGTCTGAAAAGTTACCTTGGTTGGCAGAGCATTTTCCAGAACTACCGATTATTGCAAATGTAGCAGGTTTTTCCAATGAGGAATATGCGTATGTCTCGGAGAAGATTTCCAAAGCGCCAAATGTCAAGGCCATCGAGCTCAATATTTCGTGTCCCAATGTGGATCATGGAAATCACGGGCTTCTGATTGGGCAGGTTCCAGAATTGGCTTACGCTGCGGTCAAGGCTAGTGTAGAGCATTCAGATGTGCCGGTTTATGTCAAGTTGACGCCTTCTGTAGCAGACATTACTCAGGTCGCAAAGGCAGCAGAGGATGCGGGGGCGAGTGGCTTGACGATGATCAATACGCTTGTCGGTACACGCTATGACTTGAAAACGCGTCAACCGATTATCGCAAATGGTCAAGGTGGGATGTCAGGGCCAGCTATTTTCCCAGTTGCTTTGAAGCTAATTCGTCAAGTGGCGCTGGCAACCGATTTGCCAATTATTGGAATGGGTGGGGTTGACTCTGCGGAGGCTGCGCTTGAGATGATGATTGCGGGTGCTTCTGCGATTGGTGTCGGTACAGCGAATTTTACGGACCCCTATGCCTGCCCAAATATTATTGATGAACTCCCCAAAGTCATGGACAAATATAGCATCCAGAGCTTGGAGGACTTGCGGGCACAGGTGCGACAAGAGTTACGAAAGTAGGTGGCAGATGGTATTTGCGACAGAGAAAGAAGCTTATGATTTGTTGGAAAAATTGAATATCCCATATGAGCGGCATGACCACAAGGCCATTACCTCTGTGCAGGATTTGGATTTTACCTTGCCGGGGCAGCAGGTCAAGGATTTATTGTTGAAAAATAAAAAGGGCAATCAGCTTTATCTGGTGATTTTGCATGATGAGAAACAGGCTAATCTAGCGCAGTTAGCTGAAAATTTGGAAGAAAAGCGCTTGTCTTTTGTGAGAGAGGAGGTGCTGGAAGAACTCTTACATGTGTCTGCAGGAACTGTGACGCCTTTTGGTTTGCTATTTGATGTGGAGCATCGGATTCAAGTTATTGTGGATGCTGCTGTGGACCAGATGACTACGGTGGGATTTCATCCCTTTATCAACTCGACGACGCTCAATATTGCCTTTAGTGATTTTGAAAAAATCGTCGCGGAGACCGATCATGTACTTCGGACCATTGACTGTGGTTAGGTTCGGAAAATAATTGACAAATAGAAATCGAAGTGATAGACTGATTCTAAATAAAAACCTTTAACAAAGTCCAGAGAGGCTAAGAAGGGAAACGGTGTAAGAGGGGAAACCCTGATTTTGTCGTACCTTGCCTCAGGCAAGGTATTTTTGTAGAGAAAAAGGAGGTTCGTATGCGCGAAGATAGACCGATTATTGCATTGGATTTTCCAGATTTTGAGACGACGAAGGTATTCTTAGAGAAATTTCCCAAGGAAGAAAAATTGTATGTCAAAATTGGAATGGAGCTCTATTATGCTTGTGGCAGTCAGGTAGTGACCTATACCAAGTCATTAGGACATAGTGTGTTTTTAGATTTGAAATTGCATGATATTCCCAATACGGTCAAGTCAGCCATGACAGTTTTGCGGAAATTGGGCGTAGATATGACAAATGTGCATGCGGCCGGTGGTGTCGAAATGATGCGAGCTGCACGGCAAGGATTTGGAGATGAGGGATTATTGATTGCGGTCACGCAGCTAACCTCGACTTCTCAAGAACAGATGCAGGATTTTCAAAATATCCAGACCAGCTTGGCTGACTCGGTCCGACATTACGCCAAGAAAACAGCAGAGGCTGGTTTAGATGGGGTCGTTTGTTCAGCTCAGGAAGTGGCTCTAATCAAGGAAGCAACTGCAGACGACTTTCTTTGTTTGACGCCAGGAATTCGTCCAAGTGGGGCAGAAAACGGAGACCAAAAGCGGGTGACGACGCCGGGACAAGCTCGGGAAATTGGTTCAGATTTCATCGTGGTCGGAAGACCCATAACTCAGTCGGAAGACCCGGTTGCAGCCTATCAGGCTATCAAAGGTGAGTGGAATTCTTAGTAGATACAGGATTAGTGATATAAAAGGAGAAAATCATGACATTAGCAACTCAAATCGCAGCAGATTTATTGGATATCAAGGCAGTTTACTTAAAACCAGAGGAGCCCTTTACGTGGGCTTCGGGTATCAAGTCGCCAATTTACACGGACAATCGCATTACTCTTTCTTATCCTGAGACTCGGACCTTGATTGAAGATGGATTTGTTGCGACGATTAAGAAAAAGTTTCCAGAGGTGGAAGTGATTGCGGGGACAGCGACAGCGGGGATTCCGCACGGGGCGATTATTGCAGACAAGATGAACTTGCCATTTTCTTATATTCGTTCAAAACCAAAGGACCACGGTGCGGGCAATCAGATTGAAGGGCGTGTGATTAAAGGTCAGAAGATGGTTATCATTGAAGACTTGATTTCAACAGGTGGTTCTGTGCTGGAGGCAGTTGCAGCAGCGAAAGCAGCAGGTGTTGAGGTGCTAGGTGTGGTGGCTATTTTCACCTATGAATTGCCAAAAGCCAAGGCTAATTTTGAAGAAGCTGGTGTAGAATTGCAGACCTTGTCAAACTACACAGAACTCATCAAAGTCGCCAAGGTCCAAGGCTATATCGATGCCAACGGATTGACCTTACTCAAGAAGTTTAAAGAAAACCAAGACACTTGGCAGGATTGATGAGTTAGCACAGACTTTTTCATGTGAAAGAGCGCAAAATAAGGTAAGGCTGGCGATGGTCCAGCCCTTTTGGTACCAAATGCACTTATCATCTGAAATGTGGTAAAATAATAAGAATAATGAATTTTGAAGGAGACAAAGTAGTGATTTCAATCGTGGTACCTTGCTACAATGAGGAAGAGAGCATTCCCTTATTTTTTAAAGAAACCGAAAAAGTCCGTTTGGAGATGCAGGAAGAATTTGAGTATATTTTTGTGAATGATGGTTCACGTGATACGACGTTAGCGGTTTTACGTGATTTGGCGCAAAAAGAGGAACATGTTCACTACCTATCATTTTCTCGGAATTTTGGAAAAGAAGCTGCGCTTTATGCAGGTTTGAAATCGGCCAAGGGTGATTTGGTGACCGTTATGGATGTGGATTTGCAAGATCCTCCAGCCATGCTCATCCAGATGAAGCAGATGCTTGATGAGGATAGGGAGTTGGATTGTGTGGGGACTCGACGGGTAACTCGAGCGGGAGAACCACCGATTCGTTCATTTTTTGCCAAGATGTTTTATCGCATCATCAACCGTGTTAGTCAGATTGAAATTGTAGATGGTGCGCGTGATTTTCGTCTCATGCGACGTCCGATGGTGGACGCCATTCTCTCTGTTGCGGAATACAATCGCTTTTCAAAGGGGATTTTTGCATGGGTTGGCTTTCATACGGAATACCTTCCTTATGAAAATGTTGAGCGTGTGGCTGGTGAGACCAGTTGGTCATTTTGGAAGCTGGTTTCCTATTCGCTAGAAGGCTTTATCAACTTTTCAGAAATGCCTTTGAATTTGGCTTCTTACTCAGGGATTTTTAGTTTTATCTTGTCGATTTTAGGGATGCTCATCATTGTTGGAAAGACTTTGATGTACGGGGATCCGGTTGGAGGTTGGCCATCGTTGGTCTGCATTATTCTCTTTATGGGCGGGATTCAGCTGATGACCATTGGTATTTTAGGGAAATACCTGGCGAAAATTTTCCTAGAAACCAAGAAACGCCCCGTGTATATCGTGAAAGAACAGGATGAAAATGCATGGTAGAACATTCAAGTTGGCACCGGGCCATTCAGGAGCAGTTGCCAGAACATTATTTTGGAAAAATCAATGCTTTTTTAGACCAAGTCTATCAGCAAGGGCAGGTCTATCCGCCTCGTGAGAAGGTCTTTGCTGCGCTTCAAAAAACGCCTCTCGAAGAGGTCAAGGTGGTCATTTTGGGGCAGGATCCCTATCACGGTCCGGGTCAGGCACAAGGTTTGTCATTTTCAGTTCCGACTAACTTCCCAGCTCCGCCGTCCTTGCAAAATATCCTCAAGGAACTCGGTCAGGACTTGGGTGAGAAGAAAGACCATGACTTGACGTCTTGGGCTGAACAAGGTGTACTCTTGCTCAATGCCTGTCTGACAGTACCAGCTGGACAGGCCAATGGTCACGCGGGTTTGATTTGGGAGCCGTTTACAGATGCCGTTATCAAGGTGGTAAATGCGCAAGAGCAGCCAGTTGTCTTTATCCTCTGGGGGGCTTATGCGCGCAAGAAAAAAGCCATGATTACCAATCCGCATCATCTAGTATTGGAATCTGCTCATCCGAGTCCCTTGTCTAGTTATCGAGGTTTTTTTGGTAGTCGTCCTTTTTCAAAAGCCAATCATTTTTTGGCGGAAAATGGCAGAGCAGCAATAGATTGGTTGAGGTAATATGGTTAAGTTAGCAACAATTTGTTATATCGATAACGGGAAAGAATTTTTGATGCTTCATCGGAATAAAAAGCCAAATGATGTTCATCAAGGGAAATGGATTGGTGTCGGAGGCAAGCTGGAAAAAGGCGAGACGCCTCAAGCTTGTGCCCGTCGAGAGATTTTAGAAGAGACAGGTCTGACAGCTGAAAAAATGGAATTGGTAGGCATTATTACCTTTCCAGAGTTTACAGTTGGGCATGACTGGTATACCTACGTTTTTCGTGTGACGGAGTTTTCTGGAGACATCATTGACTGCGATGAGGGGACTTTGGAATGGGTTCCTTACGATCAGGTCGGAGACAAGCCAACCTGGGAAGGGGACCATACCTTTGTCGGCTGGCTCTTAGATAGAAAGCCCTTCTTTTCAGCCAGTTTTACCTATGAAGGAGACCGTCTAGTGGATGAGTCTGTAGATTTTTATGGAAAATAGAATGTTTACATTAGAAGCAATTCAAGCGGCGCATGCTCAGTTTACTGGACCCGATTTTCAAAAATTAATTCAGGAATTTAAGAAAATGGGTATGAAAACCAATACAGTCGACATCGAAAGTGAGCTAGTATCCTATGCGACTGCAGACGAGGTTTTGCAGACGGAAGGTCTCAAGGCTCGGGGATCAGTTGCAAATGTGGCCAATCAAACAGCTGCTCAAGTAGATTTGGCTCGTCATCAAGAAGGTCAGACTGATTTTCAGACTTTTTGTGATGATATGGCTGCAGCAGGTATTTACAAGTGGGTGATTGACTTGGAGAAAATGACCTGTACCTACTATGATAAGGCAAATCAGCCAGTGATCGCAGAAGTTATTCCTGGTGGAGAATAGCCATGTACGCAGTTATTTTGTGTTTTGACCAGCAGGTTGAGGCTGCGGTGAGGGCCATTTGGCGAGAATTAGCAGACAAACAGATTTCGGATTATGCTGCTCAGGTCAGGGAGCGAAAGCCGCACATTACGCTGGCTTCATTTGATGGTCTGGAAAATGTGTCGGACCTTGTGTTGGATTTGGAGTAATTCTGCAAGGAAATTTCTCACTTTGCAGTTACCTTTTCATCGGTTGGGTCCTTCTTGAGGTCCGGTACTGTCTATCTCAGTCCAGTTCTGTCGAGCGAGCTCTATCAGTGTCATGCGAGAGTGTATGAGCGACTGACTGTGTCAGCTGATAGCTTGTATAGCCCTGGGAAGTGGATTCCACATATGACGCTGGCTAATTATCTGGCAGAAGACGAGTTACCAGCAGCCTTTGCCTTGTGTCAAAACCAAACACAGCTGGAGGGACGAGCTGTCGAAATTCAGCTGATTAAGATTCAAAAAGACAAGCAAGTTCAAGTCGTTTACCAAGCAAATTTTCAAGAATAAAGGAGAGTCTATGCTGTTAATCAAGAATGGTCGAGTGGTAGATCCGCAATCAGGTTTGGATCAGGTGGCAAATGTACTGATTGATGGGAAAAAAATTGTCAAGATTGGGCAAGATTTATCCAGCGATGATGCGCAAGTTATTGATGCGACGGGGCTAGTGGTGGCACCGGGCTTAGTCGATGTGCATGTGCATTTTCGTGAGCCAGGTCAGACGCATAAGGAAGACATTCATACTGGAGCGCTCGCAGCCGCTGCCGGTGGAGTGACATCGGTGGTCATGATGGCCAATACTAATCCGACGATTTCCACGGTTGAGACCTTGAAAGAAGTGCTTGACTCTGCAGCAAAAGAGAAGATTCATATCCATACGGTAGCGACGATTACAAAGGATTTTGATGGGGAAAATCTGACGGACTTTGAAGTCTTGCTGGAAAATGGTGCTGTCGCCTTTTCAGATGATGGTATTCCCTTAACAAATGCAGGCGTCGTCCGAGATGCGCTCAAATTAGCCAAAAAACACGGCAGTTTTATTGCCCTTCATGAGGAAGACCCAAATCTGAACGGAGTTCTGGGTTTCAACGAAGATGTGGCAGAAAAGCATTTTCATATCTGTGGTGCAACTGGTGTGGCAGAGTACAGCATGGTGGCGCGTGATGTCATGATCGCCTACGCGACACAAGCGCATGTGCATATCCAGCATTTGTCTAAGGCGGAATCGGTAAAAGTCGTTGAATTTGCTCAGCAATTGGGCGCGCAAGTGACAGCAGAAGCCGCACCGCAGCACTTTTCTCGGACAGAAGATCTCCTGCTTACCAAGGGTGTGAATGCCAAAATGAATCCGCCCCTTCGATTGGAATCAGACCGCCTTGCAGTCATCGAAGGGCTCAAATCAGGAGTGATTTCCGTAATTGCGACGGACCATGCTCCTCATCATGCGGATGAAAAAAATGTAGCGGATATGAAGCAGGCTCCATCTGGCATGACGGGACTGGAGACCTCTTTATCGCTAGGCTTGACGCATTTGGTGGAAGAAGGTTATCTGACTTTGATGGATTATTTGGCGAAAATGACCAGCAATCCAGCTCGTTTGTATGGCTTGGATGCAGGCTATCTGTCAGAAAATGGCCCTGCAGATATTACTGTTTTTGCGGACAAAGAAAAGCGGATTGTGTCCGATCAATTTCACTCCAAGGCAGCCAATTCGCCATTTATCGGTGATGAGTTAGTCGGAGTTGTCAAATATACGATTTGTAATGGAGAGATTGTCTATCAGGATGGTCAATAAAACACAGAAAAACGATAGAAAACAATATAGCCCCAAAAAGAGAGTCTCGTTCAAGGGATTGTGTCAGGGTGTTAACTGGAAAAAAATTGCTCTACAGTTGGGGCTTGTAGTCGCTATTTTCCTGACATTCTGGGGCTACTTTACTTGGAAAATACAGGCTGAACAGAAAGCATTTGAAGCAGCGGACAAGTCGGAATTTATCCGGATGGTTGGCCACACAGCACAGGATTTGGCAGCAGACCATGATTTGTATGCCTCTGTCATGGTAGCGCAAGCCATTTTAGAAAGTGACTGGGGCAAGAGCCGATTGACGCAGGAAGCCAATAATCTCTTTGGTGTCAAAGGCAGTTTTAATGGAAAATCCTATGAAATTGAGACCCAAGAGGATGATGGTACGGGTAAATTGTCGACCGTCGTGGCACAATTTCGGCAGTACCCGACCTACCATGCCTCCTTGCGAGACAATGCTAATTTATTGGCAAATGGAGTGTCTTGGGATGCCAACTACTATGCGGGTGCTTGGAAAAGTCGGACAAATTCCTATCAGGAGGCGACTGCTTATTTACAGGGACGTTATGCGACGGATACCAGTTATACCAGCAAATTAAATGCCTTGATTGAGCAGTATAATTTAACACGATTTGATAAATAACCTTTACTTGCGCTGTTGAGTAAAGGTTTTTCTATGAACTGAATTTTGTACAGTTTTTGTGACTTGTCTAAAAAGAGCAGAATTATGCTCATTCAGGAAAGATTCTGCTATAATGATGTGAGCATTTTATCATTATGAGTAGGAGATGTCATTATGCAAGACGGTCAGAAGAGAAACTTTGATCAGGCTAGTCGGTCGGGTTTTCTCATTGCACTGGGAATTGTTTATGGAGATATTGGGACGAGTCCGCTGTACACCATGCAATCTCTCGTTGAAAATCAAGGTGGAATTAAATCGGTAAGTGAGACATTTATATTAGGAGCAATTTCGCTGATTATTTGGACTTTGACCTTGATTACCACGATTAAGTATGTATGGATTGCATTGAAAGCGGATAATCATCATGAAGGTGGGATTTTTGCTCTCTATACCTTGGTTCGGAAAATGGCCAAGTGGTTGATTATTCCTGCCATGATAGGTGGAGCGACCTTGTTATCGGATGGAGCCTTGACTCCTGCGGTGACGGTTACAACGGCCATCGAAGGTTTGAAGGCTGTTCCGAGCTTGAGTGTCATGTATGGCAACCAGCACGCAGTCATCATTACAACGCTCTTGGTGCTAGCAGTACTCTTTGGTATTCAACGATATGGTACGGGCTTGGTTGGTCGGATTTTTGGACCGGTCATGGTGGTCTGGTTCAGTTTTTTAGGGCTGAGTGGCCTGCTTAATAGTTTGACACATCTGTCCGTCTTTAAGGCGATCAATCCATACTATGCGATTCAGCTGTTGATGAGTCCTGAAAATCACCGTGGTATTTTTATTCTGGGTTCGATTTTCCTTGCGACAACGGGGGCTGAAGCCCTGTATTCTGACTTAGGGCATGTTGGTCGTGGCAATATTTATGTCAGCTGGCCATTTGTCAAGATTTGTATTATTTTGTCCTATTGTGGTCAAGGTGCTTGGATTTTGCAGCACCAATCCAAGGGCAGTCAGCTTAACCCATTTTTCGCCAGTCTTCCGTCCTGGATGGCGGTCTATGCAGTTATTCTCGCGACATTAGCGGCAATCATTGCCTCGCAAGCCTTAATTTCAGGTTCATTTTCTCTGGTATCAGAAGCCATGCGCCTTAAATTATTCCCAATTTTCCGCATCAATTATCCCGGTAAAAACTTGGGTCAACTCTATATTCCCGTTATCAACTGGATGCTCTTTGCCACCACATCAGCTATCGTTCTATTTTTCCAAACGTCTGAGCGCATGGAGGCAGCGTATGGATTGGCCATTACTATTACCATGCTGATGACCACGATTTTGCTGACGGCTTACCTGATACAAGTTGGGACAAAGCCGCTAGTAGCTATTATCATGATGGCATTTTTTGCTGTGATTGAAGGAATATTTTTCCTCGCCTCTGTTGTCAAATTCATGCATGGTGGCTATGTGGTTGTGATCCTTGCCCTAGCAATCATGTTTGTCATGTCTATCTGGTCCGAGGGCAATAAAATTGTCTTTCGCTACATCAAGTCCCTCAATATCAATGAGTACAGGCCACAGATAGCCCGCCTCAGAAACGACAATCGGTACGAGCAGCAACAGACTAATTTGGTTTACTTGACCAATCGGATGAAGGGCAATAAAATTGACCGTTCCATTCTCTACTCCATTTTAGACCGTCAACCAAAACGAGCCCAGGTCTATTGGTTTGTCAATGTAAAAGTAACCGATGAACCCTATACGGACCGCTATAAGGTGGATACTCTGGGTACTGATTTTCTAGTTTGCGTAGAACTTTATCTTGGCTTTAAGATGCCTCAGACGGTGCCGCGTTATATGCGGACCATTATTCGAGAAATGATAGTGGATGGTCGCTTGCCGAAGCAGGTTCAAGACTATGGACTACATCCGACTCGCGATATTGGCAATTTCCGTTATATTATTCTAGATGAGAAGGTCTCAACTCTTAGTCAGATGAGCTTGTTTGAAAAATTCGTTATGCAGACAAAGGCAGCTATCAAGCACTTGACAGCTAGTCCGATTCGATGGTTTGGCTTGCAATTTTCCGAAACACAAGTTGAAACAACTCCCTTGACATTTACAGAGTTGCCAGACTTGCCTATTCAAGCCATGAAATAAAAAAGAAAACTCCTTGAAAATTTCAGGGAGCTTTTATTTTTTCGGATTTTGCTTGGAGATGTTGAGTCCCCAAGGGACCAAGTTTTCAGAGTGGTTACGTATGCGCTGGATATTATCTTTGTGGCGAATAATAATCACTGAAGCGATCAAGAATATCAAGGCTGAAAAGAGGAGGTCATAGCCGGCTAAGATGAAGTGAAATGCTGGGAAAATCAAGATAGAAATGATAGCCACCACCGCACAAGCTACGCTTGATAGGGAAATCATGCTAAAGAGATAGAGGGTTACAAAAAAGATAACCGCTAGATAAAGCAAGAAAGCTGGTGCAAATCCAAGCAACACACCCGCACTCGTTGCGACGGCCTTGCCGCCCTTGAACTGAGCAAAAATCGAGAAGGTATGTCCCAAGATGGCAAAGAATCCAATGATCAGTGGTGAAAGAGCCGCACCGCCAAACCAGATAGGGAGTAGCACCGCCAAGGTACCTTTCAGCATATCAACCAAGAGAGTTACTGTGCCGGCTTTTTTACCAAGAATACGAAAGGTATTGGTTGTACCAGTATTCCCAGAGCCATGCTCACGCAAGTTAACATTGAAAAATTGTTTTCCGATCCAAAGACCAGTTGGGATCGAACCCAATAAGTAGGCAATAAGTATAAAAAGGATTGTTTTCATAGGCTATATTATAGCATAAGTTACCTGAAAATTCTTCTCTTATCTGTGACTGCTGAAAATGAGGTTACACTCTTTAAATGGGAAAAACTTGCTTATTTTCCCTATTTTCTGTTAATATAGAAAAGATGAATACAGTGGAGGTCAATTTTGGCTAAGAAAGATATCAATATCAATAATTATAATGATGACGCCATTCAGGTGCTAGAAGGGTTGGATGCGGTCCGTAAACGTCCAGGGATGTATATCGGCTCAACGGATGGTACAGGATTGCACCACTTGGTTTGGGAGATTGTGGACAATGCGGTCGATGAAGCCTTGTCAGGTTTTGGAGACAAGATTGATGTCACTCTTAACAAAGACGGTTCGGTCAGCGTATCCGATAGTGGTCGTGGGATGCCGACTGGTATGCACGCTATGGGAATTCCAACCGTTGAAGTGATTTTTACCGTTCTCCATGCAGGTGGTAAATTTGGCCAAGGTGGATACAAGACATCTGGTGGCCTGCACGGAGTTGGTTCTTCTGTCGTAAATGCCCTTTCAAGCTGGTTAGAAGTTGAAATCACTCGTGATGGTGCGGTTTACAAGCAGCGCTTTGAAAATGGTGGAAAACCAGCTGGGACCTTGAAAAAAGTGGGAATAGCCCCCAAGTCAAAAACGGGGACAACCGTGACTTTCCTCCCCGACAAGAGCATCTTTTCAACGACAGACTTCAAGTTTAATACCATTTCAGAACGCTTGAAAGAATCGGCTTTCTTGCTGAAAAATGTTACCATGTCCTTGACCGACTTGCGAGGCGAAGAAGCCGTACACCAAGAATTTCATTATGAAAATGGTGTGCAGGACTTCGTCGTTTACTTGAATGAAGACAAGGAAACCTTGACGCCTGTTATCTCAATTGAAGGACAAGACCAAGGTTTTCAAGTGGAAATCGCCATGCAGTACAATGATGGCTTTTCCGACAACATTCTTTCTTTCGTCAACAATGTCCGCACCAAGGATGGCGGAACTCACGAGACTGGACTTAAAATGGCCATTACCAAGGCTATGAATGACTACGCTCGAAAGACTGGGCTCCTCAAGGACAAGGATAAAAACCTGGAGGGCTCAGACTACCGCGAGGGGCTATCAGCTATTCTGTCCATTTTGGTTCCCGAGGAGCACTTGCAATTTGAAGGTCAGACCAAGGATAAACTCGGTTCACCACTGGCTCGTCCGATTGTGGATGGGATTGTTTCAGAGAAATTGACCTATTTCCTTTTGGAAAACGGCGAGCTAGCAACCAATCTGGTTCGCAAGGCTATTCGTGCGCGTGATGCCCGTGAGGCGGCTCGAAAAGCGCGTGATGAGAGTCGAAACGGCAAGAAAAATAAAAAGGACAAGGGCATTCTTTCAGGGAAATTAACACCTGCCCAGTCCAAAAATGCGGCTAAAAATGAACTCTATCTGGTCGAAGGAGATTCGGCCGGTGGTTCTGCCAAGCAAGGTCGCGACCGTAAGTTCCAAGCCATTCTTCCTTTGCGAGGTAAGGTGCTCAACACCGAGAAGGCAAAGATGACCGACATTCTCAAAAACGAAGAAATCAACACCATGATTTACACCATTGGTGCTGGTGTCGGAGCCGACTTTAAGGTCGAGGATATCAATTACGACAAGATTATCATCATGACCGATGCGGATACGGATGGGGCCCACATTCAGACCCTGCTCCTGACCTTTTTCTACCGCTACATGCGTCCGCTGGTTGAAGCGGGGCACGTCTACATCGCTTTGCCTCCTCTTTATAAGATGTCAAAAGGCAAGGGCAAAAATGAGCAAATCGCCTATGCGTGGTCAGATGGTGAGTTAGAAGAGTTGCGCAAGCAATTTGGCAAGGGCTCCATGCTCCAGCGCTACAAAGGTCTGGGGGAAATGAACGCCGATCAGCTTTGGGAGACGACCATGAATCCTGAAACCCGCACCCTCATTCGCGTCACCATCGACGACCTCGCGCGTGCCGAACGCCGTGTCTCCGTCCTCATGGGTGACAAACCCGCCCCACGTAGACAATGGATTGAGGATAATGTCCGATTTACCTTGGAGGAGAGTACGGTGTTTTAATGAATTATATTGAAACAGAACGATTAGTTTTTCGTTCGTGGAAAAGCAGTGACTTTGATGACTTCTTATCCATGAATCAAGATCCAGAAGTCATGCGTTATTTACCAAACTTCTACTCGATTGAACGTGCAAAAAAAATATTTCAACTGATTCAAAAAGAGTTTGAGAACTATGACTATAGTTTGTTTGCTGTAGAGACAAAGGAAAATGGACAATTTATTGGATACGTTGGCTTGCACCATACTCAATTGGCATGTATAAAAAATGAAATAGTAGAGATTGGTTGGAGGTTAAAGAGAGAGTTTCGGGCGAAGGGCTATGCGACAGAAGCTGCTCAAGCCTGCCTAAAGTATGCTTTTACTGAATTAAAATTACAAGAAGTATATACTTTTATAGCTGAAGGCAATATACCGTCAAAAAATATTATGAGAAAAGTAGGAATGGAATTTGTTCAATTTTTTTCAAGCTCGGAAGTGAACGAAGATGATGATTTATATTGTCAGGTACTTTATAAAATTTCCAAAGAACTCTACATTGCCAATGACGATAAAAAATAGGAAACTACTTGTATTCACAACAAGAACCCTTTTGTTAAAGTGTTAGCTTTTAGAGGATAACAGAAGTCAGTTATCAGTTGCAGTAGTATAAAACTAAATAGAAAGGTCAAGTTTGGTTATTGAAAAGTAGCTGAACATGGGACTAATTTCCTAGAAAAAAGGATAAAATCATCTCGTCGCAGGCGACATCGCTGATTTTTCTATTTTCTACAGAAATTTTCGGCAAGCCGAATCGTCCCTTTGTATCTTAATTATGTCCAACATTCAAAACATGTCCCTCGAGGACATCATGGGAGAGCGCTTTGGTCGCTACTCCAAGTACATTATTCAGGAGCGGGCGCTGCCTGATATTCGTGATGGGCTCAAGCCCGTTCAGCGCCGCATTCTTTATTCTATGAATAAGGATGGCAATACTTTTGAAAAAGGCTACCGCAAGTCGGCCAAGTCTGTCGGAAATATCATGGGTAATTTCCACCCGCACGGGGATTCGTCCATTTATGACGCCATGGTTCGCATGAGTCAGGACTGGAAAAACCGTGAGATTTTGGTGGAAATGCACGGAAACAACGGTTCCATGGACGGTGACCCACCTGCGGCCATGCGTTATACTGAGGCTCGCCTATCAGAGATTGCTGGCTACCTTTTGCAGGATATCGATAAGAAGACCGTGCCTTTTACTTGGAACTTTGACGATACCGAAAAAGAGCCAACGGTCTTACCAGCAGCCTTTCCAAACCTTTTGGTCAATGGGGCAACGGGGATTTCAGCCGGATATGCCACGGACATTCCACCGCACAATCTAGCGGAAGTCATCGACGCTGTGGTCTACATGATTGACCACCCGTCAGCCAAGCTGGACAAACTCATGGAGTTCTTGCCTGGACCGGATTTCCCGACAGGCGGCATTATCCAAGGGGCTGATGAGATTAAAAAGGCCTACGAGATTGGGAAAGGTCGTGTGGTTGTTCGCTCCAAAACGGAGATTGAACAGCTGAAAGGTGGCAAAGAGCAAATCATTGTGACCGAGATTCCCTATGAGGTCAATAAGGCGGTGCTAGTCAAGAAAATTGACGACGTCCGTGTCAATAATAAAGTGCCTGGTATCTCTGAAGTGCGTGACGAGTCTGACCGAACGGGTCTTCGTATCTCCATTGAGCTCAAGAAAGACGCTGATAGTCAGACTATCCTCAATTACCTGCTCAAGTACACGGATTTGCAGGTCAATTACAACTTCAACATGGTGGCCATTGACAACTTTACCCCTCGTCAAGTGGGCTTGCAGAAGATTTTGTCTAGCTACATCGCTCACCGCCGTGATATCATTGTAGCGCGCAGCCGTTTTGACAAAGAAAAAGCCGAAAAACGTCTCCATATCGTTGAGGGGCTGATTCGTGTCTTGTCCATTCTGGACGAAGTTATTGCCCTTATCCGTGCCTCGGAAAATAAGGCTGATGCCAAGGAAAATCTCAAAGTCAGTTATGATTTCTCAGAAGAGCAGGCGGAAGCTATCGTGACCTTGCAACTGTATCGTTTGACCAACACCGATATCGTGACCTTGGAAAATGAAGAGGCTGAACTGCGAGACAAGATTGCCATGTTGACGGCTATCATTGGTGACGATCGGACTATGTTTAACGTCATGAAGCGGGAACTGCGTGAGATTAAGAAGACTTTCGGCAATGCTCGTCGTTCTGAACTGCAGGCTGAAAGCGAGACCATTGAGATTGACACAGCTAGCTTGATTGTAGAAGAAGACACGATTGTCAGCTTGACACGCGGTGGCTATATCAAGCGTACGAGTCTTCGTTCCTTCAATGCTTCCTCACTTGATGAACTAGGCAAGCGGGATGATGATGACTTGGTCTTTATGGCACAAGCCAAGACCACTCAGCATCTCTTGATTTTCACCAATCAGGGAAATGTTATCTATCGTCCTGTCCATGAATTAACGGATATTCGCTGGAAGGATGTGGGGGAGCATTTGTCGCAGACCATTACCAATCTGTCTGCGGACGAGGAAGTGCTCTACGCAGACATTTTGGACGAGTTTGAGACGGGTGTCTATTTTGCAGCGACCCGTCTAGGACAAATCAAGCGTTTCGAACGTAAGGAATTTGCGCCGTGGCGGACCTATCGTACCAAGTCCGTTAAATTTGCCAAGCTCAAAGACGAGACAGATAGCATTGTAGCTGTAGCACCGATTTTACTAGATGATGTCATGATGGTCACTCAAAATGGTTACGCGCTACGCTTTAACATTGATGAAGTGCCTATCGTTGGCGCTAAAGCAGCAGGTGTCAAGGCTATTAATCTCAAGGACGGCGACTTGCTTCAAGCGGCCTTTATTGCTAACACCAAGTCCCTCTACATCTTGACCCAACGCGGCAGCCTTAAGCGGATGGCGGTTGAGGACATTCCTTTGGCTAAGCGGGCTGGACGTGGACTTCAGGTCTTGCGTGAGCTCAAAGCCAAGCCGCATCGCGTCTTTGTGGCTGGTCCAGTTCTTTCGGAAAATGGCAGAGCTGAGCTTGATTTATTTGCCACAGAAGTGGACAATACCGATCAGCAAATTCTCCAAGTCATGTCCAAAACTGGGGATGTCACTGAAGTCAATCTTGCAGACCTCACCCTGTCAGAACGCACTAGCAACGGAAGCTTCATCTCAGATAAAATTTCTGACCAAGAAGTTTTTGCGGCTAAGCTAAAATAATAAATATCAAAAGGAGCTGGGCAAAAGTCCAGCTCCTTTTAATTTGTATTCTTCTAAATGCAAAGTGCAGGTTTGCTTGCTCCTCTCTCATGATAGTTTTTTCTTATACCCATCTATAAAAAATCCATATTTGTAGGATACTGGATTTTTGATATAATGTAACAATTACAAAGGAGGTTCTATGGAAAATCATAAATTTGATAATGAAGGGCAATTTCAGCGTAAGATGACGAGTCGTCATTTGTTTATGTTATCCCTCGGAGGAGTAATCGGGACAGGGCTGTTTTTAAGTTCTGGCTATACGATTGCACAAGCTGGGCCGCTAGGAGCAGTGTTATCTTACTTAGTTGGGGCCGGTAGTCGTCTACTTAGTCATGTTGTCCTTAGGGGAGCTGGCAGTTGTCATGCCGGTTACGGGTTCGTTTCACACCTATGCCACAAAATTCATCAGTTCGGGAACAGGATTTACAGTTGCGTGGCTGTATTGGATTTGCTGGACAGTGGCTCTTGGTTCTGAATTTTTAGGAGCAGGAATGCTGATGGGAAGATGGTTTCCTACCGTACCAGATTGGGTATTTGCAGCTATTTTTGCGAGTCTGATTTTCATTTTAAACGCGCTCTCCGTCCGATTATTTGCAGAAGCAGAGTTTTATTTTTCAAGCATTAAAGTTTTGGCGATTATCGTGTTTATTGGTTTGGGGCTATTGGCTATCTTTGGACTTATTCCTTATGCTGGTTCGTCCCAAGCGCCGCTATTTTCAAATCTGACGGCACACGGTGCTTTTCCACACGGAATAGTCGCTCTGGTCTCGGTTATGTTGGCAGTTAATTATGCTTTCTCAGGGACAGAATTGATTGGAATCGCAGCAGGTGAGACAGACAATCCGAAAGAAGCCGTTCCACAAGCTATCAAAACAACTATCGGTCGGTTGGTTATTTTCTTTGTTTTGACCATCATTGTACTGGCTTCACTCCTTCCTGTAAAAGAAGCAGGCGTGACCGATGCGCCATTCGTACTGGTTTTTGACCGGATGGGAATTCCTTTTGCGGCTGACTTGATGAATTTTGTCATTCTGACAGCCATTTTATCAGCTGGGAATTCAGGACTTTATGCCTCTAGCCGCATGCTCTGGTCTTTGGCAAATGAAGGAATGTTGAACAAGCGGGTCGTGAAAATCAACGAACACGGTGTGCCAATGCGAGCGCTTCTTTTGTCTATGGTCGGTGCCTTACTTTCTCTCTTTGCCAGTGTATTTGCAGCTGATACAGTATTCTTAGCGCTCGTTTCTATTGCTGGATTTGCAGTTGTGGCGGTTTGGCTGTCCATTCCAATCGCGCAAATTCGTTTCAGAAGAGAGTGGTTGAAAGACCACAGTTTAGAAGAATTAAGCTATCGTACGCCATTTACACCTGTGTTGCCGTATATTACCATCACTCTATTGGTTATCTCAATTATTGGGATTGCTTGGGATAGTTCTCAGAGAGCAGGTCTTTATTTTGGGATTCCATTTACAGTTCTATGCTACATCTATCATTATGTCAAATATAGAAAGTGGTGAGAAGATGGGGAGATTTAAAGAATTATTACGTCAAGATAAGGTCTTGATTTTGCATGGTGCTCTAGGAACTGAGTTGGAATTTCAAGGGCATGATGTTTCTGGAAAACTCTGGTCAGCCAAGTACTTGATTGAAAATCCTCAACTGATACAGGACATCCACGAAGCCTATCTAAAAGCAGGCAGTGATATCGTGACAACTTCCAGCTACCAAGCTACTTTACCTGGTTTAGAGGAAGTTGGTCTGACAGCAGAAGAGGCTAGAGAGATCATCCGTCTGACGGTCACTCTTGCAAAAGATGCCAGAGACAATATCTGGGCGCAGTTAACAGAGGAAGAAAAGGCAAGTCGTTCATTTCCGCTTATCAGTGGCGATGTAGGTCCCTATGCTGCTTATTTAGCAGATGGTTCTGAATATACTGGTCAATATGGCGAAATTTCAGCAGAAGCGTTAAAAGCTTTTCATCGGGAACGGCTTACTTTATTGCTCGAAGAAGGTAGCGAACTTTTGGCTCTAGAAACCATACCAAATTTACTAGAAATCCAAGCCCTATTAGACTTGTTAGCTCAAGAATTTCCAACTGTTGAAGCCTATCTCAGTGTAACTACTCAGGACGGGCAAACTCTTACAGATGGCTCCGATATAGCACTTGTCGCAGACCTGGTCAATCAGTCCAAACAGGTCTTGGCACTGGGTGTTAATTGCAGTGCGCCAGCTCATGTATCCCAGTTCTTGGTACACTTGAGCCAGATGACGCAGAAGCCGTTGGTAACTTATCCAAATTCAGGCGAGGTTTACGATGGAAAGACGCAGACTTGGACACAGCAGGCAGACCATAGCCATACTTTACTGGAAAATACAGAAAAATGGATTGACCAAGGTGCACAAATAGTTGGAGGATGCTGTCGAACTAGACCAGTAGACATTGCATTCTTAGCTGATCATCTAAAAAATTCATAAAAATTTTCTAAAAAACTGTTACGATAGTAGCAGTTTTTTAGCTTGTTTCAGCCGGATCGAAAGAGTACAATAGAGTCAGGATGATAATGAGCAACGGAATGTTCATATTTGAAAATAAAATTTGTAGAATTTTCTGAATATTTCTTGATTTTTTCATAAAAAAAGGCTAAAATAGTTAAAAATAAAAGGAGTACTGTTATGACTGTGAATCTTGACTGGGAAAACCTTGGTTTTTCCTATATGAAATTACCATATCGTTACCTTGCAACCTATAAAGATGGTCAGTGGCAAGAAGGTGTCTTGACAGAGGATGCGACCCTGCATATTTCAGAGAGTTCGCCAAGTTTGCACTATGGTCAGCAAGCATTTGAAGGCTTAAAAGCCTACCGAACGAAGGATGGTTCTATTCAACTTTTCCGTCCCGATGAAAATGCCAAACGCTTGCAGAGAACAGCGGATCGCTTGCTCATGCCTCAAGTGCCAACGGATATGTTTGTCGAGGCTTGTAAGCAAGTAGTAGCCGCTAATCATGAGTTTGTACCGCCTTATGGTACTGGTGGCACGCTTTATCTTCGTCCGCTTTTGATTGGTGTGGGAGATATTATCGGTGTGAAGCCAGCTGATGAGTACATTTTTACGATTTTTGCCATGCCAGTAGGAAATTATTTCAAAGGTGGTTTGCAGCCAACTAATTTCTTGATTCAAGATGAGTACGACCGTGCAGCACCAAACGGAACTGGTGCGGCTAAGGTCGGTGGAAATTATGCAGCAAGCCTGCTTCCAGGTAAAAAGGCGAAAACGAGTGGATTTTCAGATGTCATTTATCTAGACCCAGCTACTCATACTAAGATTGAAGAAGTTGGTTCCGCTAATTTCTTCGGGATCACAGCTGATAACGAATTTATCACACCAATTAGCCCATCTATCTTGCCATCAATCACCAAATATTCATTGCTGTATTTGGCAGAAAATCGTTTGGGCATGAAAGCAATCGAGGGCGATGTCTTGGTTGATGAACTTGGAAAATTCACTGAAGCCGGTGCCTGCGGTACAGCAGCTGTCATCTCACCAATCGGTGGTGTGCAGCACGGTGATGATTTCCATGTTTTCTATAGTGAAACAGAAGTCGGACCTGTCACTCGGAAACTCTACGATGAATTAACGGGTATTCAGTTTGGCGATGAGGAAGCACCCGAAGGCTGGATTGTCAAAGTAGACTTGTAAAAATAGAGCTTGCACTTGCAAGCTTTTTCCTTTTTTTGTACAATGGAGAGAGTGAGTAAAGAGAGGATTTACGATACATTATGAGTAAAAAAGATAAAAAAATTGAAATTCAGATTGAGGACAGCCAAGTTGTTGTAAACGGCGATACATTCCCAGGTTACCGTTTGACAATTGGTAAAAAAGTGATTGGAGAGATTGCTGAGCTTGGTGAATCTCATTTTGCAGTTGTAAAAAATGGGAATACCGAAAGTTTCTTCAAAAAATTGGAACCAGCAGTCGGAAATATTATTGAAAATTACAATTTGAGCAATTAAGGTCTTGAATTAGCCACTATTTTATGATAAAATAGTGGCTGTTAGTGTTGGAAAGATAGCGAAGAGGCTAAACGCGGCGGACTGTAAATCCGCTCCTTCGGGTTCGGGGGTTCGAATCCCTCTCTTTCCATTAAATTTTGGGGTATAGCCAAGCGGTAAGGCAAGGGACTTTGACTCCCTCATGCGTTGGTTCGAATCCAGCTACCCCAGTCAAGGTATTAGAGGAAACTCTAATTCGTCAAAGCTGCTGTGTCTGTCCTTGCGTGTGCCTTAAATAAAATATATTTTTAGTCAGTTGGCAATGGGGCCTGCTGACATCGGAGGTTTTTTTAATGAACGAATTTGAAGATTTGTTGAACAGTGTAAATGAAGTTGCAACTGGTGATGTGGTAACTGCAGAAGTATTGACAGTTGATGCTGGTCAAGCAAATGTAGCTATCTCAGGTACTGGTGTCGAAGGTGTCTTGACTCTTCGTGAGTTGACAAACGACCGCGACGCTGACATCAACGACTTGGTAAAAGTTGGTGAAACACTTGAATTGCTTGTACTTCGTCAAGTTGTAGGTAAAGATACTGACACTGTTACATATCTTGTATCTAAAAAACGCTTGGAAGCACGCAAAGCATGGGACAAGCTTGTTGGCCGTGAAGGCGAAGTTGTAACTGTTAAAGTAACTCGCGCCGTTAAAGGTGGTTTGTCAGTTGAATTTGAAGGACTTCGTGGTTTCATCCCAGCTTCAATGATCGACACTCGTTTCACTCGTAACACTGAGCGTTTCGTAGGTCAAGAATTTGATGCTAAAATCAAAGAAGTTGATCCAGCAGAAAACCGCTTCATCTTATCACGTCGTGAAGTTGTTGAAGAATCAGCAGCAGCTGCACGTTCAGAAGTATTCTCAAAAATTGAAGTTGGTTCAGTTGTAACTGGTACAGTTGCACGTATCACAAGCTTTGGTGCTTTCATCGATCTTGGTGGTGTTGATGGATTGGTTCACTTGACTGAATTGTCACACGAACGCAACGTTTCACCTAAATCAGTTGTAACTGTTGGTGAAAAAGTTGAAGTGAAAGTACTTGCTATCGACGAAGAAGCAGGTCGTGTATCATTGTCATTGAAAGCTACAACACCTGGACCATGGGATGGTGTTGAGCAAAAATTGGCAGCTGGCGATGTAATCGAAGGTAAAGTTAAACGTTTGACTGACTTTGGTGCTTTCGTTGAAGTATTGCCAGGTATCGATGGACTTGTACACATCTCACAAATTTCACACAAACGTGTTGAAAATCCAAAAGATGCATTGACTGTAGGTCAAGATGTAACTGTTAAAGTTCTTGAAGTGAATGCTGCTGATGAACGTGTATCACTTTCAATCAAAGCACTTGAAGAGCGTCCAGCACGCGAAGAAAATGCTTCTGAAGAAGGTGAAAAACGTCAATCACGTCCAGCTCGTCGTCCAAAACGTGAAGCGAAACGTGACTACGAATTGCCAGAAACTCAAACAGGTTTCTCAATGGCAGACCTTTTCGGTGATATCGAATTGTAATAAATAGAAAGCTAGGAGTATTCCTAGCTTTGTCTATCCACCCTTAGTGTAATGGATATCACGTAAGATTCCGGTTCTTGAGATGGGGGTTCGATTCCCTCAGGGTGGATTGTTAGAGTGAAAGTCTGTTTTTACAGGCTTTTTCTTATTGAGAAAGATTAATAACTCTTATTAAGAGATTATTGAAAATTTTCTGAAAAATGCTATAATGAGGTGAATTATGTTACATTTTGAAAATGATTATAATAAGGGGGCGCATCCTGCACTCTTGCAGGCGCTTGTAGAGACGAATGATGAGGGGCTTTCTGGTTACGGGACAGATGTCTATACAGAGTCTGCGATTGAGAAGATTCGCCAGGCTTGTGACTGTCCGCAGGCACAGATTACGTTTTTGACGGGTGGTACTCAGACCAATCAAGTGGTGATTAATTCTATGTTGGCTTCCTACGAGGGAGTTGTGGCCGCAGAAGCAGGTCATATTTCTGTTCATGAGGCAGGTGCCATTGAGTTTTCTGGGCACAAAGTTCTCACGCTTCCACATGAAAATGGGAAAATTTCTGCAGCAGATGTCCGCCAGCTTTTGGTAGATTTTTATGCGGATGGCAATCGTGAGCATATGGTCTTCCCAGGAATGGTCTACATCTCTCATCCGACGGAATATGGTACGCTATATAGCAAGTCTGAATTGGAAGAGTTGTCTGCGCTTTGCCGTGAGTACAAGATTCCTCTTTTCTTAGATGGCGCTCGTTTGGGCTATGGTTTAGCGGCTAAGGATACGGATGTTGACTTGCCAACGATTGCCAAACTCGTAGATGTCTTTTATATTGGTGGGACTAAGATGGGAGCCTTGATGGGCGAAGCCATTGTCTTTATGCAGAATAATGAGCCAAAACATTTCACTCCAATTGTCAAGCAACATGGTGCTCTCTTGGCTAAGGGGCGTTTAAATGGAGTGCAGTTCGATCGTTTCTTTACGGAAAATCTTTACTTTGAATTAGGACAACATGCTGTTGATTTGGCTGAGGAATTGAAAGTGATTTTGGAAGAGAAAGGCTTTGAATTTTATCTCAAGTCACCAACAAACCAGCAATTTGTTATCGTAGAAAATGAGCAATTGACTGAGTTGACGGAAAAAGGAATCGTCTATGGCTTCTGGGAAAAATATGATGACAGCCGTACAGTCATCTGTTTTGCAACAAGCTGGTCTACAACCCGAGAAGAATTAGAAGAATTGAAAAATAGACTGTAAAACTCTGCTTAGCAGGGTTTTCTTCTATTATTGAACTTGAATTTTTGGTATAATGAGAGGTAATGTAGAAAAGGAAACAGGTATGATTTACTTCGATAACTCGGCAACGACTCAGGTCTATCCTGAAGTCTTAAAAACGTATACGGAGGTAGCCACTAAGATTTGGGGCAATCCGTCTAGTCTTCATCATTTGGGTAGTCAGGCAACGCGTATTTTAGAAGCTGCACGCCAACAAATTGCAGAACTCTTGGGAAAAAAGGCAGAGGAGATTATGTTTACTTCTGGCGGTACTGAGGGGGATAACTGGGTCATTAAGGGTGTGGCTTTTGAAAAAGCCTATCTTGGCAAGCACATTATCGTTTCTGCAGTGGAACATCCTGCTGTTAAAGAATCAGCTCTTTGGCTGAAAACGCAAGGCTTTGAAGTTGATTTTGCACCGGTAGATGAAGCAGGTTATCTAGATCTTCAAGCACTGGAAAACCTCATCCGCAAGGATACGATTCTTGTCTCTGTTATGGCGGTCAATAATGAAATAGGTGCTGTTCAGCCGATTCAAGCAATTGCGGACTTGCTAGCGGATAAGCCAACTATTTCTTTTCATGTAGATGCAGTTCAGGCTGTTGGCAAAGTGCCGACAGATAGTTATTTGCCAGAGCGAGTTGATTTTGCGACTTTTTCAGGGCATAAATTTCATTCGGTACGCGGTGTCGGCTTCATCTATGCCAAAGCTGGCAAGAGATTGCAGCCTTTATTGACAGGTGGTGGTCAAGAGGGTGACCACCGTTCGACCACGGAAAATGTGGCAGGGATTGCAGCGACAGCTAAGGCACTTCGAATGACGCTGGAAAAAGCAGAAGTGGCTCAGAAACGCCTGCAAGCCATGAAAGAAGTGATTGTGGCTGGATTACAAGACTATAAGGACGTTGTTGTTTTTTCTCAATTGGAAAATGCTGCGCCCAATATCGTGACATTTGGTGTTAAATACATCCGTGGAGAAGTGATTGTCCATGCATTTGAAGAACATCAAATCTATATCTCCACAACATCAGCTTGCTCTTCCAAGGCTGGAAAACCAGCTGGAACTCTGATTGCTATGGGTGTGCCACAAAAATTAGCCCAGACAGCTGTCCGTGTTAGCTTAGATGAAGACAATGACATGGGACAGGTTGAGCAATTCTTAACCATTTTCAAACAAATTTACAACAAAACTCAGAAAGTGAGATAAATGAACTATTCAGAAATCATGGTGCGCTACGGTGAATTGTCGACCAAAGGCAAAAATCGGATGCGTTTCATCAATAAATTAAAAAATAATATTCAAGAAGCCTTGTCTATCTATCCAGATGTAACAGTTCACTTTGACCGTGACCGTGGGCACGTCTACCTAAATGGGACGGATTATCAGCCAGTAGCTGCTTCTTTGCAGAAGATTTTCGGTATCCAGAATTTTGCGCCGTCTTATAAGGTTGAAAAGTCTGTATCAGCTTTGCGTCAAGCCGTTCAGGATATTATGAAAGCCATCTATAAGGAAGGCATGACCTTTAAAGTGGCTGCACGTCGTAGCGACCACAGTTTTGAGTTGGATAGCCGCGATTTGAACCAAGAATTGGGTGGAGCAGTCTTTGAAGCTATTCCGAATGTTCAAGTACAGATGAAATCGCCCGATATCACTCTTCGTGTAGAAATTCGCGAAGATGCGGCTTATATTTCCCATAAAGAAATCAAGGGTGCGGGTGGGCTTCCAGTTGGTACTGCTGGTAAAGGGATGCTGATGTTATCTGGTGGTATTGATTCGCCAGTGGCGGGGTATTTGGCCCTAAAACGTGGTGTGGATATCGAAGCGGTACACTTCGCAAGCCCACCTTATACCAGCCCTGGTGCGCTTAAAAAGGCTCATGATTTGACACGAAAACTGACAGCTTTTGGTGGTAATATTCAGTTTATCGAGGTGCCTTTTACAGAGATTCAAGAAGAGATCAAAAACAAGGCTCCGGAAGCCTATCTTATGACTTTGACTCGTCGCTTCATGATGCGGATTACAGATGCCATTCGTGAGAAACGAAACGGCCTTATCATCGTAAATGGCGAAAGTCTAGGGCAGGTAGCTAGTCAGACCTTGGAGTCTATGCAGGCAATCAATGCCGTGACCAATACGCCAGTGATTCGTCCCGTTATTACCATGGATAAGCTAGAAATTATTGATATTGCGCAGAAGATTGATACATTTGACATTTCTATTCAGCCATTTGAAGATTGCTGTACAATTTTTGCACCAGACCGTCCCAAAACCAATCCTAAAATCAAAAATGCAGAGCAATATGAAGCGCGTATGGATATTGACGGTTTGGTCGAACGAGCAGTTACGGGCATTATGATTAGAGAAATCACTCCTGTTGAAGAAGTGCAAGATGAAGTTGATGGACTTATTGAAGATTTGCTGTAATGATGCATCCGGTTTTGAGTGATTTTTTTGATGGGCTATTAGGATCGTACACATTTTCAACGGGAGTAGAGAATGTATTCTACGCTCGCCTTCCTTATGTGACCTATTATGTAGGACAATTAACCAAGTTCCTTTTGTGGATTGGTGTCATCCGCTATGCTTTAAGAAAACAACATCCAGAGGTGGGCTTGTTTCAACTGAAAAACATAGCAAAAGAGATGTGGAGGACAACTAGTGGAAAATTAGAATGTGTGGTTCTCCTTTTCTGGGTGACGTTCCTATTTGTCAGCACGATAAATAGTGTGCCTACTGCTTTGCCTATGATGCAAGGATATTTTAAAACGGCAGGCGATGGAATCGATGAGGAAATTCAGGTTCTTCATACTCGGAGTGGAGGAAGTAAGTCGTCAGCTGGAGAAATAGATGCTCTCTTCGTATCTTCAGTAGACGAACGCAGTTATTTTCTTCATGTCATCAATGCTAGTAAACTTTGGTTAAACAGACAGAAGAAGGGCAAATTTACGAGACGGTATTGTATCTAGACAACAGAGGTCAACCATTTTTAGTTGATGACTTTATCAGTGAATAATAAAGGAGTTTTATATGACACACGTATTAAAAGGCTTTGAACCGCGTCGTCATTATTTAGACTTTCACTTGGCTGCTTTTGCTTATTATGATGGCTTAGAAGTCATCGACCAGTTAAAATTAGGTGCACCAGTTCAACTCATGACAGAACCGGAAAATATTCACGATCCACATGCTGTAGTCATTTTCTTTGAAAATACAAAAATTGGTTACGTACCAGCTGATTATAATCAAGAATTGTCCAAATTTCTCTACTTTGGGTATGGCGATATTTTCGAAGCTCGCATTCAAATGGTAAATCACGAAACGCATCCAGAACGTCAATTTAGAGTAGTAGTGAAATTGAAAGATAATCGCTAAAAATTCTCTAAAAACTACAGCCTTTCTCTTGTCAAATAGCGAGAGGAGTGCTATACTAGGAGTGTTGACTATGCACACCCTGTGCAACCGCACGATTACCGTTTTAAGTGGTTCGCCCCACGGTACTAGGCGAGTCTTCACAAAAATAGCGGGGAAACCCAAAAATCCATAGGAGGTGCATAATGAGCACATATGCAATCATTAAAACTGGCGGTAAACAAGTTAAAGTTGAAGCTGGTCAAGCTATCTACGTTGAAAAATTGAACGCAGAAGCAGGTCAAGAAGTTACATTTAACGAAGTTGTTCTCGTTGGTGGCGACAAAACTGTTGTTGGTACACCACTTGTAGAAGGTGCAACTGTTGTAGGTACTGTTGAGAAACAAGGTAAACAAAAGAAAGTTGTTTCTTATAAATACAAACCTAAAAAAGGTAGCCACCGTAAACAAGGTCACCGTCAACCTTATACAAAAGTTGTTATCTCAGCTATCAACGCTTAAGAGCGTCTAGCCTAACAACTGTCATCACATAATTTTGGAGGAATAACATTATGTTAAACTTGAATCTTGCTCAATTAAACCTCTTCGCCCACAAAAAAGGTGGAGGTTCAACATCAAATGGTCGTGACTCACAAGCAAAACGCCTTGGTGCTAAAGCTGCTGATGGTCAAACTGTATCAGGTGGTTCTATCCTTTACCGCCAACGTGGTACAAAAATCTACCCAGGTGCTAACGTAGGCCGTGGTGGAGATGACACTCTTTACGCTAAAGTAGAAGGTGTTGTACGTTTCGAACGTAAAGGTCGCGATAAAAAACAAGTTTCTGTTTACCCAATCGCTAAATAAGCAACTTGTCTATGAAAAAGTCTTCTTTTTGAGAAGGCTTTTTTTCGTATTTAGGATTCGATTCAAATTTTTGACAAAGGAATTTTTCTAGTTTAAAATGTAATTATAAAAATTACCTTTAAAGAAGAACAATGAATTTATATTTTAATATGGCTGTGCATGCCTTGGCATATTTGGTAAAGCATGCCGGGGAGAGTTTTTCTTCGCAAGAACTAGCGGAGCTGATTTGTGTTAATCCTGTTCAATTGCGCTCGGTCATGCGCCCGTTAGTGGAGCACCAGCTTGTTATTTCTAAAAAAGGCAAGTTCGGTGGCTACAGTGTTGATGCCCACATTGGCGAGATTTATCTGGATTAGATTTTTCTTTTGTTTCGGGAAGTGGAGCAGGATAGTCGCATTTATACAGGGACAGGTGAGAGTCATTGTGAAATTGCCCGCAATATGACCAAGGTCATGAAGTCTTATGCAGAGCAGGAGTACCAAGCTCTAAAAAATCTTTATTCTGGGGTTCAACTGAAGGATGTTTTAAATAAAATAGAAGCTATGGAGGCTGTCAAATGAAAAAATATCATCTAATTGTAATTGGTTTTGGTAAAGCAGGAAAAACCATCGCCAAACAAGCAAGTAAGCATGGCGAAAAAGTTGCACTTATTGAAAAAAGTGCTGGCATGTATGGCGGAACTTGTATCAATATTGCCTGCATTCCGACCAAGGTATTGGTAGAGGCTAGCCGTGAAGGATTGGCTTTTCAAGAAGCGATTGCTCGTAAAAATGCGGTTGTGTCTGCCCTCAATCAAAAGAATTTTCATTTATTAGCAGATGATGAAAATATCGATGTCATCGATGGTTTGGCGACCTTTAAGGATGATAAAGTGATTGCGGTTACGAAAGAAAATGGTGAAATAGAGACGCTAACTGCGGATAAAATTGTGATCAATACTGGTGCTAGTCCATTTATCCCTGAGATTAAGGGAGTGAGAGAGTCGCGTTTTGTTTATGACTCAACATCCATGATGAATCGGGAAGAACTCCCTGAAAAATTGGTTATTATCGGTGGAGGCTATATTGCGCTTGAGTTTGCCTCTTTCTTCGCTAATTTCGGTAGCAAGGTAACGGTTGTGGAGCGGGCAGAAAATATTTTAATAAAAGAAGACCCAGAAATTGCGGCTCAAGTGGTGAAAGATTTGTCAGGTGCGGGAATTGAATTTGTCCTTAGCGCAGACACGCAAGAAATCAAGGACGGGGAACAGTTTACTACAGTGGTGACAAATAAGGGTGAATTTGAAGCCGATGCAGTCTTGGTTGCTGCTGGAAGACGTCCAAACACGCAAAATCTTGGATTGGAAAATACAAACATCCAAGTCGGAAAAGGTGGAGAAGTGGTCGTTAATGACTTTTTAGAAACCGATGTTACTGGTGTTTATGCGGCTGGTGATGTCAAAGGTGGACTACAATTTACCTATATTTCCTTAGATGATGCACGGATTTTGCAGGACCAATGGTATGGAAAGAAAGAACGTTCATTGAACAATCGTGGGAATGTTCCTTACTCAGTCTTTATCACACCTGTCCTAGGACGAGTTGGTTATACATTGGATGAAGCCTCGAAAAATGGCTACCAAGCGGTTGAAAACAGCCTGCCAGTTAGCCAAATTCCAAGACATAAGATCAATAATGACCCACGAGGCCTCTTTAAGGTAGTAGTGGACAAAGAAAGTCGTGAAATTCTAGGTGCCAGCCTCTACGGAGAAAATGCAGAAGAGTTAATCAATGTGATTAAAATGGCTATGGATAACCATCTTCCATTTACCTATCTCCGAGACAATATCTACACGCATCCAACTATGATTGAGTCCTTTAACGATCTCATGAATCTTTCTCTCTAATCAGATAAATATGCTTTTGCGATGGTTTTTACAAAAATAAATATAGAAAACGGATAAAATACGAACTAAATGGTTTCGTCGATACTTTTTTAAAAAAGTATCGACGAAACCAAACTTACATGCTACATTTAAAAAGCTTAGAAAAGGTGTTTTCTAGCAAATATAAACTCGAGTAAACAAAAGCCTACGGACAGGCAGGGTTGAATGCCGAAGCGAGATTAGTCACCAACTTTTCCCATTATTGATAGGGTTAAAAGCCTACATTTTATAAGTTGATTTCAGTGGTCAAGGGACATACTGAAGGCTCAATATTAGTGTGGTCAAGCACACGTCATCTTGTGAAACGGTCAATAAAGTACGTAATATTTGCAACTAGAGAGTTAGGAAACATCTGGAACGAATTACTCAACAGAAACAAGGACAAAAAACGTCATACGATTGTAGAGCAGGTGAAAACCTGCTCTTTTTTCATAAATGATAAACACTTGATGGGGTACCAGAGGTGAAAGTGCTAGGGTACTGCGTAGGATTTTTTGGAATATTCCAAAAAATTAACTTTGTAAGGAGTGTATCATTGAATAGAGTGAATCAGGGAAATGCCCCGATCTATCAAGGATTGGTCAATCTGTGGAAACAACGGATTGTTCCTTTTGATGTGTCTGGGCATAAGCGCGGGCGTGGCAATCCAGAGTTGGTAGAATTGCTGGGAGAACTCTTTCCGCATCGGCGGATTGTCGGAATTCCTGCTCGTGAAATTTTGCTAGGTGGGGGCAATATTCATTGCATTACCCAGCAGATTCCCTTATAGATTGGAGTTTTATGAGAAATATTAGAGTGGCTGCCATTCAGATGCAGTGTCAGACTGAGGTGGCAGAAAATATCAAGCCAGCCGAGCGCATGGTGCGGGAAGCTACTCGTCAAGGGGCACAAGTGATTCTCTTGCCAGAACTATTTGAGCGACCGTATTTTTGCCAAGAACGGGCCTATGGGTCCTATGCATTTGCCCAGTCGGTAGAGGAAAATGAAGCCATCCGTCATTTTAGGCCGATTGCGCGTGAGTTGGCGGTAGTGCTGCCTATTTCATTCTATGAAAAAGATGGAAATGTCCTCTATAACTCGATTGCGGTACTCGATGCGGATGGAACGGTTTTAGGCGTTTACCGCAAGACACACATTCCAGATGACCATTTTTACCAAGAGAAGTTTTACTTTACACCTGGCAATACAGGCTTCAAAGTTTGGGAAACACGTTACGGTAAGATTGGAATTGGGATTTGTTGAGACCAATGGTTTCCAGAAACAGCTCGCTGTCTAGTTTTACAAGGAGCAGAGTTGTTGCTCTACCCGACAGCAATTGGCTCGGAGTCTATATTGGATACGGATTCGAGCGGGCATTGGCAACGGGTCATGCAGGGGCATGCCGCTGCGAACATTTTGCCAGTTGTCGCTGCCAACCGCGTTGGACTAGAATGCGTTACGCCGTCAGAGGAAAATAATCAGCAGAGCTCGGAGTTGATTTTTTACGGTTCTTCCTTTATCACAGATGAAACTGGCTTGAAAATCGCTGAAGCGGATCGAAGTAGCCAGCAAATTTTACTTGCGGATATTGACTTGGACAAAGTTGCCAGAGAGCGATTAAACTGGTGACTGTTTCGCGATCGCCGTCCAGAAATGTACACTGAAATCACAAAATAAGCCCGAAGGGTCTTATTTTTTAGATTCTATGGTAAAATAAATCAGGAGTGATAAGATATGAAAATAAAGAGATATAGGCAGTTAGAAGACAAAGAATTGAAAGAGGTTCGGCAGGTCTTAAAAGAATGCCAAGAATATGACCAGACCAGTCGTGAGCCCTATCTGTCCAATCAATTAAACTTTGACCAAACTATGCCAGCCTTTTTTCTTGCCTATGACCAGCAAGTTTTGCAGGGGTTTTTAGCTGTTTATGCAGATGATTATGAGCCAGAGATTTCGATTTATGTCCGACCTGAGGCACGTCGAAAAGGATTAGCGCGTTCCTTGTATCAAGACTACCAAGAAGCGACAGCTGGGTTTGGTTTGCAGAAGGATTATTTTGCGACAGAATCCGTTTTTGTGGAGCGTCATCCAGACCTGATGAAGGCTTGGTCCTTGCTGCAGACTGAGGATATTGAGCTGCTTATGGAGAGACAGCGCCAGCCGTTTTCCATAGAAAAAAGAGAAGATATTGAGGTTTGTCTAGCCAGTCAAGAGCATGTGGCTGCCATTGCAGAAGTGAAAACACAGGCCTTTGGTGCGGGAGAAGGTGATGAGCGTCTGCGTTATGTGAGAGAGGCGCTAGCTGATCCAAACAGTTATCTCTACATTGCTGTGAAGGACCAAAAAGTCGTCGCGACTTGCACCGTAGATGTGTCGACAAATGAGGACTACATTTTTGGTCTAGCTGTGGAAGAAGCGGTGCGCCAGCAGGGAATTGGCTCCTATCTGGTCCAGTCTGTGGTCAATGACCGCATTAAAAATGGGCAAAAACGTGCTTTCCAACTCGCAGTTGATAAGGACAATGATGTAGCACGAACACTTTACGAAAAATTGGATTTCAAAGTAGTAACTGAAATTTGTTATTATACGGCTTGAATTAGATGCATGTAGACTGAAAGAGGTGAACTATGCGTGTCATACGGAAATTGTTGAAACATCGGATAATGGCGGTGCCTATCTCCGCCTGCCTTGGGATATCAGGAAAGAATTTGGGAAAGGCAGGCTAAAAGTAGAGGCAACCTTTGACGGTGTTCCTTATCACGGCAGTATTGTCAATATGGGCGTCAAGCATGCTGATGGCAATATTTGTTATATCATCGGCATTCCTAAAAAAATTCGAAAAGCCATCGGAAAATCGCATGAAGACATGGTACATGTTCGCATAGTGATAGCAGAGTAAACTTTTTTTGAAAAAAGAGACAAAAACTAAAAGTAAGCCTTTTCTTTTTTTGAAAATCTGATATACTAATACAGTACGTGATAAAAATCACAAATCTGTATGAGGTAAGAAAATGATAGACTATCCAGAATCCAGCAGTCCCTTGCTGACAAGCTTAGACAAGAGCATCAAGAAAAAGGCAGAGTTGATTGAGACCAACTACGGCGCCTATGCTGTACGTGCCATGCTAGCTACGCTTTATCTGACCCTAGGATATGCGATTTCAGTTGTTGTCATGGACAAGCTCAATCATTTGGTCGATGGCTGCGGAAAATTTGGCTACGCCTTCCTATTTGGCTGGGGCCTGACCATGATTGTCTATATGAATGCGGAACTCGGCACGTCCAATATGATGTACATGACAAGTGCTGTTCACCGCAAGGTGATTCCGACCAAAACGGCTTTGAAAATTCTCTTTAGCTGTATCGCCTTTAACTTCCTCGGAGCGGTGATTACCTGCTATTTCTTGTCGCTGACCAGTCCATTTCAGCCAGGTCATGTCGAGGCTCACAGTGCTATACTTGAAATGGCCACTCTGAAATTAAGCAAAACACCGCTGACACAATTTGTAGAAGGGATTTTTGCCAACATCGTGGTGAATATTTCCGTTCTTGCAGCCCTTCGCATGAAAGATGATGCTGGGAAAATCATAGCGACCATTTGTATCATTTTCATCTTCGCTTTTCTTGGTTATGAGCACGTCATTGCCAATTTCTCGACTTTCTCACTAGCCTATTTTGTCAATGGAGGACCGGTTGAAGGGATGACACTTCTGTCAGTCTTATCGAATTTCCTTTTCTCAGGACTTGGGAATTTTGTTGGCGGCGGTCTAGTTATGGGCCTGACCTATAGCTGGCTCAATCAAAAAAGTAAATTGTATTTGGATTAAATAAAAAAGTAAGAGACTTCCTGTAAGTCTCTTTTTTCAGTGCAATATGGTATAATGATGAAGAATGAAAAAAGGAAGAATGCTATGAATATTCAACAATTACGTTATGTTGTGGCCATTGCCAACAGCGGAACTTTTCGGGAGGCTGCTGAGAAAATGTTTGTCTCTCAACCCAGCTTGTCGATTTCAGTTCGTGATTTGGAAAAGGAGTTGGGCTTTAAGATTTTTAGTCGGACCAGCTCGGGTACTTTTTTGACACGTCGCGGCATGGAATTTTATGAAAAGGCCCAGCAATTGGTCAAGGGATTTGACAGTTTCGAACACCTCTATTTGCAGTCTGAGGAAGAGCGACCAGAGTTCTCGATTTCCAGTCAGCACTATGATTTCTTACCACCTTTGATGACAGAGTTTTCGGAAAATTTTCCTGAATACCGTAATTTTCGGATTTTTGAGTCTACAACGGTGCAGATTTTGGATGAGGTATCTCAAGGTCATAGTGAGTTGGGCATTATCTATCTCAATCCGCGTAATACCAAGGGAATTATGCAAAAGTTGACTAAGCTGCATTTGGATGTGGTGGAGATGATTCATTTCCAAACGCATATTTACATCCGCAAAGGTCATCCGCTAGCCAGCCGGAAAGAGATTAAATTAGAAGACTTGAAGGGTTTGCCAACGGTACGATTTACGCAAGAAAAAGAGGAATACCTCTACTATTCTGAAAATTTCTTTGATACATCGGATTCATCGGTGACCTATGATGTGACTGACCGAGCTACCTTGAATGGAATCCTGGAGCGGACAGACGCCTATGCTACGGGTTCTGGATTCTTAGACAGTGAAAGTGTGCACGGTATTACAGTTATCCCGCTTGTTGATGAAATGGAAAATCGTATGGTTTATGTCAAACGCGAAGATGCTGATTTGAGTCAATGTGCCCAAGATTTTGTGGCAGCCATGCAGGAATATTTTGATAAGAAGAAAGGGTAAGATGAGAAAATTTAGCTTTCCAGTTTTAATAGCTGGTTTGATTGGCCTCGATCAGCTGGTCAAATGGTGGACGGTAAGCAATGTTGAATTGGATACCAGCCGGGAATGGATTTCTGGTTTTATGAGTTTGGCTTACCTTAGAAATTATGGAGCAGCTTACTCAATGCTGCAAAATCAGCAATGGCTCTTTACCATCATTACGCTCGTTGTGATGACAGCAGCCATCTGGTATTTTATCAAGCAGATTGATGGCAGTCTCTGGCAACTGTTTGCCCTGTCTTTGATTATCGCAGGTGGTCTTGGAAATTTTATCGATCGCTTGAGATTGGGTTATGTGGTGGATATGTTTAAGACAGAGTTTATTGATTTCCCAGTCTTCAATGTAGCAGATGCTTGCTTGACAGTCGGAGTTGCGGTATTGTTTATTTGTATCCTAAAAGAGGAGGAATATGGAAGTAAAAATTAAAAATGGTGGTGTTCGTCTAGACAAGGCCTTGGCAGATGAGACAGAATTATCACGCCCCCTTGCCAACGAGCAAGTCAAACTTGGTCAAGTCTTGGTTAACGGTCAGGTAAAAAAAGCCAAGTACAGTGTTCAAGTAGGCGATATCATCACCTATCAATTACCAGAAATCGTAGAAGTAGACTATGTGGCAGAAGACATTCCTTTGGATATGGTCTATGAAGATGCAGATGTTGCAGTGGTCAATAAACCACAAGGCCTGGTTGTTCATCCATCTGCGGGGCATCCTTCTGGTACCTTGGTCAATGCGCTCTTGTATCATGTCAAAGACCTATCAGGTATCAATGGAGTTGCGCGTCCAGGAATTGTCCACCGGATTGATAAGGATACATCTGGCTTGCTCATGATTGCTAAAAACGATGAGGCACATACAGCTCTGGCAGAAGAATTGAAAGCTAAGAAGTCTTTGCGCAAATACCTTGCTATCGTTCATGGGAATCTACCAAATGACCGTGGCGTCATTGATGCACCCATTGGTCGTTCGGAGAAAGACCGCAAGAAGCAAGCAGTAACGGCTAAAGGAAAAGATGCGGTGACACGTTTTCAAGTAGTGGAACGCTTTGGAGATTATACCTTGGTGGAGCTCACCTTAGAGACAGGGCGTACCCATCAAATTCGTGTTCACATGGCTTATATTGGTCATCCAGTAGCAGGAGATGAGGTCTATGGCCCACGCAAGACATTGAAGGGGCATGGTCAATTTCTCCATGCACAGACGCTCGGTTTTACACATCCAAAAACAGGCGAGCTTGTGACCTTCACAGCACCAGCGCCAGCTATTTTCCAAGAAACACTAGAAAAATTAAGAAAAGATTAAAAGTCAGGTGTTCCCGTCTTTTTTCTATAAACTGTTTTATCTCAGCCTAAAGACCGAGGTTCTTGTCCTATAGCTATGGTACAATGACTGTAGAGGAAAGTAAGTATGTTAAAATCTGAAGAAAAATTAAAAAGAATTCGTATGGTCGTGAGGGGCATTGGCTGGATTATGCTGATTTTGACAACGCTCTTGGTCGTGCATCTCTTTTTCCAAGGCTACTTAACGGATGCTCAAAAATTGAAGTCTGTTGTCCATAAAGCGGGTATCTGGGGTCCATTGCTCTTTCTAGCTGTTCAGATTGTGCAGGTGGCTATTCCCATTCTGCCAGGTGGCGTGACAACTTTAGCAGGTGTGCTGATTTTTGGGAATTTTTGGGGCTTTGTATGGAATTATATCGGTATTTGTGCTGGTTCTGTTTTGGGCTTTCATATCGCTAAGACCTTTGGTCGTCCCATTTTACATGCCTTTTTCAGTCCCAAGACCATTGCCAGTTATGAAAAACACACCAATTCTGACAGTAAGTTTACCAAGTATTTTGCCTGGGCCATCTTTTTGCCGGTGGCGCCAGATGATTTGCTCTGCTATTTGGCAGGGACAACCAGCATGAGTTATAAGACTTTTACTTGGATTATTTTACTTGGAAAGCCCGCTTCCTTGTTGATTTACAGCTTGGGATTGACGACCGTACTTAAGCATTTCTTCGGAATCGTTTAGTATGAAACCATTGTCATCTTGCCCAAATATTCCCTTCATGCTATACTAGAGTCTGTATTATTTATTGAAGGAGATGACATGGAAACTTTACCAAATTGTGTAAAATGCCAATCAGAATATGTATATGAGGATGGGGCTCTCTTAGTTTGCCCTGAGTGTGCCTACGAATGGAACCCAGCTGAACTTGCTGAGGAAGATGCCATTCTTGCAATTGATGCAAATGGAAATCGTTTGGCAGATGGTGATACAGTGACATTGATCAAAGACTTGAAAGTCAAAGGTGCACCCAAAGACTTGAAACAAGGTACGCGCGTGAAAAATATTCGTATCGTTGAGGGTGACCACAACATCGATTGCAAGATTGATGGCTTTGGTGCCATGAAACTCAAATCAGAATTTGTCAAGAAAATTTAATCCAAAGAGACAAATGTCTCTTTCTTTTTAGGAGTATACTATGAGAATCAAACTATTATATTTGTCGAGATGTCTGCTAGCCTTATTGGCGGTTGTGGGAACGAGCATGGAGATTGCCAAGTACGGCATCGGCATGTTGATGTATTATACAGTACAGTCCAATTTATTAGTGGCGCTGTTTTCGCTCTATATGGTTTATGTCATGAGTCGAAAATTGGATATGCAGTCACCTAAATTTTTACGGATAAAAGCAGCGGTTACCATGTCTATCATGATTACCTTTGTCATTTATCATTTGCTGTTGGCGCCGATTGCGACAGATTTTTGGCGCGTTGAAAATATTCTCTGCCATTACATTGTACCGCTTTACTTTTTCGCGGATACCTTGTTCTTTGATAAGCAAAAGCAGTACAAGTGGTTTGACCCAATCTGGTGGACGTCGCTTCCCTTGCTTTATATGATTTTTGGCTTGGTCAACGGCCTCTTTATCAAGATTCCAATTCCTGATGCTAAAGACAGTCCCTTTGCCTATTTCTTCCTAAATGTGACCAAATACGGCTGGAATTTTGTATTGACCTACGCCGGCACCATCTTTGTCGTTTATTTAATCGCAGGATTTGTCTTACTAGGTATCAAATCCATTTCCTTTAAGAAAAGAGCCTGAGAACACGAATTATTTCCTGATTTTTAGGTAAATATTTGTCAGAAAAAAGAAGTTTTGCTATACTATAGTCAATGAATCCTTTAAGAACTGTCCCGTGAGACAGACAAGGAGTAGACGTAGAATAGGGAGACAGTCTGTCTGCCTACATTTTGCTGAAATCTCCTTGAAAAGGGAGATTTTTTTCTTGCCTAGCAAGAGTTTGGAGGAAGACATGAAAACCAAGGAAATTGTCGATGAAATGACAATGAAACGCGCCATCACGCGTATTACTTATGAGATTATCGAACGCAATAAACAGCTAGATAAGATCGTCCTGGCTGGAATTAAGACACGTGGTGTCTATATTGCTCGCCGCATTCAAGAACGCTTGAAACAGCTGGAAGGTATCGATGTTCCAATCGGTGAATTGGATACCAAGCCTTTCCGTGATGATGTCAAGATGGAAGAAGACACGACGCTGATGGAAGCGGATGTGAATGACCGCGACGTTATCCTTGTCGATGATGTACTTTATACTGGACGTACCATCCGTGCAGCCATTGATAATGTGGTTTCACTTGGGCGACCTGCTCGTGTAAGTTTGGCAGTCTTGGTAGACCGTGGTCACCGCGAATTGCCTATTCGAGCGGACTATGTTGGGAAAAATATTCCAACCAGTCGATTGGAAGAAATTGTTGTCCATGTCACAGAAGTGGATGGACAAGATCAGGTTCTTCTAGTAGAAGTAGCACAGTAAGTTTCAGTAGATTCATCAATAAAAAGGTAGGTGTTCGTCATGACAGTTACGAATGGTAAAGTTTCACTCAAGCATTTGGTTACAATGGAAACTCTCTCCAATGAGGAAGTTTTTGGCTTGATACAGCGTGGTCTAGCCTTCAAACGAGGACAAGCAGATTTCCAAACCGATCGGCAGTACTTTGCATCTAATCTCTTCTTTGAAAATTCAACTCGGACGCATAAGTCATTTGAAATGGCAGAGTTAAAACTTAGAATGGGAATGATTGACTTTGATGCCAAAACTAGCTCGGTCAATAAGGGAGAGACGCTTTACGATACCATTTTGACCATGAGTGCCTTGGGAGTGGATATCTGTGTGGTTCGCCATCCGGATGTGGACTATTATAAGCAGCTCATTGATAGTCCGACCATCCAGACTTCTATTGTTAATGGAGGAGACGGATCGGGGCAGCATCCCAGCCAGTCATTGCTTGACTTGATGACCATTTATGAAGAATTTGATGGCTTTGAGGGCTTGAAAGTGGTCATTGCAGGTGACATTACACACTCTCGTGTGGCCAAGTCAAATATGCAAATTCTCAAGCGTCTTGGAGCAGAGATTTACTTTGCCGGACCAAGCCAGTGGTATTCTGATGAGTTTGATGTCTATGGGCAGCACATTGCCATTGATGACATGATCGAAGAAGTAGATGTTATGATGCTCTTGCGTGTGCAGCATGAGCGTCATGATGGAAATGAAAGCTTTTCAAAAGAAGAATACAATCGTTGCTACGGACTGACAGATGACCGATACAAACGCTTGAAGAGTACAGCCATTGTGATGCACCCTGCGCCTGTCAACCGGGATGTGGAGATTGATGACCACTTGGTAGAGGCACCAAAATCGCGGATTGTCCGTCAGATGACAAATGGTGTCTTTGTCCGCATGGCTATTCTCGAAGCTGTTTTGAATGGCAAAGCCTAGCAAGAATCAACGTTAAAGAACTCCAGAGAGGGTTTACGAAAGGAAATACATGACCAAACGATTATTAATTTTAGAAGATGGGACCATTTTTGAAGGTCAGGCATTTGGCGCGGATATTGATGTGACGGGAGAAATCGTCTTCAATACAGGGATGACCGGCTACCAAGAATCCATTACAGACCAGTCTTACAATGGGCAGATTTTGACCTTTACCTATCCCTTAATAGGGAATTACGGTATCAATCGTGACGATTACGAGTCCATTAAGCCGACCTGCAAAGGGGTAGTGGTTGCTGAAAATGCCCGCAGAGCTAGCAACTGGAGGAACTACCTATCACTTGATGAATTTCTCAAGTCCAAAAATATTCCCGGGATTTCAGGGATTGATACACGGGCTTTGACGAAAATTATTCGCCAACACGGCACGATGAAAGCTACTATAGCAGATGAGGGCGACAGTATTGAGCACTTGAGCGACCAGCTCCGTGCAACGGTCCTTCCGACAAATAATATTGAGCAGGTGTCTACCAAGACGGCCTACCCAGCACCCGGTGTCGGTAAAAATATCGTCTTGGTTGACTTTGGGCTCAAGCACTCGATTTTACGTGAATTTTCTAAGCGAAACTGCAATGTGACTGTAGTGCCATTTGACACAAAAGCCGAGGAAATTCTCCACCTTAATCCAGACGGAGTGATGTTGTCGAACGGCCCTGGTAACCCTGAGGATGTGCCGGAAGCTTTGGAGATGATTCGTGGAATTCAGGGGCAAATTCCTATATTTGGGATTTGTATGGGACATCAATTGTTCAGTCTGGCAAATGGTGCGACAACCTACAAAATGAAATTTGGTCACCGTGGCTTCAACCATGCAGTCCGCGAAATTGCGACGGGGCGTGTTGATTTTACTAGCCAAAATCATGGGTACGCAGTTGATCGTGAGACCTTGCCTGAAGAGTTGATTGTCACACATGAAGAAATCAACGACAAGTCAGTCGAAGGGGTACGACACCGTTATCTACCAGCTTTTTCTGTGCAATTTCACCCAGATGCAGCACCTGGTCCGCACGATGCTTCCTATCTTTTCGATGAATTTCTCGAAATGATTGATGCCTTCCAACTGGAAAAAACACGTTTGTAGTATTTAATGTCACCCCGCGAGGTGACGAATAGGAAAGGAGAAAAAGAGGGGGCGTATTTAATTTTTGTAATTGAATACGGGCTACGAACTGTGACAAAAAGATAGATTTTCCTAGAATCAATGGATTCTTCGTCAAATCTCCTATTTTGTCTTTGTTCACTAGACGCCCTTTATATCTTAAACATGCCAAAACGTTCTGATATTCATAAAATTATGGTGATTGGGTCTGGTCCGATTATTATTGGTCAGGCTGCTGAGTTTGACTATGCGGGAACGCAAGCTTGTCTTGCTTTGAAGGAGGAGGGCTACAGTGTTGTTCTGGTCAATTCAAATCCCGCGACGATTATGACCGATAAGGAAATTGCAGATAAGGTTTATATTGAGCCGATTACGCTGGAGTTTGTGACGCGTATTTTGCGCAAAGAAAGACCGGATGCGCTTTTGCCAACGCTTGGTGGTCAAACAGGTCTCAACATGGCCATGGAATTGTCCAAAAATGGGATTTTGGATGAATTGGGCGTGGAGTTACTTGGAACCAAGTTGTCTGCTATTGATCAGGCCGAGGATCGTGACCTCTTCAAGCAGCTCATGGAGGAGCTTGAGCAACCGATTCCTGAATCTGAAATTGTCAATACCGTTGAGGAAGCTGTTGCTTTTGCGGCGACGATTGGTTATCCAGTCATTGTCCGTCCAGCCTTTACCCTTGGTGGTACGGGTGGCGGCATGTGTGCCAATGAGGATGAGTTACGAGAAATTGCTGAGAATGGGCTCAAGCTGTCACCGGTGACTCAGTGTTTGATTGAGCGTTCCATTGCAGGCTTTAAGGAAATCGAGTACGAGGTCATGCGTGATGCCGCGGACAATGCCCTCGTAGTTTGTAACATGGAAAACTTTGACCCTGTTGGGATTCACACAGGAGACTCCATCGTATTTGCTCCAATGCAAACTCTTTCAGACATTGAAAACCAAATGCTGCGCGATGCCAGTCTCAAAATCATTCGAGCTCTTAAAATCGAAGGTGGCTGTAACGTTCAGCTGGCGCTTGACCCGCATAGTTTTAAATACTATGTCATCGAAGTTAACCCACGGGTGTCTCGCTCATCAGCCCTTGCTTCCAAAGCGACAGGTTACCCAATTGCTAAATTGGCGGCGAAAATTGCTGTTGGATTGACTCTGGATGAGATGATTAACCCTGTTACAGGGACGACCTACGCCATGTTTGAGCCAGCGCTTGACTATGTCGTAGCTAAAATTCCGCGTTTCCCATTTGATAAGTTTGAAAACGGTGAGCGTCGTCTGGGGACCCAGATGAAAGCCACCGGCGAAGTTATGGCTATCGGGCGCAACATTGAAGAAAGTCTTCTCAAGGCTTGCCGTTCGCTTGAAATCGGTGTCCATCACAATGAAATGCCTGAGCTGATTCAGGTGACTGATGATGCCCTTCTTGAAAAAATTGTAAAAGCACAAGATGACCGTATCTTCTATCTTTCCGAAGCCATTCGCCGAGGATTTACCATTGAGGAATTAGCTGACTTAACAAAAGTTGATATTTTCTTCCTGGATAAATTGTTGCATATCTTTGAAATTGAGCAGGACTTGGCTAGCCATCCTAAGGACGTCTGGTCTTTGAAGGAAGCTAAACGAAATGGATTTTCTGACTGTAAAATTGCTGAATTGTGGCAGATGACGGCAAAAGAAGTACGCGTCTTCCGTCATGCTTACAAGATCTTACCAGTCTACAAAATGGTAGACACCTGCGCAGCTGAATTTGAATCAGCGACGCCTTATTTCTACTCGACCTACGAATGGGAAAATGAGTCTATCAAATCCGATAAAGAATCAGTTATCGTTCTTGGTTCTGGTCCAATCCGTATCGGCCAAGGTGTGGAGTTTGACTACGCGACCGTTCACTCAGTAAAAGCTATTCAGGCTGCGGGCTATGAAGCCATTATTATGAATTCAAATCCTGAGACAGTGTCGACAGACTTTTCCGTTTCAGATAAGCTCTACTTTGAACCATTGACGTTTGAAGATGTTATGAATGTCATCGAGTTGGAGCAGCCAAAAGGAGTTGTGGTCCAGTTTGGAGGACAAACAGCGATTAACTTGGCAGAAAGTTTATCTCAGGCAGGTGTGCAAATTCTTGGGACACAGGTTGCTGATCTTGACCGTGCTGAAGACCGTGACCTCTTTGAACAAGCTTTGAAAGCTCTAGACATTCCACAGCCACCAGGTTATACGGCGACTAATGAAGAAGAAGCCGTTGAAGCGGCTCGTAAGGTTGGCTTCCCAGTACTTGTGCGTCCATCCTATGTCCTCGGCGGACGGGCTATGGAAATCGTTGAGAATGAAGATGATCTTCGTTCCTACATGCGGACAGCGGTTAAGGCTAGCCCAGACCATCCAGTTCTCGTTGACTCTTATATCGTTGGCCGTGAGTGCGAAGTAGATGCTATTTCGGACGGAAAAGATGTTCTGATTCCTGGGATTATGGAGCATATCGAGCGCGCAGGCGTTCACTCAGGCGACTCCATGGCTGTTTACCCACCGCAAGGATTGTCCCAAAAAGTCAAAGATACCATTGCAGACTACACTAAGCGTTTGGCTATCGGTCTCAACTGTATCGGTATGATGAACATCCAGTTTGTCATAAAAGACGAAGTGGTCTATGTGATTGAGGTAAACCCACGTGCCAGTCGTACGGTACCATTCCTCTCAAAAGTGACCAATATCCCAATGGCGCAAGTTGCAACCAAGTTGATTTTGGGCGAGAGCTTGGCAGAGCAAGGTTATGAAGATGGTCTCTATCCTGAAAGCAATCTGGTCCATGTCAAGGCCCCTGTCTTCTCCTTCACCAAGCTGGCTAAGGTTGATAGCCTCCTAGGACCGGAAATGAAGTCGACAGGTGAGGTCATGGGAACAGACACAACGCTTGAAAAAGCCCTATACAAAGCCTTTGAAGCGACTTATTTCCATATGCCGGAATTTGGAAATGTCGTCTTTACCATTGCAGATGATACCAAGGAAGAGGCTTTGCAACTCGCAAAACGTTTTGATAGAATCGGCTATGCCATTTTTGCCACAAGTGGAACAGCAGCCTTCTTTGCAGAAAACGGCTTAGAGGCTTGCTTAGTTGGAAAAATCGCAGAAAGCGAAAATGACATCCCAAGCCTCGTTCGCTCAGGTCAAGTGCAAGCCATTGTCAATACCGTTGGAACCAAACGGACTGCTGACACGGATGGTCAAGTCATCCGAAGTTCGGCGATTGAACAAGGAGTTCCCCTCTTTACAGCCTTAGATACGGCTGAGGCAATGGTGCGCGTTCTAGAAGGACGTAGCTTTACTACACAAGCTATTTAAAATAGCAATTAGAACCCCAAGAAAAACGAGTCTTTTGACTTGTTTTTCTTTCACCTAATTTCTGAAAAAAATCTCTATCTGTGGTAGAATAAGAGAAGAATTTACGGAAATAAAGGAGAAATAATGAATTCTGTAGCTCGTTTAATTGAAGCATTTGTCCCAGAAAACTACAATCTTTTCTTGGATTTGAATCGTACTAATAAGACTTTTTCTGGTCTGGTTACCATTACTGGTCAAGCCTTGAAGGAAACTGTTGCCTTGCACCAACGTGATTTGTCGATTTCATCTGTCAAAGTTGCTGGTCAAGAAGTGAATTTCCAAGTGGATAATGAATTGGAAACTGTTGCATTTTCAGTAGCCAATCTTGGTGACACAGTCCTTGAAGTGGCCTTTTCTGGAAATATCACAGACAACATGGATGGTATCTATCCTTCTTACTACACACTTGATGGTGAGAAAAAAGAACTCTTGGGAACACAGTTTGAAAGCCATTTTGCTCGTCAAGCATTCCCATCTATTGATGAACCAGAGGCGAAAGCAACCTTTGATCTTAGCTTGAAATTTGACCAATCTGAAGGAGAAATCGCCCTTTCGAACATGCCAGAAATCCAAGTTGAGAACCGCAAGGAAACTGGTGTTTGGACATTTGACACGACACCACGCATGTCATCCTATCTCTTGGCATTTGTTTGTGGAGACTTGCAATGCAAAACGACACATACTAAAAATGGTACTTTGGTTGGTTCTTACTCAACCAAGGCTCATTCCATGGAAAGTCTTGATTTCTCATTGGAAATTGCAGTCAAGGCCATTGAGTTCTATGAAGATTACTTCGGTGTAGCCTACCCAATTCCACAGTCTCTCCATGTCGCTTTACCAGACTTCTCAGCTGGTGCCATGGAAAACTGGGGCCTTGTGACCTACCGTGAGGTCTACTTGGTTGTTGATGAAAATTCGACCTTGGCAAGCCGTCAGCAAGTGGCTCTTGTTATCGCTCACGAAGTGGCTCACCAATGGTTTGGTAATCTCGTTACTATGAAATGGTGGGATGACCTTTGGCTCAATGAATCATTTGCCAACATGATGGAGTACGTCTGTGTCAACAGCATCAAGCCTGAGTGGGAAATTTTTGACGATTTCCAAACGTCAGGTGTACCTTTGTCACTCAAACGAGATGCGACGGACGGTGTCCAATCCGTTCACGTTGCGGTTCATCACCCAGATGAAATCAATACACTCTTTGACCCTGCTATCGTTTATGCAAAAGGAAGCCGTCTCATGCACATGTTGCGCCGTTGGTTAGGGGATGCGGATTTTGCAAAAGGCTTGGGCGCTTACTTTGAAAAACACAAGTATGGCAATACTGTCGGAACAGACCTTTGGAATGCACTTGGAGAAGCTTCTGGCCGTGACGTTGCAGGCTTTATGGATTCATGGTTGGAACAACCAGGTTACCCAGTATTGACAGTCTCTGTAGAAAATGACACTCTGAAAATTCATCAAGAGCAATTCTTCATTGGTGAAAATGAAGACAAGGGTCGCATCTGGCAAGTACCGCTCAACAGCAATTGGACTGGTCTTCCAGACACATTGACAACTGAAACCTTGGAAATTCCAAACTACAGCGCTCTGGCTGCACAAAATGAAGGTGCCCTCCGTTTCAATACTGAAAATACAGCCCACTATATTACCAACTATCAAGGCGAGCTTTACCAAGCTATCGTTGACGAATTGGCAGGTTTAGACAAGGTATCTAAGTTGCAAATTCTCTTGGAACGCAATCTCTTGTCTCGTGGGGGTCGTGTGTCCGTAGCCAGTCTCTTGGACTTATTACCAAGTTTAGAAAAAGATACAGAAAATATCGTTCTCGTTGCCGTGGCAGATATCCTTGGTGCAGTTGAGACAGTTATTGATGAAGATTCTGAAGAGGAAAAAGCCTACAAAGAATTGGTCAAGTCAACTCTTCGTTACAACTACGAACGTCTTGGATTTGAAAAACGTGAGGGTGAAGCAGAAGAAGATGAAAAATCACGTCAAATGGTCTGGTCATGGATGATTTATGCAGGAGAACAATCTGCTATCGATGCAGCTGCAAACTTGTATAAAGAGTATGACGGCAAATTGTCATCATTACCAGCTGCCCTTCGTGCTCTCGTCCTTGGCAACCAAGTCAAAAACTTTGAAAGCAAGGAAGTGACAGACACTTACCTTCAAGAATACATTGCAACCAATGATGGGAACTACCAACGTCAACTCATGGCTGCCCTCTCAAATACCAAAAACCAAGAAACGGTTGAACAGCTCTTGGTTAATTGGCAAGATAAATATGTGGTGAAACCACAAGACTTGTCTATCTGGTATTTCAATTTCCTTGGTCATGACTTCACACAAGGAACTGTATGGGCTTGGGCACAGGAAAATTGGGATTGGATCAAGTCTGCTCTTGGAGGCGATATGAGCTTTGACAAGTTCGTCATTTACCCAGCTGGCGCATTCAAGACTACTGAGCGTTTGGCTGAGTACAAAGCCTTCTTTGAACCTCAATTGACAGATATGGCGATTAGCCGAAATATCAGCATGGGAATCAAAGAAATTGCAGCTCGTGTTGACTTCATCGAACGTGAAAAATCAGCTGTTAGCCAGGCTCTTCTCAAATAATATAGAAAAACCAGAATGATTTTCTGGTTTTTTTCTGAAAATTTTGCTACAATCTAGGGCGAGAAAAGGAGGACTTTATGTCTATTATTACAATTATTTTAGGAACTCTTGTCGCACTTGAATTTTTCTATATTTTTTACCTTGAAACGATTGCGACGACATCTACAGCAACTGCGCGTGTCTTCAATATGAGCCAGGAAGAGCTGCAAAATAAAAACGTTACAACTTTATTTAAAAATCAAGGTGTTTACAATCTCTTGATTGGTCTACTTATCTTGGTTGCGCTCTATATTTTCCCAAGCGTTACTTGGTTGGCGGTGTTGTTGGTCTACATCATTTTGGTGGCTATTTACGGCGGTATGACTAGCGATAAGATGATTATTTTGAAACAAGGTGGATTGGCTATTCTGACCTTGTTGACGCTTTTATTTTAGATTGATTTTCTAGCAAGATGTACTTGCTAGTTTTTTTATTTATATTATTTTGAATTTACAATAGTACAAATGTGTTATAATAGAATTATGGCATATTCAGTAGATTTTCGTAAAAAAGTTCTCGATTATTGTGAACGAACAGGTAATATTTCAGAGGTTGCGATTGTGTTTGGTCTTTCTCGCAACACTATTTATGGATGGAAAAAGTTGCGGAAGCAAACAGGAAAACTTGAGCATCAAGTCAAGGGGACCAAGCCTCGCAAAGTTAATCGCGAGCGGTTAAAGTCCTTTATCGAAGAGCATCCAGATGCCTATTTGGATGAGATTGCTTTGGAATTTGATTGTCATCCGAGTGCAATTCACTATGCACTTAAAGCCATGGGCTACACTCGAAAAAAAGAATTGTACCTACTATGAGCAGGACCCAGAAAAAGTAGCTGTTTTTCAAGCCGCTTTTGAAAAACTATGTCACTTACCCACAGTTTATATTGACGAAACAGGTTTTAATACCTACTTTTATCGAGAATATGGTCGTTCCCCTTGTGGTCGGATGATTGAGGGAAAGGTTTCAGGTAAGAAGTATCAACGTATTTCTCTGGTCGCAGGTCTAGTTGGCGATAGGATTATTGCTCCCATGACTTATGAATCCACCATGACAAGTGAGTTTTTTGAGGCCTGGTTTAAGGAGTTCTTGTTGCCTAACTTAGATAGCCCTTCTCTGATTATCATGGATAACGCAAGGTTTCATCGAATGAGGCAGCTAAGGATATTATGTGAGGACAGAGGACATATAGTATTACCTCTTCAACCCTATTCCCCAGAGCTGAATCCCATCGAGAAAATCTGGGCTCATATTAAAAAGCATCTTAGAAAGGTATTGTCAACTTGTAATACCTTTCTAGATGCTCTTTTGTCCTATTCTTGTTTCACTTGACTATATATTAAATTAAGAAAAGATAAATGTTTAAAAAACATGGTATTGTAAGGGTTTTTGAGAGCTTATTTGTTTGACTTTAATCTTTTTTAGTGTTAATATACCCAATCAAGTATACTAATTGAAATTAGGGAAATGAACACAAAAGAATTAAAATTTTTACGAAGAGCACAATTGTTAGAATTGATGCTGGAACAGCAAAATGTGATTGAAGAGCAGCAGGCTCGGATCAATGAATTAGAAAAAGAGCTCGCGAATCGTCATTTAAAAATGGAACAAGTAGGGTCCATTGCGGAGGCTTCTTTATCGCTGACAAGAATTTTTGAAGAGGCTCAAGCAGCTGCAGACTTGTATTTGGAAAATGTACGACGGATTGTTGAAGAGAAAGAAGAAAATGGAATCTGAAAAATTAACTTCAAGGGATGTTGCAAGAGAATTAGAGCGAGTTCGGTATCAATCCAGCTTTTGGATGATTGTGAGAAATACGCTCTTTACACTTCTTGCAGTTGTATCACTTGCAATATTGGTGGCAGTCTTATGGCTGCCTGTTTTGCGAATTTATGGTAATTCTATGAACAAGACCTTGCAGCAAGATGATATTGTTCTGACTGTCAAGGAATCAAGTGATAAGGTTGAAACGGGTGATGTTTTGGCTTTTTATTATAACAACAAAGTGTTAGTGAAGCGAGTCATTGCCAAGTCAGGAGATTGGGTGGATATTGACTCGGAAGGGACAGTCTATGTTAATCAGAAAGAATTGGCTGAACCTTATGTTGATAAAAAGTCTCTCGGAAATAGCAATATTACCTACCCCTATCAGGTACCGGATGATCAGATTTTTGTATTGGGAGATAATCGTGAAGTATCGATTGACTCACGGAATACGTCTATCGGGACTGTAACAGAAGAACAAGTGGTCGGAAAAATTGTTTTTAAAGTTTGGCCGCTGAAATCATTTGGGGCTATCAAATAAATGAAAGGATAAGTTTTGAAGGATATTTATAGAATTATTTATGATTCTATCCAATATGGTCGTCACAAAGGAAAATGGAAATTTTTCCTGTGGGCTACCATGTTACTCTTAACATTTACAACAACTTATTTCTTAATTCTGCCAGCCATTACCATTGAAGAGGATAAGGCTGAGGAGATTGCTCTAGTCGTTGAGTCATCTTCAACGACTGGAAGTGAGGAAACATCTTCATCAAGTGTTGAACAAAGTTCAAAGACAGAAACGAGTTCTAGTTCGGTAGAAACAGAGCAAGTGACTGTAACTACTGGTGGAGAATACTTGGAAGATACCCTCTATGATAAAACAGAAGCTTATACCGTTTCTGTTCGTGTTACGAAAGATGCAAGGATTCCTAAAAGTGCGACCTTAAAAGTAGAAGAGTTAAAAGAAGAAGCTCAAGACTTTAATGATTACAAGGGTCAAGTTGAGAATCAGATTGATACAAAAATTAAGAGTTTGAAGCTATACGATATTACCATTATAGTAGATGGACAGGAAGTCGAACCTGCATCTGCTGTGCAGGTGGAAATATCTTATAGCCAGCCGATAGAATCAAGGGACGAAGAGGTCAAAATTGTCCATTTTAAAGATGATGGACAAATTGAAGTTCTGAGATCAAAAGATACAGAAGAAACGAAAAATGCAAGGAGTGATATTGCCTTTAAAACAGACTCGTTCTCTATCTATGCGATTGTACAAGGTGATGTGACAGTTCCGCGTGCTACTTACCATTTTGAAAATGCAGATGGCACAGATTATACGTTTTTAATGTCATCTGGTAAGGCGGTGCATGAGCAGGTGCTGAAGAATGGTGAAAGTTTGAAAGGTGTCGGTATTCCGATTGTCAGTAGTAACCAGCACTTTAATGGCTGGTATCTCTATGATAAAACGACAGGTCGATTCGGTGATAGGATTGAATTTGATGTGCCGATACCTGTGACAGAGACAAAAGATATTTATGTTCGTCCTAGCTACGGTAAGATTGCTTATGTGACCTTATATGATAGTCCAGATGGTGGAGCCATTTTAGATCGCCATGAGTTTGTCTTGAATAGTAATGGTGATGGCCAGATAGATTTGACAACGCATGACGTGGAGGCTCCGACCTCAGATTTGAGTTTTGCGGGTTGGTCATTAACACCGCACGGAGCCATTATTGATGCCGAGCTTGCTAAAAATTATCCGATTACAGGCAATATCTCCCTTTATCCCGTCTTTAAACAGGCTAAAAAGATTGAATTTTTTACGGGAGATCTGGCTTCTGGTGCGACTTATATAGCACCGAGACGAGTCTTTGAGGGAGAAACAGCAGCAAGGGTAGAGCCTAAAGAAGAGCCGACGCGTCCAGGGTATACATTTGTAGGGTGGTATACTTCTGAAACAGGAGGCTATCTTTATAACTTTGATGAAGTTGTGACAAGTGATATCAAATTGTATGCTAGCTGGATTCCAGCCCAGACAAGCTATACTGTGGTTTATTGGCAACAATCCGCAAATGACTCCCAAAATGCCCCAGACAGTCAAAAGACATATGACTATCTGGGGCAGGAGACACGAGCAGGGACGACGGGTAGTTTAGTCTATACTACCGCCTACGATCGTGTGACCAAGGTTCCTAATGGTTTCCAATTGAATAACAGAAGAACAGAATATTCCAAGGTTGTTCAACCAGATGGCTCAACAGTATTGAATGTCTACTATGACCGAAAACTGATTACAATGAGGTTTACATTCCGAGATGGTACAAGAAAAATATTTACAGGTTTGTATGGAACTAGTTTAGCAGCAAATGGATATACTTGGCCTAGAACAAATTACGCTTGGAGCTATTATTCAGACAATGGTATAGGTGGTATGAGTTACTTAGGCGACTTTATTCTTCCTGATACAGTTGCGGAGCGAACTGGTACTGTTATTGAACTTTTTCCAGGTGGTGGAAAAACGCAAGAATATCGTTTCTTTAAACAGAACATTGATGGCAGCTATTCAAATGCTCCAAATGATATTGGTGCAGGAAGCAATGCACAGCGATTTACTTTCTCTGAAAAATATACAGGTTTCAAAGTAGCATATGCTCAGAGATACTATAATAGTGGTAGTGTATATGATTTATCTGCGAAGAGTGTCGCTTCTGGACAATGGGTATCATTGCTGGATTCGTATTATGGTAATTATCTAAATCTAGCCATTTGGTACGAACGCAAGTCCTTCAAGATTCATTATTTAGATCCTTTTACCAATCAGGAATTAAGTAATTTCCCAGAAAAATCAGCCTTGTATGAAGAGAATTTATCGAAATACGCGCCTGATACAACTACCATTAAGCCTGTTCCGAGCCTGCCTGGTTATGAATGGGATGGAAAGTGGTACAAAGACCAGGCTCGTACTACAGAGTTTGATTTTAATACAAAAATGCCTGACCATGATGTGAAAGTATATGCTGGTTGGCGCAATATAAAATATAAAGTCACTATCGAGCCAGATGGAGGAGCCTTATCAGCAGGTGAATCCACCTACTTCAATGTGAATTACGGTGAGAAAATTAGTGAATACTATGACATTAGCCGTGATTATGTTGAAGATCCAGATGGTGCTTACTATTATCGCTATGATACGCGGGCTAATGCAACTGCGGTAACAGAAACGCAACGTTATGCCCGTTATACGACAGACCCAACAGAGCCAAATGTAGATACAAGTAAGAAGTATCGCTTTGAGAAAGATGCATACAAATTAGTAGGATGGTATTATGTCAATAAAGACGGAACGGTTAGACCATATGACTTTTCGGGTTCGGTAACAACCGACATCACCCTTCGTGCAATTTGGCGGCGTGTCGGTGAGTACCATATCAAGTATTCAGACGATGCAGTTGGTTTGGATGGCAAGCCGGTCCTGAAAGACGGCGCACAGGTCAAAACGTCAGAATCACCGGTTGACACCAATAGTTATGATGACCAGTCTCACTCGGCTTTACTGAGTCGCCCGCAGATTCCAGAGGGCTATCGATTCCGAGGATGGTGGTATAACGGTAAGTTATACAATCCCTACGACTACATACCGGTATTAAGTAAACTAGCCAATACTAATAAGGATATTATGATTTATCCAGCACTGATTCCTATTGAAGCTATTACCTTAGAAGATACTTTTATTAAATTTAACGGTAATGGTGGTAAGCGAATTGGGGAGAGTGGTGTAGAAGTAGAAGAGACACAGCTCAGTCACTTAGAATTAAATACTAAGATGAATGTACCTGATACGACTTACTTTGTTCGTGAAGGTTATGACTTGGTGGGATGGAATACAGACAAGATTCAAGCTAACTTGAGAGTTGTGCAGTTCCAATCAAATGAAGAAATTGGGGTTGATAATCAAGCCAATGTCTCCAATACTCTGTATGCGGTATGGAAGCCGAAAAAATACACAGTGACCATTTCCAAGAAAGTAATTGGAGTGGAAAGTGATAAAAATAAAGACTTCACATTTGACCCTAGTGACAGTCTGCAAGCGGAAAATTTCTTCTTACAAGATGGACAGTCAAAAGCATTTACGGTTGAATATGGAACGACGATTAGTATTGATGAACAGGTTTATGCAGATTTTAATGTCGCTGAAACTATTACAGAGAAAAATCTAGCAGATCATTCAGCAGATAAGACCTATCCTGCTAATAATACACCATCACTTGTTGTTAAAGGTGATGTGGATATTGTCTTTACAAACACACGGAACAAACAAAAATTGCGCGTTCAAAAAGTGGATATTGAAAACTTTAACAATACACTTTCAGGGGCAATATTTGATGTGTATACCATTGATGAAAATGGAAATCGTTCTGCTACACCGTCCTATGAAAATATTACGTCTGACGGCAATGGTTACCTAGTTGGTAAGAGTACAAATTATTTGTCTATTCCAGTCGGTAAGTACGCGATTGTTGAAAAGAAAGCTCCAGATGGTTACTTACTTCCGCAAGAAGCAATGACTCTTCAAGTCACAAGTACAAGTGTCAGCTTCCTGCAAAATGGAAATGCTGCCGCGGTTACAACTGCGACATTAGAAGATGGAGAAATTTTCTTCCAATACAAGATTACCAACTCCAAAGGTACAGAATTGCCAAGCACTGGGGGAATGGGTGAACACATCTATCTTATTTTAGGCTTACTCCTAGTCTTACCAGCTAGCTATATTTTATACAAAAGAAAAACATAGTATTGATACACAATACTAGAAGAAGGAAACTATGAAAAAACAAATCTTAACCACTATGCTGTTGTCAACAATCGCACTCGGCAGCCTAGCACCAGCTGCAACTAGCACCGTACTTGCGGCGGATAATGGAACGATAACTATCGAAAGTACGCAAAAAGGAGCAGTATATTCTGCATACAAAATTTTTGATGCAACTGTGGCTGATCCAGCTATCAATAATGGTGCTATATCTTATACTGTTCCAGCAGATCGTGTAGATACGTATAAAGCAAGTGCCAATTTTGATACATTGTTTACCCTTACTACCAATGGTGGTGTAACTTATGTAACGAAAAAAGATAGTGCAACGGATTCACAAATCGCCGAGTGGGCTAAAAGTGTATCTGCGGGTCAAACACCAGCTAATACTGTTACAGAAGATGCAGCAGGTACGGCAGAGTTGTCAGTACCATACGGTTACTACTATGTCGGTACGACTGCAAACAATGGTGCAACTATTATGGTGACATCGGCTTCACCAAATGCAACTATTCGCGAAAAAAATAATGAACCTACATGGGGTGATGCGGATAACCAAGGTAAATCAGGTAAATCTGTAGACGATAAAGTAAAAGCGGTTGGAGAAACCGTTACCTATACGCTAAACTATACAAACGCAACATATTATACTAAAAGTAACAAGGTATACCAATATGTTGTCAAGGATGCCCTTCCAACAGGTGTTGATTTCAATGAAGGCTCTGTAAAAGTCGAAGTCAATGGACAGGTTCTTACAGAAGGAACAGGAAAAACAACTTATATCTTAAACCAATCCGATAATGGTTTTTCAGTGACAATTCCATGGGCAGCAACTCAAACTGCTACAACAGCTACAGGAGATGTAGTAGGAAATCAAACAACAGCTGCTACACTTGGGGATAAAGATGATTTTTACTATAATCCAATCTCAACTATCAAAGTAACTTATACAGCAACAATGTTGAAAGCTGCTTCAGAAGGCTCAACAGAAACAGATACCAATAAAAATACTGCTTATATCAATCCTAATGAATTGACAACTGATAAAGGTTCGTCAGCGACGGTTTATGATGGACAAATTACGATTGACAAAGTAGCAGCTGGTACAGATAAAAAACTGAAAGCTGCAAAATTTGTTTTGCGTAAAAAAGGTACAGAAGAGTATTTGAAGTTAGCAGATACTACTGAAAATGTGACTTGGGTAGGTCGTGATACAGCTCAAGTATTTACAACAGATACTCAAGGAGCAATCACTATTTCTGGTTTGGATGAGGGTGAGTATGAATTGCTTGAAACTGAAGCACCAGCTGGTTACAATCTTTTGAAAGAACCAGTTGCAGTCAAATTGGCATTTGATGAAAATACAGCAGATGGAGATACGCTTCTTGTCACTTCTAAAGTAGCCAACAAACAAGGTGCTGAGCTTCCATCAACTGGTGGTATGGGAACGAAGATTTTCTACACACTTGGTACCGTTCTTGTTATCGGTGGTAGTGTTGTCCTAATCGCGCGTCGTCGTGCAAGAAACTAATTAAATGATAGAAGAGGAGGGAATTGTGACAGAGAAAAAAACAAAGCGTTTGACGGATAAAGCAATTTCCTTCTTTTTGGTTGCCATTATCGTGGCAGGTGTGGTGTTGCTGAGCTATCCGTCTGTGGCAGATTATTGGAATTCTTTCCACCAGTCGCAGGCTATCATGGATTATCAGGAGAAGGTGACAACTTTAGATACTAGCCAGTACCAAAAGATGATAGCAGATGCTGAAGTTTATAATGCAGAAATGGCAAAAACTGGCATCAATTGGCACATGAACAAGGAGGAGCGGAGCCGGTACAATTCGCTTCTGTCCATTGATAATACGGGTAATATGGGCTATGTTTCTATTCCAAAAATCAAGGTCACACTGCCTATCTATCATGGAACGACCGAAGAGGTATTGCAAACGTCTATTGGGCATTTGGAGGGAACTAGTCTACCAATTGGTGGGAGTGGTACCCATTCCGTTTTGTCGGGTCATCGTGGCTTGCCGTCAGCGCGACTGTTTTCGGATTTGGATAAATTGCGAGTTGGAGATCGTTGGACCGTCCACATTCTCAATGAAACCTACACTTATGAAGTTGACCAGATTCGTGTGGTCTTGCCACAAGATTTGAGCAATATTCAGATTGAAGCTGGAAAAGATTACCAGACTCTATTGACCTGTACGCCTTACGGGGTCAATACGCATCGCTTGTTGGTGCGGGGGCACCGAGTGGCGAATGAAGATGGAGATGCCTTGGTTTTGGCTGATGCCATTCAGATTGAACCAATTTACATTGCGCCGTTTATCGCTATTCCTCTCATTCTATCCTTACTCATGCTCTTCCTATTCTCAACGAGACAGCAACAGAAACGCAAGCAATTAGTCGAAAAAATCAAAAAAGGAGAAGACAAATGACTGTCAAAAAATTAAGTTATTTAGCAGGAATCGTGTTCCTTCTTTCTTGTTTTTTTCAGCTAGCTGTATTTGCCAAGTCTCCAAGAGGAAGTATCACGATTAGTCAATCTTATGAAGGCGAGGTGAGAGCTGGTGGTGATTTGAAATTGTATCAAGTTGCCAGTCTGCAGGAAGGAAATATGGTTTCAACGCCAGTATTTGCCGATGTTGCAGCTACTATGGACTTAAGCGCAAGCAGTATCGCTGTCAACAATCGCAACTACAGTCAACAATTAAAGCAACTTGCCCTCGCTAGCAGCCCGCTGCAAGAAGTAGCAGACATCCCGCTTTCAGGAGCGAAGTTTGAAGATTTGGAAGCAGGAGTTTATCTCATTATCCAGACTAAATCAGAGGATGGATTTGAACCACTCAGTCCAGTTTTAGTGGCCTTGCCAACAGATGATAATTACATTTTGTCAGCGACCGAGAAAATGAGCTTGAAAAAAGAGACAACTCCTTCGACTGTGATTGATGACAGCAAGGTTAAGAAACAGACGGAGCTTCCCTTTACAGGTCAATTGTGGTGGCCGATTCCGGTCTTGTTTGTGGTGGGGATGGCTTGCATCTATGCTTCTCGAAAGAAAAGAGGCTAGCATGCAGAAGAGAGACTTAAGAAGTCGGTTGCTTTTAGCTCTGGGCTTGCTTTGTATCCTGCTTTCTATGACATGGTTGGCGTGGAATTTGGTTGAAAATTATCAAGTGAAACAGGCTTCAGATCATGTATTATCTAGTTTGAAATTAGTAGAGAAACGGGATTTTGATGCGACAGATGAAGAGCTTCCTGTTGAAAAGATTAACCAGACCAATTATATGGGTGTCCTGTCCATTCCAGATAAGAATCTCTATCTTCCTATCGCAGCGGACTATAGTTTTGAGCAGATATCAAAGAACCCAACGCGGTACATGGGGTCTTACCTGACAAATGATTTGGTCGTGTGTGGTCATGACAATGCGGTCCATTTTTTAGCCTTGCAAACGATTGCTATAGGCACAAAAATAAGTTTAGAAACAGTGAACGGTGAGAAGATTCAGTACATGGTGACCAATCGAGAGGTTATCGAGCCGACAGCTGTAGACAAGGTGTCGAAGGGAACTGGTCAAGATGATGACTGGGATTTGAGTCTCTTTACCTGTACACAAAGTGGGCTAGCGCGTGTCTTGGTACGTTGCAAACGAATTTAAATAGAAAATAAAAGAACTGGAACTTTCGTTCCAGCTCTTTTATTTTCTATACAATTTGTCTTGTTCGTAGACTGGGTCAAAGGTCACGTGGATGCCCAGTTTACGGAAGACATTTTTATCTTCTTCAGGTAGGGTCACGGTCGAATGGACTTCGCTTCCTTTGAGGTTGGCCAGTTGGTTCATAGCCAATTGAGCTTCCTCGTTATTCATGGCAGTGATGGCAAGAGCCATGAGAATTTCGTTTGAGTGGAGGCGTGGATTTTTGCTTCCAAGGTGTCCAATTTTGAGATTTTGGATTGGTTTGACATATTCAGGTTCAATCAAGTGAGTCGCCTTGTCAATATTGGCTAATTTCTTGATGGCGTTAATGATGACAGCGGCAGATGGTCCGAAGAGTTCGGATGTTTTACCCGTTACAATTTCGCCAGTTGGCAATTCGAGTGCAAGGGCAGGATGATCAGTTGTTTCTTCTTTTTCGCGCGCCACAACGGTCACTTTGCGATCGGCAGGTGTTACGTTGATGTCATTCATGAGCAGTTTAATCTTCTTAACAGCAGTTTCAGGTACACGTTCTGCCTTGAAGTCAACGAGGGTTTGGTAGTAACGGCGGATGATTTCTTGCTTAGATGCTTCGATAGCTGCTTCGTCGTCCACGATGGCAAATCCAACCATATTGACACCCATATCAGTCGGTGATGCATAAGGAGACTTGCCAAGGATACGCTCCAACATCCGTTTTAATACTGGGAAAATCTCGATGTCACGGTTGTAGTTGACAGTTGTTTTACCGTAGGCTTCTAAGTGGAATGGGTCAATCATGTTGACGTCGTCCAAGTCAGCCGTTGCAGCTTCATAGGCCAAGTTGACAGGGTGATGCAATGGTAAATTCCAAACTGGGAATGTTTCAAATTTGGCATAGCCAGAAGTCACCCCGTTGATTTGGTCATGGTAGAGGTTGGACATACAAGTCGCCAATTTACCTGAACCAGGTCCGGGTGCCGTCACGACAACGAGCTTGTGGCTGGTTTTGATGTAATCATTTTTTCCGAGACCATTTGGAGAAATGATATTGTCCATATCGGTAGGATAGCCGTCGATTGGATAGTGGAGGTAAGATGGGATACCGTTTTTCTCTAATTGCTTACGGAAGGCATCTGCCGCAGGCTGACCGCTGTATTGGGTAATGACAACTGAACCGACAAAGATGTCCAAGTCTTTGAATTTATCAATCAGACGGAAAACTTCTTGGTCATAAGAGATACCAAGGTCGCCACGTGATTTTGAATGCTCGATATTGCTTGCGTTAATGGCAATGACAATCTCGACTTGCTCTTTCAATTCTTGGAGTAGTTTAATCTTGTTATCAGGCTCATATCCTGGCAAGACGCGCGCAGCATGGAAGTCTTCCAGCATTTTTCCACCAAATTCAAGATAGAGTTTGCCTTCAAATTGATTGATACGCTCTAAAATGTGGTCACGCTGCAGATTGAGGTATTTTTCTGAGTCGAATGCGATTTTTTTTGTCATTGGGAAATAGCTTTCTGTTTTCTTGGTAGTTTGAGCAGTTGCTTGAGTAGCCATTGTTTCTTTGTCAAAAATTTCTGGCTTCAATCCTAAAATTTTACAAATCTTAAAGACGGTGTCTGCTTTGGCATTTAAGATACCACGTTCAAGGATAGAGCGGATGGTTGTGTAGGGAATGTCGTTTTCAATCGAAAAGGCACGTACACTGCCGTATTTTGCTTCAATTAGCTTTTTTAATTCTAGTTCGGTCATGATGTCCTCCTTGCTAACTAGTATACTATACGAAAAATCATTTGTAAAATAAAAAAACAAAAAATGTATACGAAAAAATGTAAATAAGTTACTTTCGTAGCAATTTGTTGAATAAAATAGTTCCATATGGTAGTATATGTTTCAAGTTGTAATTCTATATAGAAATAAATGGTGGCATATGATTGAAAAAAGTAATGGTGGCTATTTAAACATGCGAGTGCATTTGCTTAATGGTCGGCTTTTCCAAAGTCTGCTCAACAAGGAGCCGGGTGTTCTGTATCGCAGTGAGCAAGGCAAGATTTTATCGGCTCTCTGGTCTAGTCAGGGGAGTATGACGGCTACGGATATTGCCCTAAAGACGGGGTTGGCTAATAATACGCTAACCAGCATGCTAAAACGGCTGGAGGAACAAAGCTTGATTGCTTTTGAGAGCCATCCTCTCGATAAGCGGAAAAAATTCGTTAGCTTGACAGACTTGGGCTGGTCTCAGGAGAAAATTGGCGACAAGGTCAGTCGGGAATTGGCGGATATTTTCTATAAGGGCTTCTCGGAGGAAGAAATGGGAGAATTCGAGGCTTATCTGGAGCGAATTTTAGAAAATTTACAGGCAGCTTCTGTGAAATAAGGAGAAGAAATGATTGAATTTAAAGATGTAAAAAAGACCTATGGCGAGGGAGATATTCTCAAATCTATTCAGTTGCAGATTCAGTCTGGAGAATTTATGGTTTTGGTTGGGCCGAGTGGTTCAGGGAAGACAACCTTGCTGAAAATGGTCAATCGGTTGATTGAACCAAGCGCGGGCCAGATATTCTTAGATGGCCAGGAATTAACTAGTCTGCCTTTACGAGCTCTCCGTTTGTCTATCGGTTATGTTTTGCAGCAGATTGCTCTTTTTCCAAATCTCACGGTGGCCGAAAACATTCTCTTGATTCCAGAGATGAAAAAATGGAAGAAAGGCCAAGCTCAGGAGCGGATGGAAGTCTTGATGGAGAAAGTTGGGCTACCGTTTTCTGAATATGGTCACCGCTATCCCAAAGAATTATCTGGTGGTGAGCAGCAACGAATTGGCATTTTACGGGCGATTATTGCACAGCCAAAGATCTTGCTCATGGACGAACCCTTTTCTGCCTTGGACGCTATTTCCCGTAAGCAATTACAGCTGTTGACCAAGGAATTGCATGAGGAATTTGGCATGACGACCATTTTTGTGACGCACGACACGGATGAGGCTTTGCTTTTGGCTGATAAGATTGCTGTTCTTCATGAGGGAGAGATTGTGCAACTGGCTAGTCCGACAGTTATTTTAGAAAGTCCTGTCAATGACTTTGTGAGAGATTTATTTGGAGGAGGTCAGGATGACTAGTCTCGTATCAACTTTTGAAAATCGATTTGGCGACTGGGTCACAGCACTTGGTCAGCATTTGCAACTTTCGCTGGTGACGCTTTTAATCGCCATTGTACTGGCATTGCCACTTGCAATCTTGCTCAGTCCGCATCGAAAAGCAGCAGAAGCTATCTTGCAAATTGCTGGAATGATTCAAACCATTCCTTCGCTGGCGATTTTAGGACTGCTGATTCCAATGATGGGAATCGGAACCTTGCCAGCCTTGACTGCCTTGGTCTTGTATGCTGTTTTTCCTATTTTACAAAACACTTTGACCGGTCTAGCAGGGATGGACCCTAGTTTGACGGAAGCAGGGGTGGCATTTGGGATGACCAAGTGGGAACGATTGAAGAAATTCGAGTTGCCCCTGGCCATGCCTGTGATTATGTCCGGCATTCGAACAGCGGCGGTATTGATTATCGGGACGGCGACTCTGGCTGCCTTGATTGGGGCTGGCGGACTGGGTTCTTTCATTTTGCTGGGAATTGACCGCAACAATACGAGCTTGATTTTAATCGGAGCCTTGTCTTCAGCCGTTTTGGCAGTGGGTTTTAATTTCCTTTTAAAATTTTTAGAAAAGGCACGTTCTCGGACGATTTTTGCTAGTTTTGCAGTCTTGATTCTGGGTCTGTCTGTCTCTTACGCGCCAGCCTTTTTCCCAAAAATGCAAGAAAAGGAAATCATTACTGTTGCTGGTAAATTGGGTCCTGAACCCGAAATTCTCATCAATATGTACAAGCTCTTGATTGAGCAAGATAGTAGTAAGTTAAAGGTTGACCTGAAGCCGAATTTTGGCAAGACGACTTTCCTGTACGAAGCATTGAAGTCAGGGAAGATTGATCTTTATCCAGAGTTTACGGGGACAGTCACGGCATCTTTGCTACAGCCTGCACCGTCTGTCTCAAATGATGCGGAACAAGTCTATGAAGCAGCCCGTGACGGTATTCTCAAGCAAGATAAGTTAGTGTTGCTCGAACCGATGCGCTATCAAAATACTTATGCTATCGTTGTTCCTCGGAAAATTGCAGAGCAATATGGGCTCAAGACGATTTCGGATTTGAAAGCTGTCGAGCAAGAATTAAAGGCAGGCTTTACCTTGGAATTTAACGACCGCGAAGATGGCAACAAAGGCCTGCAATCCTTGTATGGGCTCCAGTTATCTGTTTCCACTATGGAACCTGCTCTCCGATATCAAGCTATTCAGTCAGGAGATATCCAGATTACAGATGCATACTCGACCGATGCAGAAATCGCCAAATATGACTTGGTCGTATTGAAAGATGACAAAAAGCTCTTTCCACCTTACCAAGGTGCGCCACTTTTATCCCAATCTTTGTTGAAAAAGCATCCAGAATTGAAAAAGATTCTGAATCAATTGGCGGGTCAGATTAGCGAAGAAGAAATGAGCCAAATGAATTATCAAGTTGGTGTAGAAGGTAAATCCGCTAAAAATGTAGCGCGTGCCTATTTAGAAAAGAAAGGACTACTGGAAAAGTAGTGGTAGATTGATATGACAACTATTGCAATTACAGGCGTGACAGGTCATTTAGGTGGCTATGTCGCTAAAAAAATCTCAGAAGCAGGAATTGTTGCGCGTCACTTGGCACGCAGTCCAGAGCGTGCGATTCGTTTTGCTAATGCAGAATTGGTTCAGGCTTTTTACGAATACAGCCCGCAAGCCGTCCAGGCTTTGACAGGTGTAGAGGCCCTGTTTATGGTTTCTGGGAAAGAACACCCAAACCGTCTCCAACAGCATTCTGACCTCATTGATGCCGCTAAGGAAGCTGGGGTCAAGCATATCATCTATACTTCCTTTTATAGTGCTAGTGATGAGGTGACCTTTACCCTCTCACGCGACCATGCAAAGACGGAAAATTATATCAAGGAAAATGGTTTTACTTACACATTTTTGCGGGATAATTTCTACATGGACTTTTTTGTCGAACTATGTCAGGAGTATGGGGAGGTCCGTGGACCTGCAGGACAAGGCAAGGTTTCAGCTGTCGTGCGCCAAGATGTTGCAGACGTGGTAGTGGAAATCCTGAAACACCCTGCAAAATGGGAAAATCAGACACTGGACATGACTGGTCCAGAAAATCTAAGCATGGCAGAACTTGTTCAGGTTGTCGGGCAAGCCTGGGGAAAGAAAATCAATTATATTGATGAGACGGTTGAAGAAGCCTACCAATCGCGTAAGGTCTGGCCAGCTGAAGACTGGGAATACGATAGCTGGGTTTCGACCTACACAGCCATTAAAGCTAGCGAGCAAGAAGGCCTTTCGTCAGATATTGAAAAGGTATTGGGCCGACCAGCGACCTCATTGGTAGAATTTTTAAAAACAAGATAAGGAAAAAATAGGACTATCGCAAGTTCTGTTTTTTGGTATGAATCTGATTAGTTGAAGTTTCGAATTTTTGTCGATATTTCCTCAAATAAATATTTTGTGAAATAATGAGCATATTTTTTGTAATCGGTAACAGAGTCAGTTATAATGTATGGTATAAAATAATATTTTGAAAGCGAGATTTTTCTATGGCAAAAATCGTTGTTGTTGGTGCAAACCACGCCGGTACTTCAAGTATCAATACACTTTTGGATAACTACGGTGCACAAAATGAAGTAGTTGTCTTTGACCAAAACTCAAACATCTCTTTCTTGGGTTGTGGTATGGCTCTTTGGATTGGTAACCAAATTTCTGGTTCAGAAGGTCTTTTCTACGCAAACAAAGAAATGCTTGAAGCAAAAGGCGCTCGTATCTACATGAACTCACCAGTTCAAGCAATCGACTACGATGCAAAAACAGTTACTGCCCTGGTAGACGGTAAAGAACACGTAGAAAGCTATGACAAGTTGATCTTGGCTACAGGTTCACAACCAATCTTGCCACCAATCGCTGGTGCAGAAATCAAAGAAGGCTCACTTGAGTTTGAAGCAACACTTGAAAACCTTCAATTCGTTAAATTGTTCCAAAATGCACAACAAGTTATTGATAAATTGGAAGACAAATCAAACGACATCAAACGCGTAGCAGTTGTTGGTGCGGGTTACATCGGTGTTGAATTAGCAGAAGCTTTCCAACGTCATGGTAAAGAAGTCATCTTGATCGACGTTGTAGATACTTGCTTGGCTGGTTACTATGACCGCGAGCTTTCAGACATGATGAGCAAAAACATGGCTGACCACGGTATCGAGTTGGCATTTGGTGAAACAGTTAAAGCTATCGAAGGCGACGGTAAAGTTGAACGCATCGTAACTGACAAAACAAGCCGCGATGTTGATATGGTCGTTCTTGCAGTAGGTTTCCGTCCAAATACATCTCTTGGTGCTGGTAAATTGGAAACATTCCGCAACGGCGCTTACCTTGTAAACAAAAAACAAGAAACAAGCATCAAAGACGTGTACGCAGTTGGTGACTGTGCGACAGTATTTGACAATGCTATTAACGATGTGAATTACATCGCTCTTGCATCAAACGCTCTTCGTTCAGGTGTAGTAGCTGGTCACAATGCTGCTGGTGTTGAAGTTGAATCACTTGGTGTACAAGGATCAAACGGTATCTCAATCTATGGCCTTAACATGGTTTCAACTGGTTTGACAGAAGAAAAAGCAAAACGCTTTGGCTTCAATCCAGTTGTTGTTGAATCAACTGACCTTCAAAAAGCTGCCTTCATCGAAGAAGCAAACCACGAAGTAACAGTGAAAATCGTTTATGATAAAGATACTCGTAAAGTTCTTGGTGCACAAATGGTATCACGTGAAGACATGTCTATGGGTATCCACATGTTCTCATTGGCAATCCAAGAAGGCGTAACAATCGACCGCTTGGCGCTCCTTGACTTGTTCTTCTTGCCACACTTCAACCAACCATTGAACTACATCGCAAAAGCTGCCATCTCAGCTAAATAATCATCAAAAAAATCGACTAGTTTTAGTCGATTTTTTTGATATATTTACTGGGTGAGTAGGGACTACGGTCGAAATGGGGATTTTTGTCGAGGATTTCTTGGGCAATTTGCCAACCGATAAAAGGACCAGATGTAAGTCCTGAAGAACCTAGACCGCTAGCGACCCATATGTGTTCTTGGTCAGAAAGGTTGCCGTAAAATGGGGAGTAGTCTGATGTGTAGGCGCGTATTCCCACCCGTCTAGCGCTAATAGGCAACTCAGCTAGTTCAGGGATGAATTGGCTAGCCGTTTCTTTCATTTTTTCAATCTTGTCATCATCCAGCGTCAAGTCAAAGCCCATATCGTCTTCGTGGCTCGCACCGATGACCAGTTTTCCATTTTCAAAAGGCAGGATATCAATCTCGCCGTGCAACATGCAACCAGACCACTCATCAGTAGTAAAGTCTGTTTCGATTTCCAGCAGTTGACCTTTCTGTGGACGGACATCCACAGTATAGTCTAGCGGAGTAAGAAGTTGTGGTAACCAAGCTCCCACAGCTAGGATGATTTGGTCGGTCTTCAGCACTTGCTGGTTGATAGAGATAGTCTGCTCATCCATCAACTCGGCTTTCCCATGGAGTAGTCTTCCACCATTTTGCAGAAAGGCTTCTTGTAAATGATCTAGCAAAAGATTGCCGTCCACACGGCCACCCCCACTTGCTAAAATAGCACCTTGCTCCGTTGATAGTTGAGGAATGATTTGTGTTACGGATTGTCCAGTGAATAGGTTAAGCTCCCCAATCATGGGAGCTTTTTCTCTTCTTTCAAGAGCTATATTTTCTAATTTTTTCAGGAGCTTTTCCTTGTTTTTAAAGACCAGTGTCCCAGTCTGCTTGTAAGCAGGGTTCGAAAATCCAACCTCTTGCAAATCCGACATTAGTTGCGGATAAAATGCCGCTCCGCTAGCGGTCAAATGATACCAATCTTGATTGCGACGTTGCGACAGCCAAGGGCAGATAATTCCAGCGGCAGCACGTGTCGCCGTACCAGTACCTTCATCAATCAAGGTCACCTGACAATCTTTTTCTTGTGATAGATAGAACGCGGCTGTCGAACCAACAATTCCCCCTCCGATAATGACTATTTCTCTTTTCATAGGAATATTATAGCATAAAATAGAGAATTTTTTTATCTGCTTGTACATGATACAATAAAGAGAAGAGAAAAATAGCACAAAAAAACAAAAGCATAAGAAAAATGAAAGAAGTTTCAAAATGGAATTTAAATTAAAAATGTGGGTAACCCAAGAAGAACAAGACTATATCAATGGAGTAGTTGGCTATTTTTTGGAAAAAGAGAAGGATTACTTAATTTATTCTGAAACCGAGAGGATTTATCGCCTAATTATCCAATTTTATAACCCAAATCCTGATTGTCCTCAAGATGAGATCCACATTATTCTTTATAAGGGAGCTATTATCAAATTAACCTATAGCTATTATAAAGAAGGTGATGTTATTTCAATCTATTACATATCAATAATAGTACCTTTTGAGGTTCAGGATGAAGAAGATAAGATTATTGAAATAATAAAGGATACGGAAGATGCTATAGAGGCTGATGAAGATGGCACACCAAGTCAGGACACTATCACTTACCCGAATGGTTTCCCACTAACCTACAGTGATGAGATCACAATTCCAGTGATTTGAGTGATGAGGTAGACGAATGTATAAAACAAAAGCGGAGATTATTGCATGGGTAGAAAATTATCCTAATCCAAAAGCAAATTTAGAACAGTTCGCCCTAGATTTTGCGGATCAGATCCGCCAGATGTCATTTGACTTGCCTGAGGGGAATAGGGTTATCTTCTATTCGGGAGGCTTCACCGGAGCAGATTCTTCTTCTGCAGGTCACATGTTTCAATCGGTTAGTAGACACATTCAGGCCAGTCAGGGAAGGCTAGCTTTTATCAACAATGTCGCAGAAAACATCTTAAATGATTTAGAATTAGATAAAGTTATTCGAGATAGGATAAAAAGCGATACTGCAAGATTACTCCACGGCGATTGGACCGACAACACTCGACAAAAGACGGTTTTCGGAGACAAGGCCTTGTCTTTGGATGATGTGATTTCAGAAATGCTGGTGCAAAAGCATGCCAAGGGGGATGTGGCTGTGGTGATGGGTGGCAATGCCCATGCCAATAGCGTCTTCGCCCAGACGGAGCTTCCGACACTGATGGCTAATGAGCGAGTTACTCATATTAATGGCATCCCTAAAGAGGAGTTGGCTGGTCTTTCCAGCGACTTGGAGCGCTTCAATCGCATTAAGGCGGAATCAGTAGCACAGTTGTCAAAGGCAGGTTGGGGATCAAGAGTTTTTACGGGTCAAGGATGGATATTTCAGTGATATTTTCAACTATGAAACTTTTGCAGATTCCAAAAAAGTGACAGACTCCTTCGACTCTAGGGTTCGGCATCAAAATCCTGCCTGGCTTACAGATGTGGAGTTGGGTAAGTTATATAATCTAGATATTCGCAAGACAAGGCCAGAGGCTTTGCAGAAACTTCGGACCCGACATTACAATGATGCTCTAAATACAGCTATGAAGGTCGAATCAAAGGCGTTGCATGCAAGTGATACCAAGCTGGTCATTTATCCTGATGGAAGTATGGATTTGGCCTCTACCAAAAGTGCGAATAGCCGTTTACCTGAGGTCACAGTTGGCCAGCTACAAAAGTATCAGGCTGACCCAGACTTAGTCGAGAATGAAGCCTTTAGAAAACTAACTGCCCCTGAGCAAATCACGACTGAGCGGACCTATAAGCAATACACGCAGTTACTCAAGCATATCGACGATATGCCCCTGGATGAAACTGCGAAAAATATCTATGCGACAGCTACAGGTATCAGCCTAGATCAACTATCTAAGACAGATGAGCGCCTCATCAAGATCGGGGAGTCCTTAACCCTCAAGAAGGGCAACGCCTACGACAAACTCATGGAGTTCGCCAAAAACCATGAACGTCTGACCAATACCTCCAACACTTTACTACGTGGTATGGATATCGGATTTAATGTTTTGGAAGCGGGATTGGTCTTACACGATGTTTACAAGCATCTCCATAAAGGTGACACCAAGGGAGCAATAGGAGCGGCCATTGGTGGGAGTGTTGAGTGGGGTATCACCAATAAATTGGGAGCTGCCCTTACCCTTAAGCTGGCAGGTTTAGGAGCTGTTATCGCAGGTGGTAGCGTGGTTGGTCTCGTCGCAACGACCCTGGTAGCAGGGCTGATTGGATATGGTATTGCATCTTATATCGGAAGTAAGGCAGATGAGTTAATCCAGCAGTTGTTTGCCTCATCGGAGCTTGTCGCTGCACCGGTTGATCCACTGATTTTAGATATGGCTGGCAATGGTTTCCATCCGACAACCCTGGGTCAAGGAGCTCATTTTGATTTGGATCAGAATGGATTTGCAGAAAAGATGAACTGGATATCAGGTGATGATGCCATGTTAGTAATTGACAAAAATGAAAACGGCATCATAGATGATGGAAACGAAGTCTTTGGTGATCAGACCCGTCTCAAGGACGGTCAGTATGCTAAGAATGGCTTTGAAGCCCTGAGAGAGTATGATAGTAACCAGGATGGCCTTATTTCAAGTGAGGATGTGGACTTTGGCAAACTCCTCATTTGGCAGGATAACGGAAATGCCCAGACAGAAGACGGCGAACTGGTTAGTCTAAAAGAGGCGGGTATTCAGTCTATTCAACTAGAATATAGTCAATTTGGAGAAGAGTCTGACACAGGAGTAACATTTGGAAATACTGCAACCTTTACCAAGGTTGATGGTAGTCAGTTGAACATCGCAGAATACTGGGTGAAGACAGAGACCCACAATACGATTGAACACAATAAAGGTAGCCTAGTGGGAGATGATGCCCAACTTCCAAATACAGCATCCCATGGTGCCCTTCCGTCATTGCATACCGCAATTGCTATGGATACTAGTGGTCAGTTACGAGATATGCTGGCAACCTTTAAGGTGACCGAAGATGCCAAGACTCGGAAGCAACAGATTGAGTCCATCCTGCAAATCATCGCAGGTGCTACTGATATCGCAGACAATAGCCGCGGTAGTCGATTTAGTGCGAAGAAGTTGAAAGTCGTAGAAGCCTTTATGGGCAGAAAGTTCATCGGTCAGAATGGCGCGGAACCCAATGCAAATGCTGCGAAACAACTGGAAACAGCTTATCAAGAAATCCTTCAAATGTATTACCATGATTTAATGCTTCAAACGAGAGTGCAGGAAGTACTCGTTATGATAGACCAAAACGAAAAAATGATTCGTCTTGATCAAGTAAAAGAAGCTCTAGCGACAGTAATGGATGAATCCGAAACTGTACAAAAAATAGGTGAATATGCAGGAACTCTTCATTACCTTAGTAGGTATGGAGTAAAAGGGTGGGAAGAATTTAGAGATTACTATAGTTCTCAATCAGCTATTTACAGTAAGCAAATAGCCCTTTCGACTAATCAGGCAATTGTGGGGGATGACAGTGGAGAAGCGCTGACCGTAACTGCAGAAAAATCACTTATTTACGCAGGCGCTGGCAACGACACCCTCAACGGCTCCAATGGTGCCGATACTCTCTATGGCGAAGACGGCGATGATACTATCAATGGCGGTTCAGGCAATGATACTATCATTGGTGGTGCAGGAGATGATACCTTAAAAGGTGGCGATGATAAGGATGACCACGATGTCTATCTCTTCGGTCGCGGTCACGGTAAGGATTATCTCTATGACGAGTATGGTACGAGCACTATTCGGTTTACCGATGACATCGTGGCTTCCGACTTCCTCGTTCGTCGAGATGGTCAGCACATTGTCTTGATGAATCAGGTTAGTGGAGACCAGTTAACGATCGCTTATTTCGCTAGTCATTCCACACACCGTAGAGTGATTCTAGAATTCTCAGATGGAACTGTGCATACAATTGATAATCAAGATTCTATCTTCCGCAACTTAACAGGAACGGCTGCGGATGAAACGATAGACCTGTTCCTATCTGATGGAGGGACCATCCGAGCAGGCGCCGGCAACGACACCCTCAACGGCTCCAATGGTGCCGATACTCTCTATGGCGAAGACGGCGATGATACTATCAATGGCGGTTCAGGCAATGATACTATCATTGGTGGTGCAGGAGATGATACCTTAAAAGGTGGCGATGATAAGGATGACCACGATGTCTATCTCTTCGGTCGCGGTCACGGTAAGGATTATCTCTATGACGAGTATGGTACGAGCACTATTCGGTTTACCGATGACATCGTGGCTTCCGACTTCCTCGTTCGTCGAGATGGTCAGCACATTGTCTTGATGAATCAGGTTAGTGGAGACCAGTTAACGATCGCTTATTTCGCTAGTCATTCCACACACCGTAGAGTGATTCTAGAGTTCTCAGATGGAACTGTGCATACAATTGATAATCAAGATTCTATCTTTCGCAACTTAACAGGAACGGCTGCGGATGAAACGATAGACCTGATCCTATCTGACGGAGGGACCATCCGAGCAGGCGCTGGCAACGACACCCTCAACGGCTCCAATGGTGCCGATACTCTCTATGGCGAAGACGGCGATGATACCATCAATGGCGGTTCAGGCAATGATACTATCATTGGTGGTGCAGGCGACGACACTCTCAAAGGTGGCGATGATAAGGATGACCACGATGTCTATCTCTTCGGTCGCGGTCATGGTAAGGATTATCTCTATGACGAGTATGGTACGAGCACTATTCGGTTTACCGATGACATCGTGGCTTCCGACTTCCTCGTTCGTCGAAATGGTCAGCACATTGTCTTGATGAATCAGGTTAGTGGAGACTAGTTAACGATCGCTTATTTCGCTAGTCATTCCACACACCGTAGAGTGATTCTAGAGTTCTCAGATGGAACTGTGCATACAATTGATAATCAAGATTCTATCTTCCGCAACTTAACAGGGACGGCTGCGGATGAAACGATAGACCTGATCCTATCTGACGGAGGGACCATCCGAGCAGGCGCTGGCAACGACACCCTCAACGGCTCCAATGGTGCCGATACTCTCTATGGTGAAGATGGTAACGACACCATTAATGGAGGCTCAGGTAATGATACTATCATTGGTGGTGCAGGAGATGATAACCTGTATGGTGGAGACGGAGATGATATCTATGTCTTCGGTCGTGGTCACGGTAAGGACCGGATTTCAGATAGCTCAGGTCATACGACCGTATCCTTCCAAAGTGGGATTAGCGCAGATGCTCTTCGTGTCTCTCGGGAGGGATCCGACTTGGTACTTAGTAGCTCGGAAACGGATAGCATTCGCTTGTCCAACTACCATTCCTCCTCATCTGCTCGTGATGTGTCAATGCTCTTTGCGGACCAGAGCACAGCTGTGATCAATCAGACAGATTGGACCCTAAATGTGACACCAGCATCTTTGGAGGCAAAGGCGTTCTCTGTTGAAGACCAAGTACGGGGAGCTAGGGCAGTGCTAGAAGATGCAGGAAACACTGAGATAGTGGCTGACGGTATGGCGCCTACAGACTTGTCAGTAGCTGATCAAGAGGCGGCCTACAAAGCTCAACTAGCTACTCAACTCCTATCAAGCCTACCTGATAGGAATGCAGCACCAGATACTCTGAACTCAAATCTTATAGCAACTGAGGAACTCTATACAGAGCAGTTTACATTGGGGGCGTAGAAGTACAATAATGAAGAAAAATGGATGAGTGGGGAAAGTCTCCTTGCTCATCCAAATGATGGGAGAACAATGACAAAGAATGAATATTCAGAACTAACCGCATTTTTAATTTTTTCAAAACTCAAGGACATCAGTACGAACCAAGTTGAGCTGACGGAATTGGCGGAACAATTTCAAACGAGGGGGGAAGTTTTGCTCCTTCAAATCGGTAGGTACTACGGGTTAAAATGTAAGTTAGCAAGGGTGACACCGAAAAAATGGAAGAAAAAAACTGTCTCAACCCTACCTTACCTAGCCAAAGGCAAAGATGGAGATTTCTTTTTAATGTTGGCCTATCGAGAAGAATCTGTTGTCGCCCTTTTTCCAGCAGAGACAACTCCTAGGGTATTGTCCCAGGAAGAGTTATGGGAGATTTGGGAGGGAGACGGCATTTGGATGGTTAAAAAGGGAGAAAGCGCTAGTGAGCAGGCACGATTTAGCTTCCGATGGTTCATTCCTACTATTTTAAAATTTAAAAAGGAATTTGTTCAAGTTCTTTTAGCAGTCTTTCTTGTGCAGTGTTTGGGACTATTGACTCCTATTATGACACAAGTCATCATTGATAAAGTTTTGTCGCATCGGACACTTGCTACACTCTATGTTTTAGCTTTGGGAATTGGTCTAGTCTACCTTTTTGAGCTTATCTTGTCTCTAGCCAAGAACTATCTTTTTACACATACAACCAATAGAATTGATGTCTTACTGAGCTCGAAGTTATTTGCACATTTATTTTCACTCCCCTTATCCTATTTCGAAAGTAGACGGGCTGGTGAGACAGTTGCAAGGGTTCAGGAGTTAAATCACATCCGACAATTTCTAACAGGTACTCCTTTATCAACTTTAATTGATGGTCTTTTTATCACGGTGTATTTGGTAGTGCTCTTTTTGTATAGTACTTCGCTATCTTGGGTAGTTGTTGCGTCGGTTCCCTTTTATATCATCCTGTCACTGATTGTAACACCACTTTTTAGGAAACGGTTAGATGAGAAATTTTATGCAGGAGCCCAGACTTCCTCCTTTCTTGTAGAGTCCATTCAAGGGGTACAAACGGTGAAATCGTTCGCTTTAGAGCCTAAGTTTGAAAGCAAATGGGGAGAACTACAGGCAGACTATGTCAAAGCCAGTTACAAGACAGCCATGTTAGCAGGGACATCAGGCACAATCGCCCAATATATACAGAAAATGTGTGACTTAATTGTTCTATATATTGGAGCACAGATGGTAATGGCAGGACAATTTTCAGTTGGTCAACTTGTCGCATTTCGTATGCTTTCTAGTCGCATTAGTGGTCCAGTATTGCGTTTGGTCCAACTATGGCAAGAGTACCAACAAGCCTCACTATCTGTGACACGTATAGGAGATATTTTTAATTCTCCTAGAGAAGTTGAGGCAAGTTCCGCAAAAGGTCAAGTACTGAGACTCCAAGGAAGTATTGAGTTTGATCACATCACTTTTCGTTATCGTCTGAATACACCAGAAATCTTGCGGCAACTAAGTTTTTCCATAGAACCTGGTCGTATGATTGGAGTTGTTGGTCGGAGCGGTTCTGGCAAGAGCACTATTGCAAAGTTGATTCAAGGCCTTTATCGACCGGAGATGGGCAGAGTACGGATTGATGGTATGGACACCTCTTTATTAGATCCAAAACAATTGCGTAAGCAAATCGGAGTTGTCTTACAGGAAAATTTTATTTTTAATGGAACAGTGAGAGATAACATTGCCATCCACTATCCCACAGCTAGTGTAGAAGAGGTTATTTTAGCAGCAAAACGTGCCGGAGCCCATGATTTTATCTTGGCTTTGCCAAATGGCTACGATACGATAGTCGGAGAAAAGGGGCAAGGCTTATCGGGTGGTCAAAAACAACGCTTAGCCATTGCACGTGCAATTATTGCAGATCCACCTATTTTGATTTTTGATGAGGCAACCTCGGCTCTTGATTATGAATCAGAAAGTATTATCCAACAAAATCTCAAGGCTATCTGTCAAGGTCGAACAGTAATCATGATTGCGCATCGACTATCCACCTTACGTGATGTGGATGCGATTATGGTGATTGATAATGGTAGAATAGATGCTTTTGGCTGTCACGAAGATTTGCTGAAGCAAAAAGGGCTTTATGCTTCTCTATATGAGAAGCAGGTGAAAGGAGAGGTTGATGCTGGATAATAAGAAAGAAAGTATGCTGAGTCGCTATATTCAACGAACGAGCCAGATGAAAGAAGAACGGTTGCGCTATGATTTTATGCCCTCTTTACTTGAAATTATAGAGCGGCCTAGCCACATCGCAGGAAGTGTAATTGTTTTGACAATCTTCACTTTAGTTATTGTAACTGGAATCTGGGCATCAGTTTCGCGTATTGATATAGTTGTCAGGGGGACAGGAACCGTACAGCCTAGCAAAGAGTCTTCAAAACTTTACTCGCAATCCACTGGATTTATTGACTTGGTTCATGTCAAAGAAGGTGACCGTGTGGTAAAAGGACAGACAATTTTGAGTTTGGATCAGACGGTTATTTCTACTCAAGTCCAGCAGATACAGCAGGAAGTCTCACAACTTGAGACGCAAATAAGCGTCTATCAACAGCTGATAAGCGATGTTTTTCAAACGCTAGACTTATCCAGCTATAAAGAAGGAGAGCGTTCTAGCATTGATGCTATTATTAGTGAACAGACTTATTACCAAGAGTTATGGAGACGGGAGGGGGAAACAATTCGTAATCAGTACGCGGCAATGATACGAGAAAAAATTCTCACTTTCGAAAACAAACTAAGTCTTTCGAAAGTGTCTTTAGAACAAGCAAAATACCAAATGGAGCACTTAATTTTGAAAGCTCCTATTAATGGTAGGGTCCTCTCATTGGCCCAACACCATACAGGAGAGTTGCTAACTCAATCTTCGCCAGTTGCAGTCTTGCTGCCTGATGATGTTCCGTATACATTTACCGGATATTTATCTGATAAGGATATGGCTGATGTGGCTGTTGGTGATGCTGTTGAAATTAAGCTATCTGCTTATCCTTATGCTGACTACGGCTCCATAGCGGGTCAGATTAGTAGTATTGGCTCAACAGCTATAAAAGTAGAAGGTCATGGGATGGTCTATGAAATCGTGATTGATCCGATAATGAAAAAACTCCCAAAGGGTGTTCAGTTGAAATCAGGATTATCAGGGAGTTTTGAAATCAAACAGGGAAGTAGAACTGTACTAGAATACTTTTTGGATCCCATCGTAGGAGGATTAGATGATAGCTTAAAAGAAAAATAAGTTATTAAATATAATTAGTTTTGAAAAGTAGAAGTCCTTCACAATAAACAAAACAGGAATAACTTGACCTCTCTTATCAAGAGAATAAATGCTCCGACTTGTTTGAGACAGACGAAAATTTGATAAATAAAACTTGATAAATTCAATTATTGCTTACAACTTGTTTGAATCTATGTCTGTTTTCAAGCATGTCTATTACTTTTTTTATAAAATGAACGTAATACCAATAAGAACCTGTATTTAAAACCCGGTATTTTTGATTAAAATTTTTTCTTAATCATTATCATCATAATGGGAGTCAATGTTCTTCTAAAAAATATATTTATCATCAAAAAATGCTTTCCTATCTTAGATGAATTTCACTTATAGATTTCCCAAAATAAAAATTCGCTCATTTAGAACTGATTTTGCTATAATGAAGTCATCGTTTTATTTTTTAAGGAGAGAGAAATGACAGATGTGATGTATCCAGATGTCCTTGTCAAGGGAGCTGGAGCCATAAAGGTTGCGACAGTTGGTGATAGTTTAACTTACGGATATGGCTTGGAAAATCGGGAACAAGATGCCTACCCATCTATTTTAGCGGATTTGCTAGGAAGTCATTATCAAGTTAGCAATTTTGGGCTTAGCGGTCGTTCCTTGCAATCAACAGCTGATTTTCCTTATTTTAATGAAAAAAATGCACAACTTTCTTTAGAAAGCGATGCGGATATTGTTATCATTATGATTGGCAGTAATGACAGTCGAGGTCCCTATTGGAATAAGGAAAGATTTGTCAGCGAGTACCGAAAAATGGTAGAGCGTTACATAAACTTACCAAGTCATCCAGATGTTTTTTTGGTCGTGCCACCCTTTGTGCCAACCAGTCGATTTGGGCTGAATAACGTCATTATCAGAGATGAATTGCAAGAGATTATTCCGAAAATTGCCCAAGAATTTGACCTACCCTTTATCAATCTTTATCCCTTAACGGATGGGAAAGAAGCCTATTATAGTGATGGTCTGCACCTCACACCCTTGGGAAATCAGCTAGTGGCACAGACAGTGTTTTCTCATTTATTAGGGGAAAAGGCCTGAGATTTTTCTCGAAGATTATGCTATAATGTTAGGAAAGGAAATGTTTAGGAGAGATTATGGTAAAGCGAGATTTGATAACGCAGATTGTAGTAGGACTATTGTTGGTAGTGGGATTCGTGGTGTTGCGCGTGTGGTTTTTTGAACCAGTCACAATCAATGGTCAAATGGACAATCAATACTTGAAAAAAGATAGTGTCGTACTGGCTTCAAAAAATTCAGATATTACTTATGGAGATTTTGTTCTCTATCAAGTTGATGGAAAAGAGTATGTCGGACGCATTGTTGCGGCGCAAGGCGATACCGTCACTTATATGGACGATGTCCTTTATCGCAACAATAAAATCATTGACGAAAACTATCTAAAGAGAACCAATAAATCGGAATACTATACAGAAGATATGACCATTGCAACATTGACGCAAGGTGAGCATGTCTCTGTCCCTAAAAATGAATATCTTTTGCTCAATGACAATCGTGCAGACAAGCGAGATAGTCGCCAATTTGGCTTAATTGCCAAAAAAGATATTATCGGGCAAGTCTTTTTCCGTATCAGCCCACTCAAGCAATTTGGATTTATCGATACAGGACTGGCAGAGTAATGCTAGTCTTTTTTAGATATCTATTTGCAAAAATAGACTATACCAATTTATTTCTTGACAAGTAAAAAAACTTGTAATATACTGTAATCGTTCGGGTCTAAAGAGTTTTAAATGAACTAGACCAATTTAAAAAAAGAAACGAAAGCAACCTCAAGGTTGAAGGTAATAAATATGTGTGGGATTGTTGGTGTTGTAGGAAATACAAATGCAACGGAAATTTTGATTCAGGGACTTGAAAAGCTGGAGTATCGTGGATATGATTCTGCGGGTATCTTCGTAACAGGAGCTGGTACAGGTCGTTTGGTCAAGTCAGTTGGACGTATTGCTGATTTGTCAGAAAAAGTTGGTCAACATACAGAAGATACGATTGGTATCGGCCACACACGTTGGGCAACTCACGGCAAACCGACCGAAGACAATGCGCATCCGCACACATCTGCAACAGGACGTCTTGTTCTCGTTCATAACGGTGTGATTGAAAACTACTTGGATATCAAAAATACCTACCTTGCAGGTCACAGCCTTAAAGGTCAAACAGATACTGAAATTGCTGTGCATTTGATCGGTCAATTTGTAGAAGATGGCTTGTCAGTTTTAGAAGCCTTCAAAAAAGCTCTTCATATCATCCAAGGTTCATATGCTTTTGCCTTGATTGATGCAGAAGATGCAGAGACAATTTACGTCGCTAAAAATAAATCACCACTCTTGATTGGTCTTGGCCAAGGTTACAACATGGTCTGCTCAGATGCCATGGCTATGATCCGTGAGACTAGCGAATATATGGAAATCCACGATAAAGAATTGGTTATCGTGAAAAAAGACAGTGTTCAAGTGATGGACTACGATGGAAATGCTATTGAGCGTGGTAGCTACACTGCTGAACTTGACTTGTCTGATATTGGTAAAGGGACTTATCCTTTCTACATGCTCAAAGAAATTGATGAGCAGCCAACTGTTATGCGTAAGTTGATTTCGACATATGCTGATGAAGAAGGCAATATGACAGTTGATGCGGACATTATCAAGGCAGTTCAAGACGCAGACCGCATTTACATCTTGGCAGCAGGTACTTCTTACAATGCTGGTTTTGCTTCTAAAAACATGCTAGAAGCCTTGACAGATACACCAGTTGAGTTGGGTGTTGCTTCAGAGTGGGGGTACCACATGCCACTGCTCAGCAAAAAACCACTTTTCATCCTCTTGACCCAATCAGGTGAAACGGCTGATAGCCGTCAAGTATTGGTAAAAGCAAATGAAATGGGTATTCCAAGTTTGACCATTACCAATGTACCTGGATCAACTCTTTCTCGTGAAGCAACTTACACCATGCTCCTTCATGCAGGACCAGAAATTGCCGTGGCTTCAACTAAAGCCTATACAGCACAAATCGCCTCCCTTGCCTTCCTCGCAAAAGCTGTCGGTGAAGCAAATGGCAAACAGGAAGCACTTGACTTTAACTTGGTACACGAATTGTCATTGGTTGCTCAGTCAATCGAGTCTACTTTGTCAGAAAAAGACGTGATTGCAGAAAAAGTTGAAAAATTATTGGCAACCACACGCAACGCATTCTACATCGGACGTGGAAATGATTACTACGTAACCATGGAAGCAGCCTTGAAGTTGAAAGAAATTTCCTATATCCAAACAGAAGGTTTCGCAGCTGGTGAATTGAAACACGGTACTATTTCCTTGATTGAAGAGGGAACACCGGTTATCGCTCTCCTTTCTGCCAATGAAAAAGTTGCAGCCCATACACGTGGAAATATCGCGGAGGTAGTATCACGTGGCGCTCATACTCTAGTAATTGCAGAAGAAGGTGTCGAACGTGAGGGAGATGACCTCGTCTTGAACTCCGTACATCCTTACCTATCAAGTATTTCGATGGTTATTCCAACACAATTGATTGCTTATTATGCATCACTTCAACGAGGCTTGGACGTTGACAAGCCTCGTAACCTTGCTAAAGCAGTTACCGTTGAATAGAAAACCAAAGAGAGCAGCAGCTCTCTTTTTGCATATATATACAAAAAATGAGAGAAGTGTGATATAATAAAATTTGTATAAAATGAAGAGGTTATTATGGATTATATTTTAGATGTATTACCGAGATTATTGAGTGGTGCAGGGGTGACAATCCAAGTATTCTGTATGGTTTTGGTGCTTTCCTTGCCATTGGGTGCAGTTGTCGCTTTCTTGATGCGGATTCATTTTCCGCCCCTACGCTGGTTGCTTAATCTCTATGTTTTGATTATGCGTGGTACGCCCTTGCTCTTGCAGTTGATTTTCATTTATTATGTGTTGCCAACGATTGGAGTGACCTTTGACCGGATGCCAGCTGTCATTATCGCTTTCACGCTCAACTATGCGGCTTATTTTTCAGAAATCTTCCGCGGAGGGATTGATGCGATTCCTGAAGGTCAGTATGAAGCGGCCAAGGTATTGAAATTTACTCACCTGCAGACCATACGTTACATTATTTTGCCACAAGTCGTGAAAATCGTTTTACCGAGTGTGTTCAATGAGGTCATCAATTTGGTCAAGGATACCTCTCTGGTATACATCCTTGGTGTTGGAGACCTCTTGCAGGTTAGTAAGACAGCAGCCAACCGTGATGCCAGTCTGGCACCGATGTTCATTGCAGGAGCAATATATCTCATCATGATTGGAATCACTACACTTGGTTCTAAGTGGATCGAGAAGAAGTTTGATTATTACAAATAGGAGGAAATATGTTAGAATTACGAAATCTATCTAAGAAATTTGGCAATAAACAGATTTTCTCTCATTATGATTTGTTGATTCCTGAGGGGAATATCATTGCCATCGTGGGGCAATCTGGTGGCGGAAAGACAACTCTGCTCCGTATGCTAGCTGGACTAGAGACAATCGACGAAGGCCAGATTTTATACAACGGTGAGGAATTGTCACTGGATGAGCTAGAAAAACGAAACTTACTTGGTTTTGTCTTTCAGGATTTTCAACTCTTCCCGCACTTGTCTGTCTTGGAAAACTTGACCTTGTCGCCGATTAAGACCATGGGTTTGTCATCTGACGAGGCAGAAAAAAAGGCTAAGAAGTTGCTGGAAAAATTGGGCTTGGCTAATCATGCGACTGCCTATCCATTTTCATTGTCAGGTGGGCAAAAGCAGCGGGTTGCCTTGGCGCGTGCCATGATGATTGACCCAGAGATTATCGGTTATGACGAGCCGACTTCAGCGCTTGACCCTGAGCTGCGTAAGGAAGTGGAAAATCTTATCCTCAAAAATAAGGACACGGGAATTACTCAGATTGTTGTCACTCATGATATGCAGTTTGCAGAAAATATTGCAGACCAGATCATCAAAATTGAACCAAAACACTAGGAGTTTGCTTATGAAACTGAAAAAAATGTTACTAGGAGCGACTGTGCTTCTTGCAGGTCTTGCATTGACAGCTTGTGGAACGAGCAAGAAAACGGAAACGAAAAAAGACAGTTGGGACAGCATTAAATCTGCTAAAAAAGTTACGATTGGTTTTGACAATACCTTTGTACCAATGGGATATGAAGATAAGTCAGGAAAAAATGTCGGCTTTGATATTGACCTAGCAGAAGCGGTTTTTGCCAAATATAACGTCAAAGTTGAATGGCAGCCAATTGACTGGGATTTGAAAGAAACAGAACTCAGTAATGGCAACATCGCGCTCATCTGGAACGGCTATACTGCTACAGCTGAGCGCGAGAAGAAAGTGCTCTTTACGGATAATTACATGGCCAATGCTCAAGTCTTGGTAACGAAAAAGTCTTCAAAAATTGATACAGTGGCGGCTATGAAGGGTAAAGTTTTGGGAGCCCAAGCTGGTTCGTCTGGCTACACGGCTTTTGAAAATCAAGCAGACATTCTCAAAGACATCGTCAAAGACAATGATGCAACGCAATACTCAACTTTTAACGAAGCCTTGATTGATTTGCAAAATGATCGGATTGATGGACTCTTGATTGACCGCGTTTATGCAAATTATTACTTGAAAGAAGAAGGAATACTTGCAGACTACAATGTCTTAGATGCTGGTTATGACAGTGAGGCTTTTGCAGTCGGTGCACGAAAAGCAGATAAGACCTTGGTTAACAATATCAATAAAGCCTTGAAAGAACTCTATGCAGATGGCAGTTTCCAAAAAATCTCTGACAAATGGTTCGGAGAAGATGTTGCTGCGGATGATATTAAGAAATAAATAGAAACCAGACACGGTCTGGTTTTTTTGTATGTTTGTGACAAAAAAATCTTGGCACAAAAACTGTGACAAAGTTTGAGTGTTTTTGACAGAGGAAGCAAGTTATAATAGACTTATTAAAATGAGTGAGCAAGATAAAAGTTCAATTCTAATTAATCGAGTTTTATACGGTCTCACATCTTAGGGAATTGAGTTCGCCCTAAACTCTTTGGAAAAAAGATAAATCTTCCAAGTATTGACCATACTTTGTCAGGCTTTCTATTTTTCCTTCGAGTTTTATACGGTCTCACATCTTATATTTAGGAGGAGAGAAGACATGGAAAATGGTTCTTCTTGGAAAGTACGGGTTCAAAAACTCGGTACGACGTTATCAAACATGGTTATGCCTAACATTGGGGCATTCATTGCTTGGGGTGTCTTGACAGCACTCTTTATTGAAACAGGTTGGTTGCCAAATGCCCACTTTGCAAAAGCGGTTAGTCCAATGTTGACATATGCTTTGCCACTCTTGATTGGTTATACTGGTGGTCATGCCGTTTACGGTCAACGTGGTGCGGTAGTTGGTGCTATTGCAACATTTGGTGCTATTTCAGGTTCATCTGTTCCAATGTTTATCGGAGCAATGGTTATGGGTCCTCTTGGTGCATGGTGCATTAAGAAATTTGATGAAAAATTCCAATCAAAAATCCGTGCAGGGTTTGAAATGTTGGTTAATAACTTCTCAGCAGGTTTGATTGGTTTTGCCCTTCTCTTGATTGCCAATAAATTGATTGGTCCAGTTGTAGCAAGTTTGACAGAAGCGATTGGTAACGGAGTACAAGTTTTGGTTGACCTCCATCTTTTGCCACTTGCAAACATCTTGATTGAACCAGCTAAAGTTCTCTTCTTGAATAACGCCCTTAACCACGGTATCTTTACACCTCTTGGTACAGAGCAAGTTCTTCAAACAGGTAAATCAGTTCTCTTCCTTTTGGAAGCAAACCCTGGTCCAGGTCTTGGTATCCTCCTTGCCTTTGCAGTCTTTGGTAAAGGTTCAGCTAAATCTTCTTCATGGGGTGCTATAATCATCCACTTCCTTGGTGGTATCCACGAAATCTACTTTCCATACGTTATGATGAAACCAGCTCTCTTCCTTGCAGCTATCGCAGGTGGTGTAGCAGGTACATTTACAAATGTTCTTCTTGGCTCAGGTTTGTCTGGACCAGCTTCACCAGGTTCTATTATCGCTATTGAATTGATGGCTCCTAAAGGTGTGTGGCCACACGTGAATGTATTCCTTGGTGTTCTTGTCGCAGCAGCAGTTTCATTCCTTGTCGCAGCCGTTATCTTGAAAGCAGATAAATCTGAAGGTGATGATTTGGCAAAAGCGCAAGCAGCAACAAAAGCAGCTAAAGCAGCTTCAAAAGGTCAAGCTCTTCCAGTTTCAGCAGAAATTTCAACAGACGCTGTTAAACAAATCATCTTCGCATGTGATGCAGGTATGGGTAGCTCAGCAATGGGCGCATCTCTTCTTCGCAAAAAAGTACAAGAAGCAGGTCTTGATATCCCTGTAACAAATAAAGCTATCTCAACACTTGAGGATACTGATTTGACATTGATTGTCACACAAGAAGAATTGACACTACGTGCACAACAACGTACACCACGCGCCATCCATGTTTCAGTAGATAACTTCTTGACATCACCAAAATACGATGAAATCGTAGCAAAATTGGCAGACAAGGCACCAGCTGAAAAAAAGTCTGAAGCCGTAGGCCAAGCAACAAGTCACGCTAGCCTCGTAGGTGTAGAAAAAGTGGTATTTGCCTATGATAAGGCACAGGGTTCAGCGACTATGGGTAAAGAAACCTTGAAAGCTATTTTCAAGAACAAGAACATCACTATCCCAGTTGAAACAGTTGCCTACACAGGGTTGGCTCAATTAAACAATCCAGCTATCTTAGTGGTTGTTACTGCAGATAAAGCAGCAGGTGTAGAAGCTATTGCACCAGCAGCTCGTATCCTTGCGGTAGATAGTCTTGTTACTACACCAGACTACGACAAATTGGTCGCAACAATCTAAGACTTAGCAAACAATTTATAGTATAATAAGGCTATGCTATTAACCAAACGTGAAGAACAATTATTGAAAGCTTTCCTACAAGTGGGAAAGCTTTCGTTGAAAGAAATGGCTGAAATTTTACAAGTTTCCAGTCGGACGGTCTATCGCACCTTGTCAGATTTGACGGTAACCTTGGCGGATGAGGGGATTCTCATTATCAAGGAGGGAAAGAAATACCATCTGTCTGGAGATTTGGATAATGTGCAGCTGGATTCATCTTTAGAAGAATTTTCAGTTAGTGAACGTCAGTTACGGATTGCTTATAGTCTTCTGACCAGCTCCTCTCCCATTACCAATGAACAGTTGCAAGATATTTTTCTTGTTTCCAATGTCACCATTATCCAAGATATGGCTGTTTTAGAGAAGCGCTTGAGTGATTTTGGATTAGAATTGGTGCGGGCAAAGGGCTACAGTATTGGAGGGTCTGGAGCGAATCGTAGACGTTTTCTAGCAAATCTTCTAACAAATGCTATTTCGGTGCATGATTTTTGGCATGATAACATCGCAGAGTTTACCATTCTCAATCCAGAGATGACAGGTGTGATTCGGCAGGTTTTTGAAGAACACCAAGCCAGTCTGGGTGAACTGGATGCCAAGCTAAAAGAGTTTTTGATGATGTTGTTGAGTTTGGCGGACAATCAGGGAGACTTGTATTCACAGGTCAATGTCTCCAAGGACGCGCTGGATATTTCACAAAAATTGTTTGCGGATTTGGCCAAGGCGACAAAGCATTTTTACAACATTCAAGAGATTATTTATTTTGCAAATATCTTGGATGAGGTGATCTTGAAGCGGCAGGAAGTCCCCCTTTTCCGGGAAAAATTTGACAGTGAGTTTTATTACAATGTATCTCAGTTGGTGGATTCGGTGTCGTGCTTTACCAAGATTGATTTCGTCAAGGATAAGATGCTCTTTCAGTTATTATTCAATCACTTGAAGTTGAGTTTGGCAGTGCCGCAGCTCTTTCCGGAGCATTCCCTGTCAAATGTAGCTCATCTAGCAACGCAGAACAATCAATTCTTGCATAGTCTAGTTAGCTTGCTCATGAAGGATATTTTTCCACCATTTTTACAAAATGAATACGAGTACGAGCTGGTAACGTTGCATTTTGCAGCGAGTCTGCGTCGCAGTCCGGATATTTATCCTATTCGCATTCTTTTGTTAACGGATGAGCGTCCGCTGACGACGAGTGTCCTGGTGTCTAAAATCAAAAACATTGCTCCATTTGTCGAGTTAATCGATGTGAAAAGCACAACGGATTTACCTCATTTACAGCTGAAACAGTATGATTATTGTCTGTCTACGAACCCCCTTTCGCATGAGGGAATTGACTTGATTTCAACTTTTCCAAATACGCAGGAAATCTTAGAATTACAGGAAACCTTGCAGTGCATCCAAGAAAATCGAACCATTTCTGCGCGTGAAGATATTCGCCCAGAAGTTTCCTATGATTTGCAAGCCTACATCCAGTCGTCAAGCCAACTCTTGCAACATTTTGACTTTGACATGATTGACAATCCAGCTGGTTTTGAAGCAACCGTTTATCAGATTATCGAAAACTTATCTGTCGTGACGGACGGTGATTATGTGGCTAAGAAGATTTTGGCACGATTTGAGACCAGTCCATTAGCCATTCCAAATACCAATTTGGCGCTTTTGCACACGCAATCAAGCAAGGTGAACTCAAGCCAATTTATGGTGGTTGAATTATCTCAACCTGTTCAAGCCTTGTCCATGAATTACCAACAAGAAGAAGTCAAACGGATTCTGGTCATGTTGACAAAATTGGATGAAAACCAAGAAATGCGTGATTTGATGACAGCCATCAGCCAGTCGATTATCGAAAATAAATTGTACACTGAAATTTATCGAGCGGGAAATCGGGACATCATTTACCACCTGCTCAATACCATCTTTACTGAAAAAATTAAAAAATTGGAGAACTAACATGGAATTTCAAAAAGAACTTATCAAATTAAATCAAACATTTGCGACAAAGGAAGAAGCCATTCGTTTCTGTGGTCAGCAATTGTTTGAAGCTGGACATGTCAATGAGGCTTACATCGAAGCCATGATTAAACGTAACGAAGAATTGTCAGTCTACATGGGCAACTTCATTGCGATTCCTCATGGAACAGACGATGCGAAAAAAGAAGTCCTTTCATCAGGTATTACGATTGTACAAGTGCCTGCTGGTGTGAATTTTGGAACAGAAGAAAATCCAAATACAGCAACTGTTCTTTTTGGGATTGCAGGACTTGGCGATGAACATTTGGAAATTATCCAAAAAATTTCAATCTTTTGTGCGGATGTTGACAATGTTGTCAAATTGGCAGATGCCCAATTAGCAGATGAAGTGATCGCTTTACTCGATAGCGTTGCCTAAGAAAGAAGGAAGAAAATGAAAAAAGCAGTACATTTTGGTGCCGGAAATATTGGTCGTGGATTTATCGGAGAAATTCTCTTTGAAAATGGTTTTGAAATCGCCTTTGTGGATGTCAATGAAAAAATTATTGATGCCTTGAATGAGCGTGGTTCATACGAGATTGAAATTGCAGAAGACGGCCAACGCCACATTGCCGTTTCAGGCGTTCGTGGGATTAACAATGCTAAAAATCCTGAAGATGTTGTGGCAGCTATTGCAGAAGCAGACTTGATTACAACCGCCATCGGTCCAAATATCTTGCCTTTCATCGCAGGCTTGATTGCACAAGGGATTGAAGCGCGTAAGGCTACTGGCAATCAACAACCAATTGATGTGTTGGCTTGTGAAAATATGATTGGTGGATCAGCTTTCCTTTATGAAGAAGTGAAAAAACACCTTTCAGAGGAAGGTTTGGCATTCGCAGAAGAATTTGTCGGTTTCCCAAATGCAGCTGTTGATCGTATCGTACCAGCCCAATCACATGAAGATTCCCTCTTTGTAGTCGTTGAACCATTTAACGAGTGGGTGGTTGAGACAAGCCGCATGAAAAATACAGAACTTCAGTTAAATGGTGTTCACTACGAAACTGACTTGGAACCATTTATCGAGCGGAAACTTTTCTCAGTAAACTCTGGACATGCGACTTCAGCCTATACAGGTGCTTACTACGGTGCAAAAACAATCCTTGAAGCCCTTCAAAATGTCACCGTTAAAAACACTGTAGAAGCTGTTTTGGCAGAAATCCGTAGTCTTTTGATTGCGAAATGGAACTTTGATGAGGCAGCCTTGGTTGAATACCATAAGGTCATCATTAGCCGTTTTGAAAATCCATTTATCGTGGATGATGTCACACGTGTGGCTCGCACACCAATCCGTAAGCTTGGCTTTGACGAGCGCTTCATTCGCCCAATCCGTGAATTGAAAGAATGCGGACTGCGCTACGATAATCTTCTCAATACAGTGGCTTATGTTTTCCAATACCGTGATAAAGCAGATGAGCAGTCTGTTCAATTGCAAGCTCTCTTGGCTGAAAAGTCATTGACAGAAGTCGTCCAAGAGGTGACTGGTTTGACAGATGCAGACTTGATTGCTGAAATCGTAAATGCGGTAGAAGTCGCTTAATAAATCAAAAAAGAGCCCTTGAGCTCTTTTTATTGATCGTTTTTTTTAGAAACTTGGTGGAAGACGATTTGCCAGACTTCCTTTCGACGCCAAAGCGATGTATGAACACGATTATCCAGCTCGAAGGTGACGAGTTTTGATTTTTGACTAATGGATGTCATCTGGTAGTTGTGCATCTGTCCCTGCGGAAGTTGCTGAATGGCTAAAGCTTGTACCTTGTCCATGTAACGGCCGTCGGATGTGATAAAGGTGTAGTTGTCAGCGAAGAAATCTTCGAAACCTTTTTCTTGTGCCAGTATCTGTCCTTCGAAGCGGTAAAGTTTGTCATAGACATGCTCGTACATTTCGTCGTGGGGAATGGCAGACGGTTCTACGTGGATATCAACATCGAAGACCCCGTATTTTAGCTTGAGGAGTTCTTCAACATGCTCGGTAATTTCGTGGCTTTCATAGACAGAGAGGTCGGGATTCATTTCCAGGACAATGTCGAGGTAGATATTGGCTCCGTACGTCCGGCCTCGTTGTGATTTGACAGAAACGATTTTGGGGAGTTTTAAGATATCTTCTTCATACTGGTGGAGGAGATTTTCATCAAAACCATCAGATAAGGTAAAGAAGCTTTCCATAAAAATCTCATATGCCGTTTTGAGAATGAAAAATGTGATGATAATAGCTGCAATCTTATCAATAATGGTCCAACCCATAGCAGCTGCAAATACGGCGATGGACGTTCCGATTGAGGTAACAGCATCCGATAAATTGTCCTTGGCAGCTGCTTCTAGAGCACGAGAACGTGCTTTTTTGGCGAGTCGCTTGTTGTACTCGTAGACGCCCAGCATGACGATGGCGGAGACAACTCCGACAATGGCACCCATTTTATCGATCTCGACGACTTGGTTGTTGAGGATTTTTTGAATGGTGCTGGCCAAGACTTGGAAACCAACCACAAACATGATAAAGGATGTGATGAGGCTGGCCAGATCTTCCATTTTCCAGTGGCCAAAGCGATGGTCGGTATCCGCAGGTTTTTGTGCCATGCGGAGTCCTAGTAAGACGGCGACATTCCCAATAATGTCAGAAATGTTATTGAAAGCATCGGCAGTTAGGGCATCAGAGTGGAAGAGATTTCCTGCTGCTAGCTTGCAGCCAGACAGGAGGACATAGGCTGCGATAGAGAGGATAGCTCCCTTCTCAGCAGCCTTGAGATTTTTCATTTGATCTTGCATGGTATCTCCTTTGTATCCATTTATTCTAGCAAAAATAGAGCTATTTTTCAAAGAAAGGAAACGAACAAAAAAGAGCCAGAGGCTCTTTTTTAGTAGATCTCAATATCTCCTGACTTCGTTTGGAGAATGAGGTCAGCATGGGATTCTGGAGCGTGGTAGGTATACCCACGTCTCGTTTTCACAAGAGGAAGATTGGTTTCACAGTCGCCAAAATTGGTTTCGATTTGAAGTGAGGTGGTCTGTGCTGCCGCAGCAAATCCATTGATTTCCATATCACCAGAAGCAGTAGTCAAACTAGATTTTCCTGAAAAATTGCAATGGTGTAGCTCCATGTCGCCACTAGCACTTTGAAGAGTGACCTGTTCAAGCTGACTTTTGTTGATTTCCATATCGCCAGCTCCTAGTTGGATTTGAGAATAGTTGATTGTGCTGTCTGTCAAGCTAATATCTCCGCTTCCAATCTGAATGATTCCTTTTTTAACTTGGCATGAACGGAGGTCCATATCACCCGATCCTGCACTTAATTTGACCTGGGTCAATTGACACTGTTTCAAATCCATATCGCCAGAACCAGTTTGAATGGTTCCAGATGTGATAGCTAGATGTCTTGTCATCACATCTCCGCTACCGAGTTGGATACTGACTTGCTCCAGTTTTTTATCTTGTGGAATGTACAGCTTAATGGTATTTCCAGAGAAGACTTCTGTCAGAATCCCTTTTATGAGAAATTCCATGTTAAAGCCAAATGAAAATTTTTCTTTTTGCTTGTTAAAGGATTGACGGATGTTAAGATGGCCATCCTTGTTTTCAATTTCAAGCTGGTTAGTGCTATCCGCAAGCAGGTAGGCATTTTTTTCCTCTGTTGGGAAAATGGAAATGTCTAGTGAGCCGAAATGCAGGGACAGTTGATTAAAGTCGTCTAGGTCTACGCGGGCTTGGTTTGAATCAGCCTCTCCTTGAGAGAATGTAGTGTCTTCCTGATGGAAATTAGAGTGATTGGAAGTATTTTCTTTTTGCTGAATGGTAGCTGGGCTAGATGCAAGTTTGCTGAGTAATTCGTTTGCGACTTCTTTTGGACTGCCTAATCCGTCTAGAATGCTGGATTCATTTTCAGGACCTGCTTCTTCAAAAAGCTCTGTAAAGTAGTCAATGGCTTCATTGTATTCTTCTCGTGGAAGTGGCTGGAGTAGCTGTGCTAATTCGTCTAAAAATTGTATCTGTGTCATTTGCGGAGGCTCCCTTCAATAATTTGGTCGATGCTTGTTTTGTAGTGTTCCCATTCTTGCTGGAGAAAGGGGAGATGCTCTTGTCCCTCGGTCGTAATCGTATAGTACTTACGCTTGCGTCCTTGGAATTCTTGTGAATAGGTGGTCAGAAATCCAGCTTTTTCCAACTTTTTCAAGATGGGATAGAGGGTGGATTCTTTGATATCGGCGACCAATTTGATGGTTTGGCTAATCTCGTATCCATAGGAATCATGTTTTTCGATGATGGATAGAACCAAAAATTCAATCAAAATGGATGAAACTGGGTAATACATCCTGTCCTCCTTATGTATAAATATTTTATATATAAATAATATACCTATACACAAATTATGTCAAGAACTATATATAAAAAAATTTTTATATTTTTTGTCCAAGAGTGATTTATGATATAATTTGCTGAGAAAGAAGAGGTTGTATGATAGCAATATTGTTGAAAGCCTTCGGTTTTATGCTGGTCATTGGCTTAGGATATTATCTAAAAATGATGGGCATTGTCGAGAAGAAGGATGTTAAGATTTTCTCAACCATTGTCATGAATGTGACCTTACCCTGTGCTCTTTTGGCGTCGGCTTCAGAAGTGAAGTTGTCTGGACTTTTATTGATTCCATTATTACTCGGTTTCGCTAGCAACCTGCTCATGGATGCTATCGGCTACTGGGAGGCTCGCAAGGGGAGCATCGTGGAAAAGGGTGCAGGTATGGTTCAGATTTCAGGTTTTAATATCGGAACCTTTAGTCTTCCGTTCATTCAGACTTTTTTCCTAGCTTCTTACCTGACCAGCGTTCTCTTGTTTGATACGGGAAATGCACTCATGGTTTTGGGTGGAAATTACACACTTGCAGCTAGTCTTAATCACGAAAAAGAGCCCATGATGCTGAAAATGATTGGAAAAAATTTGTTTTCGTCTCTTCCATTTAAAGTTTATCTCGGAACCTTGCTCTTAGCTGCTTTTCATATTTCCATTCCACAAGAGATACTCTCCATTACCAATATTGCAGGCAATGCAAATCCATTTTTAGCCATGCTCATGTTAGGAATGATGGTGGATGTGGAGGTTAACTGGAAAGATTGCAAGCGATTGATGAAGCTGTTAGCTATTCGTGTAACCATGGCTTTGGGGCTGGGAGTAGCCTTCTATTTTCTTTTGCCTATTCCACTTGACATGCGGCAAATGCTGATTATCTGCGTGGCCTCTCCAATTTCAGTCGTGGCTCCAGTTTATGTCATGCAGCTGGATGGGAATGCGTCAGAAGCAGCCAATCTTAACTCACTGAGCATTCTTGTCAGTTTACTGGTCATGACGGCGCTCATGGTTTTGTTTAGAGTATAATAAAAAGCCTGATAGCAGGCTTTTTATTGTTTGTCATAAGCAACAATACCAAGAATCACGTCAACAGCTTTTTCCATGGTTTCGACTGAAACGAATTCGAAGCGGCCGTGCATGTTTTCCCCACCTGCAAAGATGTTTGGTGTTGGAATTCCCATAAAGGAAATCTTAGAGCCGTCTGTTCCGCCGCGAATTGGTTCGATAATTGGCTTAATGTCAAGATTTTCCATCACTTCTTTGGCAATATTGATCGGAGTCATGTCTTTTTCAATGACTTTTTTCATATTGTAATACTGGTCGTGGAGGTTAACGATGACGCGTGGTGTGTCAAAAGCAGCATTCATGTTTTCTGCAATATCGAGCATGACCTGCTTGCGTGCTTGGAAATCTTCTTCTTCAAAGTCACGGATAATGTAGCTTGTTGCGGCTTGGTCAACGCTACCAGTCATGTCCATGAGGTGATAGAATCCTTGGTAGCCGTCTGTTTTTTCAGGGCGATCTGCTTCAGGAAGAGCATTGTGGAAGTCGATAGCCAGTTGGAAGGCGTTGATCATCTGATCTTTGGCAGAACCTGGGTGAACATTGCGTCCGATGAAGTCAATTTTTGCAGCGGCAGCGCTAAATGTTTCGTACTGCAATTCGCCAAGAGGGCCACCGTCAACTGTGTAAGCGAAGTCGACATTGAAGTCTTCAACATCAAACTTATTGGCACCGACACCGATTTCCTCGTCTGGACCAAAGCCAACGCGGATTTCGCAGTGCTTGATTTCTGGGTGTGCAACTAGGTATTCGATAGAAGTCATGATTTCAGCGATACCGGACTTGTCATCTGAACCTAGCAAGGTTGTTCCGTCTGTAGTTACCAAGGTTTGACCAAGATAATTTTTCAACTGAGGGAAGTCTTTTGGATCAAGGTTGAAGCCAGAAGTACCAAGCGTAATAGGATTTCCGTCATAGTTTTCAATAATCTGTGGTGCGACACCTTCGGCATTGAAGTCGGCTGTATCCATGTGTGAAATGAAGCCAATCTTGCGTGTCAAGGCTGGGTCGTTGGCAGGAAGGGTACCGATACAGTAGCCATTTGGCAAGTAGTGAACGTCCTGCAAGCCGATTTTTTCCATTTCAGGTAAGAGGATATTTTTGGCAAATTCAACCTGGTTTTGTGTACTAGGTGTGGTTGTTGAGTTTTCGTCAGAGCGGGTGTTTTCTTTTACATAGACCAAGAAACGCTCGAGTAGGTTAGGGTATCTCATGTTTTCTCCTTTTAGATGGTGTTTAGTTTAAGATGTATTGGTGAATGGCCTGTGCCACACCGTTGTCGTTATTGCTAGCGGTGGTAGCATCTGCCAGTGCTTTGATATGGTCATCAGCATTTCCCATGGCAATGCTGAGTCCGGCAAATTCGAGCATTTCAATGTCATTGTTGGCATCGCCCATGGCCATAATTTCGCTAGGATCAATGTTCAATAGTTTGGCTAGTTTTTTGAGAGCAGAAGCCTTGCTGACTCCGAGTGGCAGGACTTCATAAATGGTTTTCTGCGAACGAACACCGTTGAAACGTTGGGTCAGTTCTTCTTGGTGGCGTTCTTGAAATTCATCGCAGGCTGCTTGACTTCCAACATACATGCCTTGGAAAAGGTGTCCAGGAAATTGAATTGCCTGGTCTAGCGGGAGGGTGATGGGTTCTAAAAAGACGACTTCCGTATCTGCTTTGACATAGTCATTTGCCTCCTCATCTAGGACAAAGTAGTGTTCCTCATCAAATAAAGTCAGTTGCAGCTGGCTATCCTTTGCAAATCCTGCTAGATAGGCGATATCATCTGGAGATAATTCAGCCCAATCAACCAAGCTCCAATCCTTGGTTTGGTGAGTTGAGCAACCATTGTTTACGATGACGTATTCATTTTCAGCGTCTAGGTTTAATTGGTCAAAATAGGGCTTGACGCCAGGCAACATCCGACCGGTGCACAGGACTAATTTGACTCCGGCATCAACAGCTTTATGGATGGCTTGGATATTTTCTTGGGACAGTCTTTTTTGGTCATCCAGTAAGGTGCCGTCCATATCAAGTGCTAGTAATTTAATCATAGCTTCCTCCTAAAAGTCACTAGGAACATTATAGCACAAATCAGGAAAGGCTTACAGGGAATGTGATATAATATAGAAAATTAGGAGGAATTAGGATGAATCAAATAAAATGCCCGCATTGTGGGACAGCTTTTCAAGTCAACGAAACAGAATACAGCGAGCTCCTAAGTCAGGTCAGAACAGCAGAATTTGAACAGGAAATTCATGCCCGTTTGGCGCGTGAAGTAGCCTTGGTCGAGGAAAAAGCAAAAAATCAGCAGCAAGAAAGTTTAGGAAAAAAAGATGCTGAAATTCAAGCCCTAGAAGCAAAAATTGCCAACTTTGGGACAGAAAAAGCCTTGGTCGCAAAAGAAACAGAGCAGCAGTTATCCAGTCAATTAGCTGAAAAGGATAAGCAGTTGCAGGAGCTCATGGCTCGTCTTGACAAGATGCAATTGGAGCACGAACATCAACTACAAAAAGAATTAGCCAATCTGGAAAAAGAACGAGACTCGGCTAAAAATCAATTGATTCTACAAGAAAAAGAAAGTCAGCTGGCGCTGACAGCCTTGGAAAGTGATTACCAAGTCCAGCTCAAGGCAGCCAATGAACAGGTAGAATTTTACAAGAATTTCAAGGCACAACAGTCTACAAAGGCAATCGGTGAAAGTCTTGAAATTTACGCAGAAACCGAGTTTAACAAAGTTCGTGCCTATGCCTTTCCTCGTGCGCAATTCGGCAAGGACAATACTGTATCAGGTTCCGGCTCAAAAGGAGACTTTATTTTCCGTGAAGCAGATGAAAATGGAGTCGAGTTCATTTCGATCATGTTTGAAATGAAAAATGAGGCGGATGCGACCAAGACTAAGCATAAAAATAGTGATTTTTATAAGGAATTAGACAAAGATCGTCGCGAGAAAAAATGTGAATATGCAGTCTTGGTTTCCATGTTGGAGGCGGATAGCGATTATTTTAACACGGGCATTGTCGATGTTAGTCACGAGTACGAAAAAATGTACGTTATCCGACCCCAGTTCTTTATTCAGCTGATTGGGCTCTTGCGAAATGCGGCCTTGAACAGCCTATCTTATAAGCAAGAATTGGCTCTGATTCGTGAGCAGAATATTGACATTACGAATTTCGAAGATGACTTAAACGCCTTTAAAATAGCTTTCGCTAAGAACTACCAGTCAGCGTCAACAAATTTTGGGAAAGCGATTGATGAGATTGACAAGGCCATCAAACGTATGGAAGAAGTTAAAAAATTCTTGACCACTTCTGAAAATCAGCTCCGCTTGGCCAACAATAAATTGGACGATGTCTCTGTCAAAAAATTGACACGCAAAAATCCAACCATGAAAGCAAAATTTGACGCTTTGAGCGAGCAATAAATCATTAAAACGTGATGATTTTATTGAGATATCTGAGAAAGGAAAGGTATGGATTTTGTTCAAAAAAGAAATATAAACAATTGACATTATAGACCGAAAGGTCTATAATTGTGAATGTTAGAGGAAAAGTGATGAAAAAAGATGAAAAAACAAGAATTCGAAGAGAAAAAATTATTACTGCAGCCTTGAGTGAATTTGCAACAAGAGGCTACGAGGGATTTGTTATCAATGAACTTTGTAAGATAGATGGTATTTCAAAAGGAATCTTGTATCATAATTTTTCAGGAAAATCGGACCTCTATTTAATATGTTTACAGGAAAGTTTTGAAAAAGCCCTTACTATGTTTCTAGAGGTGGATGGCAATATCCCATCTTTAGCTGCTTATATGGAAAGACGTCACCAATTTTATCGGCTTCATCCAGAACATAGTCACATTTTTTTTGAAGCAATGATTGCAACACCAAAAGAATTGGAAGCAGAAATTGCACCTCAAAAGGCGGTGTTTTTAGACTTGAACAAGCAAGTATGTCAAAAATTATTATCAGAATCCAAATTGAAGAAACAATATGATAAAAAGCAGGCTATGGCTTATCTGAAATTGATTCAAGACATGTTTCGTTCCTACTATCTGACTATTTCGCCAGACAGCAGTTTGACGGATTTGATTTCGGAATATGAACAACAATTGTCGCAGGTTTTGGATATGATGATTTATGGTATTTTAGAGGAGTAATCCTCAAAGAAGGAGAAAAAAATAATGTCGAAAAATTGGAAATGGTTATTGTTGCTTGCAGGTATTTTTTCTGTGCTTGCAGGATTTCAAATGCTGATGAATCCAGCGATTAGCTTGGCGTCAATGACTATCTTATTTGCTATTGTGTTTACTGTTCAGGGAATATCTGAAATTATCAACCATTTCAAAGCAGAAGAAAAGTATGATTGGAATTTATTTGATGGCATTGTAACCCTTATTATAGCCCTTATTTTATTCTCAAGTAGCTTTATTGAAATGGTAAGATTTGTACCGTTTATTATTTCTTTCTGGGCTTTGACAGACGGAATTACCAAAACTTTGGTTGGCTTTAAAATTCGTAAGTCAGATGACTCAATCGGCAATCCCTTGCTAGCGCTTGGTATTTTGGGTATTATCGTAGGTTTAATTATGTTAGGACACCCATTGATGACAGGTTTGTTTATCAGCTATACTATCGCATTTTTCTTCATTTATCAAGGTATTGTAGCTCTTATTCGATTTTTTAAAGTAAAGTAATACAAGGGGCGAGTTAGCCTCTTTCTTTAGGTGCAGTTATGTTTGGAAAAAAAGAATTACATTTGGTGATGATTGGCCTGTTTTATAGTAGTGTGATTGCGCTAATTTCTTATGGTTTTATTAGGGCTGAAAGTTTAGGAAGTCAATTTTTATGGGAAAGGCTTCCTCATCAATTTCGCTTTGGAACTGTTTATTCCATAGTTGTATTGTCTATTTTGTGTAGTTTGGTCATTTTTCTAAAGACTAAGTGGGGAGAACTTCCAAAGACTAGTCATGAATTACTACATGAATTGAATGAAAAGAGAACCATATCTTATAAAAATACATGGCGTAACATAGCTTTGGCATTGCCTGTTTTGGTTTCAGGTGCTGGGGTTGGTCCAGAAGCACCTTTGTTAGGAGTAGTGATTGCCTATTCCATTTGGCAGGCTGATAAATTGCGTTATATGGCAGCGAACTGGGAAGAGTTAAAAGGATGTGGCTTGATAAAATGGATAAAATATATATTCCATCCAAATCACTATTTATTGTCCTATCCCGCCAGTCAAAAAGAAACAGGGAAATTTTTTAGAAATTTGTTGATTGCAAATGGTGTACTTGTTTTTTGGATGTTAATGAGGGTAACAGAACAGCCTTCTTTTGTGACTAAGTTAGGCGAAAGTAATTGGTCAATTGTGGACTTACCTTTATTTTTACCACTTTGTTTATACGGTTTAGTTATTGGGAAAGGTTATACCCATATAATGATGTTTCTACGTGCACGTTTAGAACGCTTGAAACTTTCGTTATCGTGTAAAATTGGTTTGGGAGCTATTGCTATTTTTCTAGTAACACTATTAGCTCCGTCTTTACTATTTTCAGGACAGCACAGTTTGCATTCTATTGTTGAACTAGGAATGAAGACCCCTATTCAGACCCTCTTTGTTTTATCATTTGCTAAATTGATTTTCTTAGATCTTTGCTTATGGTCAGGGTGGACTGGAGGGGATATTTTTCCCGTAACTTTTGCTTCTTTTTTACAGGGATTTGCAGTAGCACAGCTCTTTCCACAAACAGATAGGTTATTTGTTGTCTTGGTGGTCAGTTTGTCCATAGCTATCACTCTTCTTGAAAAAGAATGGTTAGCAGGCATTTTTATTAGTTTATTCTTTCCTATTCAATTATTTCCAGTCTCCCTACTTGTGGTTGGGCTAACTATACTAGGAAGAAAGATTTTGCTAGATAAAAGTCATAAAAGTAGCAAATCGCTTTCTTAGAGAGCTTTGGAAAAACATACAAGTATAATATGACAGAGTTCACTAGAAAAAACGATGATAGAATTCGAAATTCTATCATCGTTTTTTCTAGATATTGTTATAGATGACTTTTTCAGTGGTCATGCTATTGGGAATTTATTTTTTTCTTATCATTTTCGACTATTAAAGCATATTGTGTACTGACTTCAGTATAATAGCTGACTATCAGACCAGACATACTCCCCAGAAAAAGAATGCCATAAAAGGCTAACAAAATGCTAATCAGTCTACCTAAAGTCGTTGTAACTAGTAAATCACCGTATCCCACGGTCGTTGCTGTCACAAAACAATACCAAAGACTGTTTCCATAGCTAGTAAAATCAGGTTCCAACCATAGCAATAAACCAGCCGCTAAAAAGATAAAACTAAAAAAGGAAGCAAGGAAAGTAGTAAAACCTGTTACTTTCAGTAGTTGCCAAATTATTTTCAAGCGGTGAACTTGTTTTTTGTTCTGCATGTTTTTTTATTCCTTTCTACTATGTTGTCTTATTTATGATGTTAGCTAGATTTTTAGACAGCGTTCCGATGGTATTAGAAGAATGGTTGATTAAGGGATTATTCTTTGAATTACTTTTATCTACCTTAATATCTGCTTTGAATATAGAAAAAGGTATTGTACGAGTGTGAAGAACAGGTATATTAATCTGTTAAAATGCTCTGTAACAAGATATCTGCTGTAGTGACAGGAAGCATGCGTACACGGTTTAGGCTGAGTAAGCCATTAGCAGCAGTTGCAAGTCCTTCATTTGTCGTAACACCGAGTTTGTAGTTGCTGTTTCCAGCGATGGTTAAGGTGTCGTTTGAGTAGCGTCCTGCTGGGTAGGCGACGGCAATAGTGTCCTGGTTGAGTTCAGTATCGAGATAGTGTTTCGAATTTTGTAGCTCAGCTGTTTGGTTTTCAATGCTTGAATATTCCAAGTCTGGGTGATTGACCGTATGACTTTGTAGGGAAATGTTATGTTGCTTCATTTCCTTCATCTGCTCCAGTGTCAGATTGCCTTGATTGCCAACAGTACCTGTGATGACATTGTTGGTGGCTTTCATGTTGTATTTTTTGAGGATAGAATAGGCCACATCATGGAAATCCCAGAGGCTATCATCAAAGGTAAGCCAGACAACTTTTTTACCTTCTGGTAAAACATTTTCGGTCAATACCTTGTAGGCTTCTTCAGGAGAAAGCGTGTAGTAACCTGCGTTTTGCAAGGCTTGTAAATGACTTTCAAAGGTTGTTGGGTCGACAATCAGATTGGCATTGGCTTCCTCGCCTGCTCCCATGACGTGGATGGCATGGTACATGAGGATAGGAACTTTGACAGGAGCCTTCTGTTTGACCCAGTTGACGTCTGCCGCAGCCGTAGCCGAGCTGGCTGTGGTTGATTGCTCAGTCTCTGATTTTTTTGCAGTATTTTTTTCGGATGACTTAGAAATTGCCGTGCTAGTTTTTGTCGTCTCATGATTAAATAAATGAGAAATGGCATTGGTTTTTACGACTAAAAATGTAGAAATGAGTAGAAGAATAAGCGCCAGTGCAATCCCGGTTCGTTTTCGTCGTTGCTGGCGTTTCTTTTCTTGGCGTTGAGCAGAACGATTTTGTCTTGTGGTCATAGGAACCTCCTTGTTTTTTTCCTTTTATTATAACAAAAAAACTAGTGGCAAATTATCAGAAAATTTGGTATAATACTCAAAATATAGAAATCGAAGAGGGAATTATATGGTTGTCAATATCGCCTTATTAGGTTTTGGAACGGTCGCAAGCGGCGTACCCTTCCTATTGAAAGAAAATACAGAGAAAATCAAACAAGCGGCACAAGATGATATCCGTATCGCAAAAGTCTTAGTGCGGGATGATGCTGAGAAAGAACGCCTTCAAGCTGTGGGACACGATTATGATTTTGTGACCAATATTGATGCGATTTTATCAGATGAAAGCATTCAAATTGTCGTTGAGCTCATGGGGCGTATTGAGCCTGCTAAGACATTTATTACACGTGCTCTGGAAGCTGGTAAACACGTTGTGACAGCTAATAAAGACTTGATGGCAGTTCATGGTTCAGAGCTGCGCGCTGTTGCGGAAAACCACGGCGTTGCCCTCTATTATGAAGCTGCGGTAGCAGGTGGTATTCCAATCTTGCGTACCTTGGCAAATTCTTTCGTTTCAGATAAGATTACACGTGTACTCGGTGTCTTGAACGGTACATCCAACTTCATGATGACCAAGATGGTGGATGAAGGATGGACTTACGAGCAAGCTTTGCAAACTGCGCAAGAACTTGGTTATGCGGAGTCTGACCCAACTAACGATGTGGAAGGAATAGATGCGGCCTACAAAGCAGTTATTCTTAGCCAATTTGCCTTTGGGATGACTATTGATTTTGATGACGTAGCCCACAAAGGAATTTCAAATATTCGTCCTGAAGATGTGGCCGTCGCCCAAGAATTGGGCTATGTCATCAAGCTAGTTGGCGATGTTCAGGAGACGGAGTCAGGTGTGTCAGCTGAAGTTTCACCGACATTTTTGCCAAAACAGCACCCACTTGCCAGTGTCAATGGTGTGATGAATGCAGTCTTTGTAGAGTCAATTGGGATTGGGCAATCTATGTTTTATGGGCCAGGGGCTGGTCAAAAGCCAACCGCTGCCAGCGTAACGGCTGACATCATCCGTATCGTTCGCCGTCTCAAAGAAGACAATGTCGGCAAAGCCTTCAATGACTTTAGTCGACCTGTTCAGTTAGCAGCAAAAGATGATGTCAAGAGTGAGTACTATTTCTCTATTACGACGCCAGATGAAAATGGGAAAATGCTTCGCGCAGCAGAGATTTTCAACAGTGAAGCTGTGTCATTTAAGCAAATTTTGCATCAAGCTTCTGATGGACAGCATGCCCGTTTGGTGATTGTTACACACGAGATGAGCAAGACTCAACTTGAAAATGTTACTGAAAAGTTGAATACTGTATCTGATTTCCAAGTTGGCAATATCTTTAAAGTATTGGGAGAATAGTATGAAAATTACTGTACCAGCAACGTCAGCTAATATTGGACCAGGATTTGACTCGGTCGGTGTTGCCTTGTCGAAGTACCTGACCATCGAAATCCTCGAAGAACGAGAGGATTGGTTTGTCGAACACGACTTGGACTATGTACCGACAGATAAGTATAATTTGCTCATCAAAACGGCCTTGACAGTCAAGTCAGACTTACAACCTCATCACGTAAAAATGGTCAGCGACATTCCTCTAGCACGGGGACTGGGCTCTTCTAGCTCGGTCATTGTAGCAGGAATTGAATTAGCCAATCAGCTCGGAAAATTGGAACTAAGTCAAGAAGAAAAGCTGGAAATCGCGACGAAAATCGAAGGTCATCCAGACAATGTTGCGCCAGCTCTTTTCGGAAATATGGTCATTGCATCCTACGTCGATAAAAAAATCAATGCAGTTACCGTAGCATTTCCTGAAACGGCTTTTGTTGCTTTCATTCCAGATTACCAATTGCGCACAAGTGATAGCCGCAATGTATTGCCTAATCAGCTATCTCATAAAAAAGCAGTTGCCGCGAGCGCTATTGCCAATGTAGCAGTAGCAGCTCTCCTAACAGGAGACATGGTAAGAGCCGGACAAGCCATTGAATCAGATATGTTCCACGAGCAATACCGTCAAAAATTGGTTAAGGAATTTCACACAATCAAAACAATTAGTCGTGAAAATGGTGCTTATGCTACTTACTTGTCGGGTGCAGGCCCAACTGTCATGGTTCTAGCACCTTTTGATAAAGTCGACCAAATCATTGCAAAAATCAAGGCCGAAAATCTAGAAGGAGAAGTCTGCCAACTAAGTGTAGACACTCAAGGAATTTTGGTGGAAGAATAGTGGAAAGAAGGCTAGGGAGCAATCCCAGTCTTTTTTCTTTTTCTAAGAAGATCTGCTAAGATTATGATATAATAGCAAGAGTATATTATTTTTGAATCGAGACATTATGAGAGATAAAATTGCTAAGGCATTAAATGGAATTGATATTCGTTTTGATGAGCCCTTAAAAGGCTATACATACACAAAAGTCGGAGGTCCAGTTGACTATCTGGCTTTTCCTCGTAACCGCTTTGAAATTGTTCGAATTGTTGAATTTGCAAACCAAGAAAATATCCCTTGGATGGTTTTGGGAAATTCTAGTAATATTATTGTCCGAGATGGTGGTATCCGTGGATTTGTGATTCGGATGGATTGTCTGAATTCGGTCACCGTGTCTGGTTATACGATTGAGGCAGAGGCTGGGGCAAATTTGATTGAAACAACGCGCGTGGCCTTGCACCATTCCTTGACAGGTTTTGAGTTTGCTTGTGGCATTCCAGGAAGTGTTGGCGGTGCAGTCTTTATGAATGCGGGGGCTTACGGTGGGGAAGTAGCCCATATCTTGGTATCCGCTCAAGTCTTGTCGCCGTCTGGTCATGTAACAACCATGGATGCTCGTGAGTTGCGTTTTGGCTACCGGTCATCGATTTTACAGGAAAATGGAGCCATTGTATTATCTGCAAAATTCGCTCTCAAACCTGGAAATCACACAGTGGTTGAACAAGAAATGAAGCGGTTGACACATTTGCGTGAGCTCAAGCAACCCTTAGAATATCCATCATGTGGATCTGTTTTCAAGCGTCCTGTTGGACATTTTGCAGGCCAATTGATTATGGAAGCTGACTTGAAAGGTTACCGCATCGGTGGCGTAGAAGTCTCGCAAAAACATGCAGGATTCATGGTCAACGTAGCAGATGGAACAGCGGGTGACTATGAGGAATTGATTGCCCATGTCATTGAAAAGGTGGAAGAAAACTCAGGTATCCGACTCGAGCGAGAAGTTCGAATTTTAGGAGACAAGTAAGCTACAGTAGCCATAGATAGGCCACACAGAGCCTCAATCTGTAATACAATCAAAAGGATTTTATGAGAATTGAAAAAGCCAATTATCGAATTTAAGGATGTTTCAAAGGTCTTCGAAGACAGTGGGACAACCGTTTTGAAAAACATTAACTTTGAGTTGGAAGAAGGGAAATTTTACACCCTTTTAGGAGCATCAGGATCTGGTAAATCAACGATTTTGAATATTATCGCGGGCCTATTAGATGCAACAAGTGGTGATATTTTCCTTGATGGAGAGCGCATCAATGATGTTCCTACCAATAAACGTGATGTTCACACCGTCTTTCAATCCTATGCCCTTTTTCCGCATATGACAGTCTTTGAAAATGTGGCTTTTCCACTAAAATTACAAAAAGTTGATAAAAAAGAAATCAATCGTCGTGTACAAGATGCTTTGAAAATGGTTCGTTTGGAAGGTTTTGAAAAGCGTTCTATCCAGAAATTATCTGGCGGTCAGCGTCAACGTGTTGCCATTGCGCGTGCCATTATCAATGAACCGCGAGTGGTGCTCTTGGATGAGCCGCTTTCAGCCTTGGACTTGAAGCTACGAACAGAAATGCAGTACGAACTCCGTGAATTGCAACAACGTCTGGGCATCACCTTTGTCTTTGTGACGCATGATCAGGAAGAAGCCTTAGCGATGTCAGACTGGATTTTTGTTATGAATGACGGGGAAATCGTCCAATCTGGTACACCAGTTGACATCTACGACGAGCCCATCAACCACTTTGTTGCGACCTTTATCGGTGAGTCCAACATTCTACCAGGTCGGATGATTGAGGACTACTTGGTTGAGTTCAATGGCAAACGCTTTGAAGCGGTTGACGGTGGGATGCGTCCAAATGAAGAAGTTGAAATCGTTATCCGTCCAGAAGATTTGCGCATTACGCTTCCAGAAGAAGGAAAATTGCAGGTTAAGGTCGATACTCAACTGTTCCGAGGTGTTCACTATGAAATCATTGCCTACGATGATTTGGAAAATGAATGGATGATTCATTCAACGCGTAAGGCCATCGAGGGAGAAGTCATTGGCTTGGATTTTGAACCCGAAGACATCCATATCATGCGTCTCAACGAAACTGAAGAAGAGTTTGACGCCCGTATTGAAGAGTATGTAGAGATCGAAGAAGTTGAAGATGGCTTGATTAACGCCATTGAAGAGGAAAGAGAGGAACGAAATGAAGAAAACCTCTAGACTCTTTGCACTTCCTTATGCAATCTGGGTCTTCCTCTTTGTCTTTGCGCCGGTTTTGCTCATCATTTATAAGTCCTTTTTTGATATCAACGGTCATTTGACCTTAGATAATTACGTGACCTATTTTACATCGCCCAATATGACTTATTTGCGAATGAGCCTCAACTCCATTCTCTATGCAGGAATTATCACTCTGGTGACCTTGCTGATTGCCTATCCAACTGCATTTTTCTTGACGCAACTCAAGCACAAGCAGCTGTGGCTCATGCTCATCATTTTGCCAACCTGGGTCAATCTCTTGCTTAAAGCTTACGCCTTTATCGGGATTTTTGGTCAACACGGGACTATTAATCAATTTCTAGGATTTTTCGGACTTGGAGTCCAACAAATCTTGTTTACGGATTTCTCATTCATCGCTGTAGCCAGCTACATTGAGATTCCGTTCATGATTTTACCCATTTTCAACGTCTTGGATGATTTGGACCACAATCTCATCAATGCCAGTCGTGACCTTGGGGCAAATAATTGGCAGACATTCACAAAGGTTATTTTTCCGCTCTCAATGAATGGTGTCCGTTCAGGTGTGCAAGCAGTTTTCATTCCGAGTCTCAGTCTCTTTATGTTGACTCGTCTCATCGGAGGAAATCGCGTGATTACCCTCGGGACAGCCATCGAACAGCACTTCTTGACCACTCAGAATCTTGGAATGGGTTCAACCATTGGAGTTGTCTTGATTGTGGCTATGCTGGCCATCATGTGGTTAACAAAGGAGCGTAAAAAATAATGAAAAAGTTTTCGAAGATTTATTTGGCACTTGCCTTTGTGATTCTCTATTTTCCGATTTTTTATCTCATGGCTTACGCTTTCAATGCAGGCGGAGACATGAATCGGTTTACAGGATTTACTCTTGAGTATTTCCAAAATATGTTTGGTGATAGTCGTCTTATGTTGATTTTGGCTCAAACTTTCTTGCTAGCCTTTCTCAGCTCACTGATTGCGACGGTTATCGGGACATTTGGTGCAATTTATATCTACCAAGCCAAGGACCGTTTTCAAAATCAACTCCTGTCTATCAATAACATCCTCATGGTAGCACCAGATGTTATGATTGGTGCCAGCTTCCTTTTGCTCTTTACCATGATTAAGTTTCAGCTAGGATTTTTGACAGTCTTGCTCAGTCATGTGGCCTTTTCTATTCCGATTGTGGTGCTGATGGTTTTGCCTCGCCTCAAGGAAATGAATGCAGATATGATTTCAGCAGCCTATGATTTGGGAGCAACTCAGCCACAAATGCTAAAAGAGATTATGTTGCCCTACTTGACACCGGCCATCATCGCAGGTTATTTTATGGCCTTTACCTACTCCTTGGATGACTTTGCGGTTACTTTCTTTGTGACAGGGAATGGCTATTCAAATCTATCTGTTGAGATTTATTCTCGGGCGCGCCAAGGGATTTCCTTGGAAATCAATGCCTTGTCAACACTCGTTTTCCTCTTTAGTGTCCTTTTAGTAATCGGATATTATTTCATTTCACGTGAGAAGGAGGAGACAGTTTAATGAAACGTTTGTATTCATTTTTTTCAGGTATTGTTGCCATTGTGTTGATTCTATTTGTCCTGACAATTAGTTTGGAAAATAAATCAAATGCTGGAACGACGGATAAGTTGGTTATTTACAACTGGGGCGATTACATTGATCCAGACTTGCTAAAGGAATTTACAAAAGAAACTGGGATTCAGGTTGATTACCAGACATTTGACTCCAACGAAGCCATGTATACCAAAATCAAGCAAGGGGGAACAGTCTATGATTTGGCAGTTCCGTCTGAATATATGATTTCTGAGATGATGGACGAAAAGATGTTGGTCAAACTAGACCATTCTAAAATTAATGGTCTGGAAAATATCGATAGTCAGTTTTTGGGACTTAGTTTTGACCCTAAAAACGCCTACTCGATTCCTTATTTCTGGGGAACCTTGGGAATTGTCTACAATGATAAAATGGTGAAAAATCCGCCCAAGGAATGGAGGGATCTCTTCTCACCAGAATTTCGAGATTCCATTATGCTCGTTGATGGTGCCCGTGAGGGGATGGGAATTGGCTTACAAACGCTGGGCTATAGTCTGAATAGTAAAAATAAGGCTGAGCTAGAAGAAGCAGCCAATCTCATCTATACTTTGACGCCCAACATCAAGGCAATTGTATCGGATGAAATCAAGGGCTATATGATTCAAGATGCAGCGGCAGTAGCTGTTTCCTTCTCAGGAGAGGCTAGCGAGATGCTAGACGGCAATGAACATTTGCATTATGTAGTTCCATCAAAAGGTTCCAACCTTTGGTTTGATAATATGGTCATCCCAAAAACTGCAAAAAATGTAGATGGAGCTTATCAGTTTATCAATTTTATGTTGCGACCAGAAATTGCTGCTCGTAATGCAGAATACATTGGTTATGCAACACCAAACAAGGCTGCAAAAGCACTCTTGCCAAAAGAAATCACATCGGATAAAGCCTTTTATCCGACAGAAGGAACAATTGCAAATTTAGAAGTTTATAATAATCTCGGACGTGAGTACCTGGGTATCTATAATGACTTGTACTTGCAATTCAAGATGTATCGTAAATAATAAAAAAGGTAGAAGAAGAAATTCTTTCTACCTTTTATCAAAGGAAAGGAGAGAATATGGAAAATTATAGGAAAGAATACCGGTTTGTGCATCAGGCTATTTTGGGATATGTACTACGCGGTGTCCTTGTTGGGATTGTTGCCGGTGGAGTTGTCGCCGCTTTTCGGCTGGCGATTGAAAAACTGTTTGAATTTGTCGTGCATATCTACAAGGCTTCTCATAGTCAACCACTTTATCTACTAGGAATTGCCGTTGCTTATCTGATTTTAGTTTTCATTCTGGCTTGGCTGGTCAAAGGCGATGAAGATATTAAAGGCTCAGGGATTCCACACGTGGAAGCAGAACTAAAGGGAATGATGAACCAAAATTGGTGGTCTGTTCTTTGGCGGAAATTTATCGCAGGAACCCTGGCCATTGGATCAGGTCTCATGCTGGGACGTGAAGGGCCAAGTATTCAGCTGGGTGCAGTTGCTGGTAAAGGAGTTGCTTCCTGGCTCAAGGCTAGTCAGATGGAAAAACGTAGTTTGATTGCCAGTGGTGCTGCGGCTGGACTTGCAGCTGCTTTTAATGCTCCAATTGCCGGTCTCCTATTTGTCGTGGAAGAGGTCTATCATCAGTTTTCACGGCTTGTCTGGATATCAGCCCTCGCAGCAAGTATCACAGCAAACTTCATTTCGCTCAACATATTTGGCCTCACTCCGGTCTTAAATATGCCTGATCATCTGCCAATCCTTGCCTTGCCACACTACTGGGGTTACATTTTACTGGGAATTTTTCTTGGTTTGGCTGGTTTTGTTTATGAAAAAGTCATTTTAAATATGAACGTGGTTTATGGCTGGTTAGGCAAAGTCTTTCATTTGTCCTCCTATTACCATAGTTTGATTGCCTTTGTCCTGATTTTGCCAATTGGTTATTACTTGCCAGAGTTGCTTGGTGGTGGTAATGGCATGGTGTTGAGTTTGCCACATCAGATGCCGCTCCTTTCAACGCTTCTTATCTATCTCATCGTGCGCTTTGTCTGGAGTATGATGTCCTATGGTAGTGGTATGCCTGGCGGGATTTTCCTTCCAATCCTTGCTCTTGGTTCTGTTTTGGGAATGATTGGCGGGCGCCTTGCCTTTGATATGGGAATGATAAGTCAGTCAGAAGTGACGCTCTTTATCATTTTAGGGATGGCTGGATTTTTTGCAGCGATTTCCAAGGCGCCGTTGACAGCCATGATCTTGGTGACAGAAATGGTGGGCGATATGCGGCAATTGATGGTCATCGGATTGGTCAGTCTGACCGCCTATGTCGTTATGGACTTACTTGGTGGAGCGCCAGTTTATGAAGCCATGCTTGAAAACCTTCTTCCTGAAAAGGTCCAAGTTAATAACGAAATGACCCTGATTGAAGTGGTTGTTTCTGAAAAAATCGCCGATAAATTTGTCAGTGACTTGAAATTACCACATAGCGCACTAATCACGTCGCAGGTCCGTCATGGACGTAGCCAAGTCGTCAAAGGAAATAGTAAATTGCACTTGGGAGATACGATTTTCTTAGCAGTTCAAGTATCTGATATCCAAAAAGTTCGGGAAAAGTTGGAAAGTTAACTCAAAACAACGAACAAAATAGATAATAAACGAACGGAATGAGAGACAATCAACAAAAACATCATTTTATTTCCCATAAGGCGAATAGAATGGTGTTTTTTTGTCTCTTTTTATAATAAAAAACGAATTATAGGCGTCTCGTCTTTGTGTACATTGACAAATGACGAATGATACTCTATAATTATAAGAGTAGTATGAGAAAGTACCGAACTAAGGAGAAGAATATGTTTAATGAAACACCTGTTTTTGACTATGAAGATATCCAATTGATTCCAAATAAATGTATTATCAATAGCCGTTCTGAGGCAGATACATCTGTCCAATTCGGAAAGCATACTTTTAAATTGCCAGTGGTTCCAGCCAATATGCAGACTATCATCGATGAAGATGTTGCAGAAATGCTGGCTAAACAAGGTTATTTTTACATTATGCACCGTTTTGACGAAGCCGGCCGTAAGGAGTTTATCCAAAAAATGCACGCGCAAGGCTTGATTGCTTCTATCTCGGTAGGTGTGAAACCTTATGAATACGAATTTGTAACAAGTTTGAAAGACGATGCCCCTGACTATGTGACCATTGATATTGCTCATGGTCATGCCGAGTCCGTTATCAAGATGATCAAGCACATCAAGTCAGAGCTACCAGAGACCTTTGTCATCGCAGGAAATGTTGGTACACCTGAAGCGGTGCGTGAGCTAGAAAATGCTGGCGCAGATGCTACAAAAGTTGGAATTGGCCCAGGTAAGGTGTGTATCACAAAAGTAAAAACTGGATTTGGTACAGGTGGTTGGCAGCTGGCGGCGCTACGTTGGTGTGCAAAAGCAGCACGCAAACCCATTATCGCAGACGGTGGGATTCGTACACATGGTGATATTGCAAAATCAATCCGATTTGGTGCTAGCATGGTCATGATTGGCTCACTCTTTGCTGGTCATATCGAAAGTCCAGGTAAGACTGTTGAAGTGGATGGCGAGCAGTTCAAAGAATATTTTGGTTCAGCATCTGAGTACCAAAAGGGCGAGCATAAGAATGTTGAAGGGAAGAAAATTCTTCTACCAGCTAAAGGACATTTGCAGGATACCCTGACCGAAATGGAACAAGATTTGCAGTCTTCTATCTCTTACGCAGGTGGTCGAGATTTGCAAAGTCTTAAACATGTGGATTATGTTGTCGTGAAAAATTCCATCTGGAATGGAGATTCTATTTAAGGTTTAAAAGAACTATAAAATAGGATATAATGAAGAGGCAGGCTGTCAGGCCTAGCTTCTTTTGTTTTCAGATTGAGAGATGCTGGGGACTTGTATGCTGATTAGATTGAGGAGATGATATGCACCCAACCAAAACTTTAAGAGAAAAATACATTCTCTTTTTCAAACTTTTTATACCGATTTTGATTTATCAATTTGCCAATTTCTCGGCTTCCTTTATTGATACCATGATGACAGGGCAGTTTAGCACCCAAGATTTAGCCGGAGTATCGATGGCTTCTTCGCTTTGGAATCCATTTTTCTCCTTGCTGACAGGCATAGTTTCAGCTCTGGTGCCCATCATCGGTCATCGTTTGGGGCGTGGTGAAAAAGCTGCTATTCGAGAGGAATTGCACCAATTTCTTTACTTGGCTTGTGGCTTGTCCGTTTTTCTCTTGTTGCTGATTTATTTCGGAGCTATTCCTGCCTTGGGGCTATTTGGCTTAGAGCCACATGTATTGGCAGTGGGACAGCAGTATTTATCGTTTATCTGCCTAGGTATTTTCCCACTTTTGCTTTTTAGCGTATTTTGCTCTTTCTTCGATGCACTGGGATTGACGCGCATGTCTATGTACCTGATGTTGCTTTTGGTGCCCTTTAATTCCTTTTTCAACTATGTGTTGATTTTTGGGAAACTTGGTCTACCAAGATTGGGAGGAGCAGGAGCAGGGCTCGGAACTTCCTTATCTTACTGGCTTTTACTGGTGGTCATTCTTGTCGTTATGCAAGTGGATGAGCGCATTCGTGCTTATCAGATTTGGAAATGGAGCCCCATCAATCCGAAGTTGCTAGTAGATGGCCTCCGTTTGGGACTTCCTATCGGCCTTCAAATATTTGCCGAGGTAGCGATTTTCGCAGTTGTTGGTCTGTTGATGGCTAAGTTTTCTTCGCAAATCATCGCTGCCCATCAAGCTGCAATGAACTTTGCAACCCTCATGTATGCTTTTCCAGTTTCCGTTTCAATGGCTTTACCAATCGTTATTTCCTATGAACTGGGTGCCAAACGAGCGCAAGCTGTGCGAGACTATACACGGATTGGGAGATTGGTGGCAATGGGATTTGCTGGATTTACCTTGACGTTTCTGTATTTCTTCAGAGGACAGGTAGCTGGTTTGTACGGTCACGATGCAGAGTTTATCCAGACGACATCGAATTTCTTGACCTTTGCCCTCTTTTTCCAACTGGCTGATGCTTTTGCGGCGCCGCTGCAAGGAATTCTTCGCGGTTACAAGGATACGACCATGCCCTTTGTGATTGGCGTCGGAGCATACTGGAGTATGTCCCTTCCTTTGGCTTTTCTTTTGGGAAATACGACGGATTTAGGTCCCGTCGCTTACTGGATTGGTCTGATTATGGGGATCGTTTCCTGTGGGCTTTTATTGCAACTGCGTCTGAAAAAGGTCGCTCGAGAAACCTTAACCAGTACGAGACTTACCTAAACTCTATTTTTATGTTAAAATAGACATATCGAACATTGAAGAAGCACTGATGTGCTTCTTTCTCTTATCTAGAAAGGAAGATATATGAAGTTAATTTGGTCTTATTTGAAGAAAAATCCAGGTTTACTGGTTTTGGACCTCATCGGTGGCTTTTTCTTCGTCTTGGTCAATCTTGGGATGCCAACTGTCTTGGCACGAATGATTGATGAAGGGATTACCAAAAGTGATTTGTCAAAAGTTTATTTTTGGTCCGTTATCATGTTCATCATCATCTTGCTGGGGATTGCAGGGCGGATTCTCCTAACCTTTGCCTCTAGTAAATTGGTGACAACCATGATTAAGGAAATGCGGACGGATATGTATGACAAGCTTCAGACTTATTCGCACCATGAGTTTGAAAAAATTGGGGTATCGTCACTTGTGACCCGTATGACGAGTGATGCCTATGTCTTGATGCAGTTCGCAGAAATGTCCCTCCGTTTGGGGATGATTACGCCAATGATGATGATTTTTTCTGTCATCATGATTTTGATTACCAGTCCATCTCTTGCTTGGATTGTAGCAGTTGCCATGCCGTTTTTGGTCATTGTTGTCTGGTATGTGGCGGTCAAAACACGTCCCTTGTCTGAAAAGCAACAAAAAACATTGGACAAAATCAACCAGTATGTCCGTGAAAACCTCATGGGATTGCGTGTTATCCGTGCCTTTGCGCGTGAAGACTTCCAGGAAGAGCGTTTTGCGGGAGAAAATGATACCTACTCGGGTATTTCAAAACGCCTCTTTACCTTGACTGGCTTGACCGAGCCACTCTTTGTGCAAATCATCATCGCTATGATTGTTTCTATTGTCTGGTTTGCCTTGGATCCATTGGCAAAAGGAAATCTCCAAATTGGAGACTTGGTCGCTTTTATCGAATACAGCTTCCACGCTCTCTTTTCATTCTTGATGTTTGCCAACCTCTTTACTATGTATCCTCGTATGGCTGTTTCTAGTAGTCGGATTGAAGAAGTTATGGCTATGCCAATTTCCATCAGTCAAAATGAAAATGGTATGACAGAGACGGATACACGTGGTTATTTGGAATTTGAAAATGTAACCTTTGCCTATCCAGGTGAGACGGAATCTCCTGTCTTGCACAATATTTCCTTTAAGACGAGACCGGGTGAAACGGTGGCTTTCATTGGGTCAACGGGCTCAGGTAAGTCTTCCTTGGTCAATCTGATTCCGCGTTTTTACGATGTGACTCTCGGAAAAATCTTGGTCGATGGTGTGGATGTGCGTGATTACAATCTCAAAGCCCTCCGCTCAAAGATTGGTTTTATTCCACAGAAAGCTCTGCTCTTTACAGGGACCATTGCCGAAAATCTCAAGTACGGAAAAGAAGACGCTAGCCTTGGCGAGTTGGATTTGGCGGCGGATGTGGCCCAAGCCAAAGAATTTATCCAAAGCAAGGAAGAGGGTTACGAGACGCATTTGGCTGAAGGTGGTAGCAACCTTTCTGGAGGTCAGAAGCAACGTTTGTCCATCGCGCGTGCGGTCGTTAAAACACCAGATATTTATATTTTTGATGATTCATTTTCTGCCTTGGACTACAAGACTGATGCGACTCTGCGTCGTCGTCTTAAGGAAGTGACGGACAATGCAACGGTGCTTATCGTGGCGCAACGTGTGGGAACCATTATGGATGCAGACCAGATTATCGTCTTGGATCAAGGCGAAATCGTTGGTCGTGGGACACATGATGAACTCATGCAGACCAATGATATCTACCGTGAAATTGCCCAATCTCAGCTTAACAATCAATCATTGACGGAAGGAGAATAGGATGAAAGAACAATCTGTATTTTTACGCTTGTGGATCTACTTACGCAAGTACAAAGGTCAGCTCTTTTTGGCGATTTTCCTGAAAATTGTCAGTTCAGTCATGAATGTCTTAGAGCCATTTGTCTTGGGGCTTGTCATCACAGAGTTGACAGCCAATTTGCTTGATATGGCAAAAGGCGTTCCAGGTGCGCACATCAATGTTGGCTATATTTTTTGGATTTTGGTCATTTATGCCATCCGTGCTCTTTTCTATGAAATTGGTTCTTATGGCTCAAATTTCTACATGACACGGGCAGTGCAGACTAGTATCCGAGATTTGCGTAATGACTTGTCTGAGAAAATCAATCGTATTCCTGTTTCTTATTTTGACAAACACCAGTTTGGGGATATGTTGGGACGCTTTACGTCCGATGTGGAGACCGTTTCAAACGCTCTTCAACAGTCATTTTTGCAGATTATCAATGCTGTTCTGACTCTTGTTTTAGTCATTGTCATGGTCTTGGTGCTTAATATCAAGTTGGCTATTATCGTGATTTTGTCTATTCTATTGACCTATGTGACGGCTCAATTTCTCGTCAAAAGATCGCAGCCTTATTTTAAACGTCAAGCCAATGTTCTCGGGCAGATGAATGGATTTGTCCAAGAAAACTTAACTGGTTTCAATATTTTGAAACTCTATGGTCGGGAGGAAGCTTCTGCGACAGAATTCGCTCAAATCACAGACGAACTCCAAGATGTCGGATTTAAGGCGAGTTTCATGTCAGGGATTATGATGCCGATTTTACATGGTATTTCAGATATGACCTACCTTTTGGTAGCCTTCTTTGGCTCATTGCAGGTTTTGGCAGGCAAGATGACCATTGGGAATGTGCAGGCATTTGTGCAGTATGTTTTCCAAATCGGTCAACCAATTCAGACCTTGACCCAATTGGCGGGTGTCTTGCAGAGTGCTAAGTCGTCCTTGGAGCGGATTTTCCAAGTGATTGACGAAGTGGAAGAAGTTTCGCAAGTGATAGAAGTGCTGGACAAGGATTTGACAGGGCAAGTTAGCTTCAACCATGTTGATTTCCAATACGTGGAGGGCAAACCGCTCATTCGCGACTTCAACTTGGATGTCAAGCCGGGAGAAATGGTTGCTATTGTCGGACCGACTGGGGCTGGTAAAACAACTCTCATCAATCTTCTCATGCGATTTTACGATGTTACCAAGGGTTCGATTACTGTGGATGGTCATGATATTCGGACACTTTCTCGTCAAGAATACCGCAAGCAGTTTGGGATGGTTTTGCAGGATGCTTGGTTGTATGAGGGTTCTATCAAGGAAAATCTCCGTTTTGGGAACTTGAATGCCAGTGACCAAGAAATCATTGATGCTGCCAAGGCGGCTAATGTGGACCATTTCATTCGTACCTTGCCAGGCGGTTACAATATGGAAATGAACCAAGAGTCCAGCAATATTTCACTTGGGCAAAAGCAATTGCTGACCATTGCGCGTGCGCTCCTAGCAGATCCTAAAATCCTCATTTTGGACGAGGCAACTTCATCGGTTGATACGCGTTTGGAATTGCTGATTCAAAAAGCTATGAAACATCTCATGCAAGGGCGAACAAGTTTTGTCATCGCTCACCGCCTCTCAACCATTCAAGAGGCAGATAAGATTTTAGTCTTAAAAGATGGTCAAATCATCGAGCAGGGCAATCACCAGACCCTCTTGGCGGATAAGGGCTTCTATTACGACCTCTACATGAGCCAATTTAGTCAGGAAGAAGAGTAAAAAAGCAACCAATTGGTTGCTTTTATTTTTTCTTCATTTCACCAGCTGGGTAGTAGGTTCCTTCTGGTATATCGTTGATGAAAACGTGGATGTTTTCTTTCGGTGCTTTGGCTACGCGAGAGACGACCTCGGTGACTTCGCGTGCGAGTTGGATTTTTTGTTCTTCGGTGCGGCCTTCAAAGAGGTCAATTTTTACAAATGGCATGGCTTTCTCCTTTTGAATTTATGGTATTATTATAGCACAGTCCGTTTTTTGAAAGAAATGGAGAATGATATGGCAATTATCTTTCATATTTTTTATAAGGGAAAAGACAATGCAGCTCGGGATTTTGCTGCGGAAATGATAGAGAGAGGGCTCGTTAATCAAATTAGATACAGACCCGGCAATCTTTCCTATCACTATTTTCAATCCATGGAGGATCCAGAGACGATTTTGCTGGTGGACAGCTGGTCAGATCAAGAGGCCTTGGACCTGCACCATGCGTCGCCGATGATGCAGGAGATTTTAGCCTTACGAGAGAAATACGGCTTGTCGGCGCGCGCAGAAAAGTTACGTGCAGATGAAGAGGGAGTTCCCGAAGCAGACCAAGTTTTCATGAGCCAAGAGGAGGATGCAGAATGAATCACGTGCAAGCTTTGAATCAATTAGCTTCATTTTTAGGAAGAAGAGACCTTCCTATGCTGAGTACTGTTCAGTTGCAGGAGAGTTATGGGCTGTCACAAGTTGATGTTTTTGTCCTCTTTGGTGGCAGCATCCTAGCAGGTGTCGACGTATTGGCAGAAGCCATGAGTCAGCAAATCGCTAAGCACTACATTATCGTTGGAGGAGTCGGGCACACGACGGCAGCCTTGCGTGAGAATGTGTTGCTGGATTATCCTGATATGGACATTTTAGATGCAAGTGAGGCGGAGATTTTCCAAGCAATCTTGCTAGAAAAGTATGGCTATCAGGCGGATGAGTTAGAAGTGTCCTCGACCAATTGTGGCAATAACATTACCTATCTCCTGGAGCTTTTGGCGGAAAAGGAATTGGACTGGAAATCCATGATACTGTCGCAAGATGCGACCATGCAGTACCGCATGTCGGCTTGTCTCGAAAAATACTGTAGAGACGACCAATTGGTGCTCAATTATGCTAGTTATGTAGCGAATTTCCAAGAAATAGACGGTGAATTGAGTCTTCGTCCGTCTGACCTGTGGGGCATGTGGTCTGTCGAAAAGTATATTGAGCTCTTGATGGGCGAGATTCCTCGTCTGCGCAATGATGAAACTGGCTACGGTCCCAATGGACGAAATTTTATCGCAGCAGTAGACCTGCCAAACGAGGTAGAAGAAGCTTTTGAGGCATTACAGGCTTCCTATGGACACTTGGTTCGTCAGGCAAATCCAGCCTATGCTGATAAAAAGTAAAAGCAGAATTTCTTGAATTATGATAGAATGGAAAGAACAATTATAAGATTAGGAATGAAAGAATGGCTCAGTTTTATTTTAAATATGGCTCGATGAATTCGGGAAAAACGATTGAAATCCTTAAAGTAGCTCACAATTATGAAGAGCAAGGAAAAAATGTCGTCATCATGACCTCTGCCTTGGATACCCGCGCGGGTTATGGTGTGGTAGCCAGTCGGATCGGTATGAGCCGAGAGGCTATTGCCATCACAGACGATATGGATGTCTATGCCTATATTGAGCAGTTAGATCCAAAACCCTATTGCGTTCTTATTGATGAGGCTCAATTTTTGACCAAACAACATGTCTACGACTTTGCGCGTGTGGTAGATGAATTGGATGTCCCCGTTATGGCCTTTGGCTTGAAAAATGACTTCCGCAACCAACTGTTTGAAGGCTCTGAGCACCTCTTGCTCTTGGTAGATAAAATCGAAGAAATCAAAACCATCTGCCAATACTGCTCTAAAAAGGCGACCATGGTCTTACGGACAGTGGATGGAAAACCTGTCTATGAAGGGGAGCAAATCCAAATCGGTGGAAATGAGACCTATATACCTGTTTGCCGCAAGCATTATTTTAAACCGGATATGTGAGAGTGAAATATGGAGATTCGTGCTGCGCAGCTGGCAGATGCCGCTCAGTTGTTGGAGATTTACAGTCCTTATGTGACAGAAACTGCCATTACCTTTGAAACGGAAGTTCCGACTGTCTCCGAGTTTGAAAAACGCATTTTAGAGACACAAGAAAAGCATCCTTACTTGGTAGCGGAGGAAAATGGTCGGATTTTAGGCTATGCCTATGCCCATCCCTATTATGGGCGGGCTGCCTATGCTTGGACGGTTGAATTGTCTATCTATGTCGACCAAGCAGCGCGTGCCAAGGGAGTTGGTAGTGCCTTGTATAATGCCTTGGAGGAAGCATTAGCTGAGCAAGGTGTTCTTAATTTTCTAGCCTGTATTTCGTTTCCGAATGAGCCGTCAATCGCTTTTCATCAGAAACGTGGTTATGAACAAGTGGCGCATTTTAAGCATGTTGGCTATAAGCTGGGAGAATGGCGCGACATTGTCTGGCTACAGAAATCGCTAGGCTGTCCCAAGGAACCGTTGCAACTTGTTGCTCTAAAAACGAAGTGTGAAAATAGCAAGTATTGATAGGATTATCAATGATATTTTGTATATAGTGATAGGTTATTGCTCTATCGTGTAAGTAATAACCTGCATAATAGGAGACAATAATGACACAAGAAGAACGAATTGAGCAAGCCGTTTACCAACTATTAGAGGCGGTTGGTGAAAATCCTGACCGTGAGGGTTTACTCGATACGCCAAAGCGTGTTGCTAAAATGTATGCTGAAATGTTTTCAGGACTTGATAAGGATCCTAAGGATGAATTCACAGCAGTCTTTTCAGAAGGACACAAAGAAGTGGTGCTGGTTAAGGATATTCCTTTTCATTCCATGTGTGAACATCACTTAGTACCTTTTTATGGTGTAGCTCATGTAGCTTACTTACCAAGTAACGGTCGAGTGACAGGTCTGTCAAAATTAGTAGGAAACCTATTTCAAACCAAATTGGTAAGTGTATCCTCTTTTTATGAAACGCCGGCTTGGGGCATGACTGAGCAAGACGATTTTTTAAATGTGGCTGCCTGCTTAGAAACAGAGTTAGGTGCTTTGGAGTTATTGGATGAATGCCAGCGCATTGAAAAAGAACTGGACCGGGTTAGGCATGAACACTGGGGGCCACGTACCATTGATATTGATATCTTGCTCTATGGAGAAGATCGTATGGATCTTGAACGTTTAAGAGTACCCCATCCGTATATGGATCAAAGGGCTTTTGTACTTGTACCATTATTAGAAATTGACCCGACACTAAGCGTGCCAAAAGAATCTAAGACTTATCAGAAATACTTGTCTCAGCTAGACCAATCAGAGATTAAAAAAATCAGTTAGTTGTGTATTTGAAAGCTATTGGTGATGGAAATAAGATAGTATTTAATGATAAACTCTCTCAAAGTGAAATGATGTTGAAGAGTAGCAGGAAGGCTGCACAAAATTATTTACAAGAGAAATTGATTATGCTATACTAAATGTATGCGATGAGCTGAGTAGTGGTTTTACCACATTCGACGCTAGGGAGGTCGCCAGCATAGCTGGAAAAACGCAGGAGCGGACCTTGGTGATTTGTGTGAACCTTTTCACCTCATTGATAAATGCCCTATGTAAAAGGACTAAAGTCTGCTAAGTGCAGGTTTTAGTCCTTTTTATTTATTTAGGTGATCAAATAGTCAGTCACTTAACCTGATAATAGTAGGTTGAGCGAGACAACTTCAGAACATCGAGTAACAGCGTCAGATTGAATTTCTTGCCTAATTCTTGTATGATTTTTGTTGCTTTACGAAGTGAACTGAACAGCATTGATAGCTACTCATCTCACGAATGTGGGACTAATGTGAACATTCACGGTTTACTCATGGAGTTTGTTCCTAAGGGGTCACACTACGGGAACTACTGTTGCACTTAAATTACCAATTGGGGAAATCTGACATATAGCTAAAAACTATACATTGGGATAAAGGAATAATATAATAAAAACTATTGTAATAGTCTATGTAGTTATTGTAAAATTATTCTCAACAAAAAGGTTATAGTTAAAAAGTATAACCAGATAGGAGGCAACTATGGTAATAGTTTCAAATTTGGGATATCCAAGACTGGGTGAAAATCGTGAGTGGAAGAAATTGATTGAGTCTTATTGGAATGGTGACATTAGCCAAGAAGATTTGTTAGTTCAAGCAAAAGCTTTACGAAAAGCATTCTTAATCAAACAAGAGGAGCTTGGTGTTGATTTAATTCCAGTTGGTGATTTTTCACTTTATGATCATATCTTAGATTTATCTTTTCAATTTAATATTATCCCTGAGCGTTTTGCAGAAGAGGACTATGATTTAGATCTTTATTTTGCCCTCGCACGAGGAAATAAAGATCATGTCGCTTCGGCCATGAAAAAATGGTTTAATACCAATTATCACTATCTTTTACCGGAATGGACGAAAGAAAAACCTAGATTGTCGCATAATCGTCTTTTAGAGCTTTACTTAGAAGCACGTGACTTGATAGGAGACAAGGCTAAGCCAGTTATTACTGGTCCTATTACATATGTCGCTTTATCATCGGGAGTAAGGGATCATACAGCAGCGATTAAGAGTCTCCTACCACTTTATAAGCAGATTATTCAGGAATTGGTTGATGCCGGAGCAAGCTATATTCAGGTTGATGAACCGATTTTTGTAACAGACGAAGGTCATGACTATCTAGAAGCAGCAAAGAAAGTTTATGCGTACTTTGCGAAGGAGGTACCTGGAGCTAAACTGATTTTTCAAACCTACTTTGAAGGTTTAGTAGATGCTAAAGTCTTATCAAATTTACCAGTTGCAGCTTTTGGTCTTGATTTTGTTCATGGTTTAGAGGACAATGTGGCTGCGCTAGAAGCTGGATATTTTGCAGATAAGGTTGTCTTTGCGGGGATAGTTAATGGACGTAATGTCTGGGGAACGGATTTGCGGGATTCACAACAATTGCTCGCTAAGATTCAAGAACACGTCAAAGAAGTGGTTATTCAACCATCATGTTCTCTCCTTCATGTACCAGTTACAACGCAAAATGAAACTGGATTAGAACCTGTTTTGAGAGAGGGTTTAGCCTTTGCAGATGAAAAGTTACAAGAATTACGTATTTTAGCTGACCAAAGTGGGTTAGTAGAACCTAGCCCAAGCTTTTCTCAAAAAGTGGCAGCTTTTGAAGCTTTACAAGCAGCAGATTTTCGGCATGTGGTTCTAGAAGACCTTAACAGTGTTGCTAAGGAACGTCAGCTTCCGTTTCAAGACCGGTATGCCCTCCAACAAGAAAAACTGAACTTGCCGATTTTACCAACTACTACAATTGGTTCCTTTCCTCAATCAGCTGAAGTCAGACGTACTCGTCTAGCATGGAAGCGTCAGCAGATTTCTGATCAAGAATATGAAGACTTTATCAAGTCTGAAATTGCTCGCTGGATTAAGATTCAAGAAGACTTAGACATTGATGTCTTAGTCCATGGTGAATTTGAACGTGTGGATATGGTAGAGTTTTTTGGACAAAAACTAGCCGGTTTTGCGACAACAGCTAGTGGATGGGTACAATCCTACGGGTCTCGTGCAGTCAAACCTCCAATTATTTACGGGGATGTGCAACATATTCAGCCATTAACAGTCAATGAAACTGTTTATGCTCAGAGTCTAACCGATCGTCCTGTCAAAGGAATGTTAACCGGTCCTATCACAATTACTAACTGGTCTTTTGAGCGGACTGATATTCCTCGTCAAGATTTATTTAACCAAATTGCACTTGCTATTAAGGATGAAATCAAACTGCTAGAGGATGCTGGTATTCCTATTATTCAGGTGGATGAGGCTGCGCTTCGTGAAGGACTTCCACTTCGTAAGGCTAATCAAAAAGCTTACCTAGACGATTCTGTTGTAGCCTTCCGTTTGGCAACATCATCTGTTAAGGATAGCACTCAAATTCATACCCACATGTGTTATTCAAACTTTGCTGAAATTATCGATTCCATTCGTGATTTGGATGCAGATGTCATTTCTATAGAGACTAGTCGCAGTCAAGGGGATATTATTGAAGCATTTGAAACTGCAACTTATCCTCTTGGTATAGGCTTAGGTGTCTACGATATTCATTCACCACGTGTACCCACATTAGATGAGGTAGTTGCCAATATCGAACGACCTCTAAAACAATTATCTATAGAGCAATTTTGGGTAAATCCTGATTGTGGTCTGAAAACACGTCGGAAACCGGAGACAATTGCAGCACTTGAAATTTTGGTTCAGGCTACTAAAAAAGTTCGTAAGCGTTTTGGAAATTAATCTTTGAAAGGAGAAGCAATGGCAAACCTTTTAGAACGATTAAAAAATGAAATTCTTATAGCAGATGGTGCGATGGGGACTCTACTCTATAGTAACGGATTAGATAATTGCTATGAAGTGTATAATTTAACAAATCCAAAGGATATTAAGAACATTCATAAAGCCTATATAGAAGCTGGAGCTGATATTATTCAAACGAATACTTATGGAGCTAAAAGGCATAAGTTGAAAGTTTATGGGTATGAAAATCAGGTTAAAGAAGTGAATGAAGCTGGGGTTCAGTTGGCACGAGAAGTAGCAGGAGAACATACGTTTGTTCTTGGTACTATAGGAGCTTCTAGAGGGATTCGTCAGTGTGATTTGGCTCTGGAAGAAATTGTTGCAGAGACACTAGAACAAGCAGGATACCTTTTAGGAACAGGGTTACTTGATGGCATTCTTTTAGAAACTTACTATGATGTAGAGGAATTACAGGCGGTTGTAAAGGCATTGCGCCCTCTAACAGAACTTCCGATTATTGCAAATATTTCTCTGCAAGAAGTAGGACTAACGGCTTCTGGTCAATCGGTTGTCGAAGTTTTTAGTCAATTGGTCCTGCAAGGAGTAGATTTAGTCGGTCTTAATTGTCATCTAGGTCCCTATCATATGATTCAAGCTCTTAAGCAAATTCCTCTTTTTGCTCAAGCATACTTAGCTGTCTATCCCAATGCCAGTCTTTTGTCATTAGATACAACAGAAGAGAGTACTTACCAGTTTTCTTCTAACGCGGAATATTTTGGGAAATCAGCAGTGCTATTAGCTAAGGAAGGGGTTCGTCTGATTGGGGGATGCTGTGGGACTACACCTGCTCATATTAAAGCCGCTAAGCGTGCCTTAAAAGGAATGACACCAATTGATAAAAAGCAGGTGACTCCGCTTGTTGAAGAGGCGGAATTATTTCCAAGAAACTCAAAAGGAGAGAGTTTAGTTGATAAGGTGAAACGGGAAATAACGGTTATTGCTGAATTGGACCCTCCGAAAACGCTTGATATAACTAAATTTAAGGAGGGGATTCAAGCATTAGATGCTAGTAATATTGCTGCAATTACCTTTGCTGATAATTCCTTAGCTAGAACTCGGATTTGTAACTTAAGTCTAGCGGCAGTAATGAAAAATAATATTTCTACACCATTTTTACTTCATTTAACTTGTAGAGATCATAATATGATCGGGCTGCAATCACGTTTGCTAGGTATGGATGTTCTAGGGATTGACCATGTTTTAGCTATAACCGGTGATCCATCAAAGATAGGAGATTTTCCAGGGGCTACCAGTGTTTACGATGTTACCAGCTTTAAACTTATTGAATTAATTAAAGGACTCAACAGAGGACAGAGTTATAGTGGAGCGAATTTGAAAAAGGCTACAAATTTTACAGTTGCAGCTGCATTCAATCCAAATATAAAAAATTTAGCTCGATCTGGTCGATTGATTGAAAAGAAAATTGATTCGGGAGCAGATTATTTTATTACTCAGCCTATTTTTAAGGAAGAGGTAATTGAGGAATTAGCAAAGTTAACTTCTAGTTACGAGCAGCCATTTTTCATTGGTATCATGCCGATAACTAGTTATAATAACGCAGTATTTTTACATAATGAGGTTCGTGGTATTGAATTATCGTCAGATTTTTTGAACTCCTTGGAGGCTGTTAAAGATGATAAGGAAAAGTGTCAGGAACTTGCCTTAGAAGAAAGTAAGCGGCTAATTGATGTGGCTCTCCAGCATTTTAATGGCATCTATCTTATCACGCCATTTATGCGATATGATTTGGTTTTAGAACTTAGTGATTATATTGATAAAATAAAGCAAGCGCGAATATTATGAATGAACTCTTTTAGGAAATTTGGATTATTTTACAAATGGGATGTAAAATCGGATAAGGTGCCCCAAGCGTTGCCTATCCGATTTTTTGTATTTTCTACTACTTGCTAAGTCTCACAAGGAGCTTCATGGAAATAACATGTTATAGCACCTCGCTCAGAGGTCAAAATCAGTCATTTTTTCAAAATTTGGTTAGGTTGGCAGACTGAAAGCGACGAATCTCCTCTTGTTCCCAATAATGCTTGTAGCAGTTGTCTCCGCAATGCTAGGAATGGCGATTAGCACTTCATATTCTGTTAGTGGCCGAGCTAGAGTTACCATCTCATCTAAGAAAGTTTGTCTTCGTTCAGAAAGTCTATGCAGTTCTTGGACATAGTAAAGAACCTCTTCTATTATAGTAAAGGTTTTTTGACGGCACTGTAAGACTAAGACCGGTGCGCCAGTAGATATAGTGATGCCGTTTTCAATACACGACGTCTTGGGGCGCACATACCTTGATAACATTTCCTATAAAATATCCACCGCTTAACAAGAGACATCGACTTTATCATAAAGAAAAAGTAGCGAGTAATTTCTCCTGTCGGAGATTTTCTCACTACTAATCTTAATATGCTTTAGTTAAAATCCGTTGTTTTGGCTTAATTCTTTGAACCAATATCCAGATTTTTTGATGTGGCGATTTTGGTCGGTTAGGTCGAGTTGAACCAATCCGTAGCGGTTTTTATAGCTGTTGAGCCAAGACCAGCAGTCTATGAAGGTCCAGACAAGGTAGCCCTTGCAATTGGCTCCTTCTTGGATAGCGCGGTGCAATTCAGTCAAATGGCCTTTGATGAAATCAATCCGATAGTCATCTTGAATGGTATCGTCTACTAGGAATTTTTCTTCGCCTTCCACGCCCATGCCATTTTCTGTCAGAATCCACTCGATATTTCCATAGTGTTCTTGAATATTTTTAGCGATATCGTAGACCCCTTTTTCATAGATTTCCCAACCTCGGTGAGGATTCATCTTGCGACCTAGCATTTGATAGTGGTCATAGTAGAATTCTGGGAAGAATGGGGAGTCGGGATGGGGCAGATATTTTGGTGCTGCCACGCGAAGTGGTTGGTAATAATTAACGCCGAGGTAGTCTACCGTGTGATTTTTGATGGTAGCCAAGTCTTCTTCAAGAAATTCAGGCAACAAATCATGGTGTCGGATAATCTCTACTAACTCGGGTGGATATGTGCCTTTTACAGCTGGGTCCAAAAAGGACTTGGCCTGGAATAATTCGGCAATCCGCGCTGCTTTGACATCAGCGGGGTGCTGACTGCGTGGGTAGGCAGGAGTCAAATTTAAGACGATACCAATTTTCTTATCAGGATTGACATCGTGGCAGGCTTTCACGGCTAGGGCCGAAGCGAGTTGGGTGTTAAAGGCGACTTGCACACCAGCTTTGGCATCAATGACAGCTGGATAATGAAATTGGTAAAAATAGCCACATTCGACAGGGACGATGGGTTCATTAAAGGTAATCCATCGGTCTACCCAGTGGTTAAAGTGCTCAAAGCAAGTACGCGCATAACGCTCGTAGGCTAGGACCGTTTCTCGCTTGGTCCAGCCGCCTTTTTCCTCCAGTGCCATGGGGAGGTCAAAATGATAGAGATTGACAAAGAGTTGGATACCTCGCTCTTTGACGCCACGAAAGACTCTCTCGTAAAATTCAAGAGCAATTGGATTGATCGCTCCATCTCCATCAGGAATCAATCTGCTCCATTGGATAGATGTACGAAAGGCTGTGTGGCCAGTTTCTACGAGCAAATCCAAGTCTTCTTCGACGTGTTGGTAGAAAGTGGAAGTCGTTTCAGGACCGATTTCCTGATGAAATTTTGCGGGTTCGATTCGGAACCAATGGTCCCAAGTGTTGTCGCCTTTTCCATCTCCAACTACTCGGCCTTCCGTTTGTACCCCCGAAGTCGAAGAACCCCAGAGAAAATCTTTAGGAAATTGAATCATATTATCACCTCAGTATTCGTCTCTCTGTTTTATCTTAGCACATGGTTGAAAAAAAGAATTGTACAAATAATACCAAGCATTCTACAAAATATAGGACTATGTCGAGCTTTACGGAGTGCCTGTATTTTAATGGTATAATAGTCCTATAATATGGAATTGTAAAACGATTTCAGTTAGTGTAAGATAAAAAGGTGTCATCAAAGAGGGGGGCTTATGAGAAAATTCTTGATTGATTCGCTCTTACGACTATATTCGATTATTACCATTTGTATCTTGTTAGTTTTTGCAGGTGTCATCTCTATCAACAATAGCCAAGCCTATTACAGAGACCTGGAAAAAATGCAGATAGATTTGGCGACCCAGTTGGAGTCAGATGCCAATCGCATGTACAGTATGGCATCGGAAGAGATTTATGATATTTTCCATAACGACATTCGTTTAGAAGGAGTTTACAAATATTTTGAATTGTCTCCTGGAGAGTACGCAAAATGGAATCTAGACCAGTCAGATAGTTGGTTGGCCAATCCATCCCTCCATCAAAACATCGCAGACATTTACCGGAGAAATGAGTTTATCAAGGGCATTGATATTGCGCTGACAAGTGGGAAAACGGTGTTCGTTTCAACCAGTCTGATGAAAAATGGCCGACAAATTCCTGCAGCAGCCTACCACAAGCCCCCAAATTCCTTTTCTATTGCCGTCCATAGCCAGCAAAATTTTGAAGTCATTGCTATTGTCTATATCACGGTTGATACCTCTTATTTTGAAAATTTAGTCCTTGATCGGACTGACCTCCCGGTTTATGTCAACATTCGCTTAAATGATTCTCCCTTTTATCACCTGCGTACCGCCGAGGACACTCGACTGTATGAGCAAAATCTAGGAAAGCGTTCTAGAGTACAAATCGGTGTGAAGCGCTCGGATATTCGGATGGATATTGTCAAGCTGGTAGGTGGCATTACTTGCCTGAGCTTGATTGTCGGTATCTTACTCTTACTCATCTTGCAACGGGTATTTGCCAATTATGGCAATCAGGTGAGTGACTTGGTAGAGACCATGCAAAATATCACCGGACGGGACCGTGATTTACGGATTAATCTAGAACATAAGCGGCGAGAATTGCTGACGATTTCAACTAATATCAATGAAATGTTGGACTATCTGGAGGAATCAAATCGAGAAATCTATAGCTTGGAGTTGGCCCAGCAGGAGGCGAATTTACGAGCCTTGCAATCGCAAATCAATCCTCACTTTCTCTACAATACGCTGGAATTTTTCCGGATGTATGCGGTCACGCATGACCAGGATGAATTGGGGGATATGATTTTTGAGTTTAGTAGCTTGATGCGCAACAGCATTTCGCAAGAAAAGACGACGACCATCCAACGTGAGCTGGAGTTCTGCGAAAAATTTTCTTATATTTGCCAGCTACGCTTTCCAAAATCTATTGCCTACGCTTATCAGGTGGCAGCAGATTGCCGTGATGTGGAAATTCCTAAGTTTGCTGTACAACCACTGATTGAGAATTTCTTCATCCATGGGATGGATTATAAGAAAAAATCCAATGCAATTAGCGTTAAAGTTTACCGCGAACAATCAGCGGTTTGTATCTTGATTCGGGATAATGGGAAGGGAATGCCAGCCGATACCTTGGCGGAATACCAAGAAATGGTGGCAACGGATCGATATCTAGAGACTAATTCTGTAGGTATCCAGAATATTCATCAGCGACTTCGTTTGTATTTTAAGGATGCCTACCAGATGGAAATTAAAAATAGTCCCTTTGGTGGACTGACCTATTTGATTAGAATTGAGGGAGTATGAAATTGCAAAAAGTAATGTTGGTCGATGACGAATATATGATTGTAGAAGGGTTGAAAAAATTGATTCCCTGTGAGGAGTTGGGACTTGAAATCGTCCATACGGATGAAAATGCAGAGTCAGCCTTAGACTACCTAGCCCAACATCCGGTGGATATTGTGATTACAGATATTTCCATGCCGGACATGACGGGTTTAGAGATGATTGCAGAGTTGAAAAAGCGCTCTCCCGAGACGGAGTGTATTGTCTTGTCTGGCTACCAAGATTTTAACTACGCTCGTCAGGCAATTTCTCTTGGAGTAGTGGATTATCTGGTGAAGCCAGTTGACTGTGCGGCTTTAACAGATATCTTGGCGCGGTTGGTGGCTAATCGTCGTCAGGGCAATTGGTCTTGGGCGCGTGAATTTTTGGCAGGCCACGAAGAGAGTCTAAAGCATGTGGATATGGACCAGTTTCAAGACAAGACTTTCTATTTGACGGCGGGACATACGCTGCAGGTGGAGGCTATTTGCCAGCATGAAGCGACGGTCTTGGGTAAAAAAAATGTACTTGCTCTATGGCAAGAAAAACCAGAAGGAAACTTTTTGTATGTGGAGGAATGCCAATTTTCAATTGAGCAGATTCACGATATCTACAAAGAAGTGCAGCAATATTTTTATTACGCGGATACGCCAATTCGAGCAGATAGTGACGCGCAAGATCCCTATAAACTTTTGTCGGATAAATTAACAACGGGACTCTTTTCGGACTTTGTCAGCTTGTTGCCAGAAGTTGCAGGCATGCTAAAAGCACGAAAAATGCCCATGTATCTCACGCAGCAAATCTTCGTTCAACTCATGTCAGAAGTTTACCAGCATCTAAATAAGTTTGATACGGACAATTTCCACATTGTAGTGGATGCTATTCATTCATACCATAGTCTTGAGCAGATGCTAGATTACGTACGCGATGAGGTCAATGCTCTCTGTCAAGCGCATCGTTACAGCGCCCATGTCACAGCTGTTTTGAAAATTGTCAGCGAAGATTACCAGCAGGAATTGACGCTGAAAATGATGAGCGATCGTCTTTTCTTAAATGCCGTCTACCTCGGGCAAATTATCAAAAAAGAAACAGGTGCTCCGTTTTCAGAGTTGCTCAATCGTCAGCGTATCAAGGTTTCGCAACAATTATTGATGACAACGGATAAGAGTATTGAAGAAATCTGTTTCCAAGTTGGGTACAATAATGTCGGCTACTTTTATAAGATATTCAAGCGTTTCTGCAACGAGTCACCGAAAGTGTATCGTGAGCAATTGGAAGCGGCTAAGGCATAAGAAAATCTCTCAAATCATTGAGAGATTTTTTCTTATGGAAAGATAGAGCGGCTAAAATCAATTCGCTGCGCTTTGAGTAATTGGTCGTGCTGGATAGAGTGAACAGCCTTACCATCTATCGTCGTTTTTGCAAGAAATTGGAAATGTTCGTAGGCATTCTCACAATGAAGTGTGAGCCAGTTTTTAGTTTGTGACACATAAATTTTTACTTCCTCAAAGAGTGGCAAACCGAGCTGGTAGTCGCCATTTCCTGGACAGACAGGGTAAAATCCGAGACAGGACCAGATATACCAAGCAGACATGGAGCCGTTATCTTCATCGCCTGGATAGCCATCAAAGCTTGGTTTGAAGAGTTGATTTCGTGCTGCATGGAGCAAGATGGCGGTGTATTCGGGTTTGTCAGTCCACTGGAAAAGATAAGGAATGTGAAAACTAGGCTGGTTGGATAGGGCGAATTGCCCAAATTCAACTTGAGCCATTTCACTCATTTCATGGATTTCGTATCCGTAGCCCTCAACAGAAAAAGTAGGGTCGTCCTTGCAGAGCTTGAGGAGGTAGTCGAGAAAGGCTTCCTGTCCACCCATCAAGTCTATCAATCCCTTTATATCGTGGAGAGGGGCAAGACTGGCTTGAACAGCTGAGCATTCTGCGTAATCTCTCCCCCAAGTATAAGGATTAAAATCATCGCGGAATTGCCCTTGTCGATTTTTTGAGCGGATATAGCCCTTTTTAGAATCAAATAATTGCCGGTAACCGAGACTTTTTTCCAAGTATGTGTCTGTGATTTCTGGCTGAATATGACTGGCTACCTTGCCTATGCAGTAGTCACTGTAAGCATAGTCCAAGGTATGACTGACGCTTTCGTGTAAATCATTTGGCAGGTAACCATATTTCTCAAAAACATCAGCTCCGTGACGGCCGTAACGAAGAGTCGGATCAGGAGTTTCTCTGGTCTTTATCATGGCTTCCAATAATTGTGGCATGAGGTCAGGTCGCAGACCTTTTTGGCAAGCGTCCGCAATGACGCCATCTACCAGAGTTCCCGGCATGATACCGCGCTCATCTGGCGACAACCATTTTGGTAAATAGCCCGTATCGTGGTAGAAAGTTAAAATACCTTCTAAAAATTGCTCCAAATAATCACTGTAGCAGAGACTTAGTAGCGGGTAGTTGGAACGGAAAGTATCCCAGTAACCATTATTGGTAAAAAATTTTCCTGGTCGAGCAGATTGACTAGTTGTGTCATAATGCCATGCTTTTCCTTTTTCATCTAGTTCGTAGAAGGTTTGAGGGAAGAGTAGGGTGCGGTAGAGGCAGTGACCAAACATATCAGTAGAAGCAGTGCCTTTTTTTGTAACTTGAATCCGGTCTAGCAACTGTTGCCATTTTGCTTGGGTGGCAAATGCTTCTGTCGCGAAGTCTTGGATCTGGCTCAGGTTGAATTTGGCCTGTTCTGGGCTGATAAAGGAGGTTGCCAGTCGACAATGAACAGACTGACTGGAAAATCCAAGCAAGGTATGCAGTTCTTGACCAGTCAATTCTTCCTTTTTCTCCGCATCTAAATTCTCAAAAAATTGGATTGGTTGGTCAAAGCAGAACCGGACATACATGGCGAAATGTGGATCTTGCGTCTCACTAGCATTTTCCAAACGGGCCTGAATCGTAAAGTCATCAACCTGCAGGTAACTGCTCAGTCCAGGTGCATAAAGCGCTAGTTGAATAGCATCTTCGGCCTCCATGTGGAGACAAGCACCGTACAAGGTTGGGACCAATTCGGTATTTAGCTGATAACGCGTGGAATCAATCTGCAAGCAGTGCGGTGAGAAGATAGCCCAATCGCGATGATAACTCGATTGACGGAAAAAAATGTCTGTTGACTTAGGACGACTCGTCATCGGTGTCATTAACAGCCAAGAAAAATCTCCCAACCAAGGACTCGGTTGGTGGGTCAACCGAATGCCTTGGTAAACCGGTTCATGAGGATTGAAAAACCAAGAACCCTTATCATGGTTTGTCTGTAGTGCAAAATAATTCATTCCAAAAGGATAACCCGTCAGGGGAAGGGTATTGCCATTTGAAAAGGCATGGCTATTGTAGGTTCCAACTCGGGTATCAATATCTGTTACCAAAATACTCATAAATATATCCTCGGTTTTGTAGATTTTTCCTTATTTTATCATGTTTTTACGGCGAAAAATGCCTGAACAAATGAGCTGAAAAGTTTTGTAGAAGAAAGTATTTAATTTGTGTATGACGAATTTTGGCTTGGTTTATTAAACTATACTTGAGATAGAGTCAAACCTTAGATTTGGAGGAATTTATGTTATATACAAAAGAAAAAGTGGACAAATGGTTGCAAGAAATTATTGAAAAAACCAGTGACCATCCTGCTTGGGGGAAAGTCTTCAGTCGTTGCTACACGGACACTTTGGATAATACTGTTAAAATTTTAGAAGATGGAACGAGTTTTGTCTTGACCGGTGATATTCCTGCCATGTGGCTACGGGATTCGACTGCCCAGCTCAAACCTTACTTGTTCTTAGCCAAGGAAGATGAAAAACTTCGAGCAACGATTTTGGGTTTGGTCAAACGTCAAATTCGGTTGATTTTAAAAGACCCTTACGCCAATTCTTTCAATGAAACAGACAATTGGAATGGTCATCACGAAACTGACCACACAGACTTGACTGGCTGGGTTTGGGAACGCAAGTATGAAGTGGACTCGCTTTGTTATCCGCTGCAATTAGCCTATTTGCTGTGGAAGGTGACAGGAGAATCAGCTCAATTCGACCAGGAGTTTTTCCAAGCCTTGGAGCTGATTGTGACTGTCTGGGAAACGGAGCAAGATCATGCAGCGAAGTCAAGTTACCGTTTTGTCCGTGATACAGACCGTCAAGAAGATACATTGGTCAATGATGGGATGGGGCCAGAATGCGCCTATACTGGTATGACGTGGTCTGCCTTTAGACCGAGTGATGATGCCTGCATCTACCCTTATCTCGTTCCGTCCAATATGTTTGCTGTAGTAGTATTGGAATACGCGATGGAAATCTTGCCAGCCATGTCGAACAGTTTAGATCTGACTCTTTTAGAGCGGATTGATAGTCTTCGTAGTAGCATTGATGCGGGGATTATGGAGCATGGTCTGACCAAGAATGCAGCTGGGGAAACCGTTTTTGCATTTGAGGTGGATGGACTTGGACATGCTTCGATTATGGATGATCCAAATGTACCAAGCCTGCTTGCGGCACCGTATTTGGGCTATTGCTCGATTGATAATGAGATTTACCAAGCCACTCGAAAAACTATTTTGAGTCCTGAAAATCCCTATTACTACGAAGGAAGTCACGCTGCTGGTCTAGGTTCTAGTCACACATTTTATCGTTACATTTGGCCAATTGCTTTGTCTATTCAGGGGCTGACAACGAGAGACAAGGATGAAAAAGCACGTATCTTGGACTTGTTGGTTGCCTGCGATGGTGGAACAGGTGTCATGCACGAAAGTTTCCATGTAGACGATCCAAGTCTCTACTCACGTGAATGGTTCTCATGGGCCAATATGATGTTTTGTGAATTAGTGTTGGATTATTATGATATGAAAGTGGAGGTGTAAGATGACGAGAGAAACAGTTCATATTATTTCCCATTCCCACTGGGACCGTGAATGGTATCTGCCTTTGGAAGCGCATCGGATGCGTTTGGTAGAGCTTTTCGAAGATTTGTTCGAATTATTTGAGACAGATCCTGAATTTAAGAGTTTTCATCTAGATGGGCAGACTATTGTTCTTGATGATTATTTGGAAATTAGACCGCAAAATCGTGACAAGCTTTTGCACTATATCCATGAAGGCAGATTGAAAGTTGGTCCATTTTATATCTTACAAGATGATTACTTGATTACGGATGAAGCGCATGCGCGGAATGCTTTGATTGGTCACTTGGAGAGTAAAAAGTGGGGGGCAGAAGGTCATGTTCCGGTAGGCTATTATCCGGATACCTTCGGAAATGTTGGGCAAATTCCTCAGCTGGCCAAGTTGTCTCAATTGGACACAGTTGCCTTTGGACGCGGTGTGAAGCCGATTGGATTTGACAACCAAGTCCTCTCAGATGACGTTTTCCAATCTTCATTTTCTGAAATGACTTGGCAAGGTGCAGATGACAGTCAGGTATTGGGAATTTTGTTCGCCAACTGGTACAGTAACGGTAATGAAATTCCAGTCGAGCCAAGCGCAGCAAAAGTTTTCTGGGACAAGAAATTGGCTGATGCCCGCAAGTATGCTTCGACCTCTCACCTTCTCTTTATGAACGGCTGTGACCATCAACCAGTTCAAAAGAATTTGAGTCAAGCCATTCGTGTGGCGCGTGAATTGTATCCAGATATCGACTTTGTTCACAGTGACTTCAAAACCTACACAGAAGCTGTAAAAGCGGCGAACCAGCAAGGTCTGTCAGTGGTCAAGGGTGAATTGACTAGTCAAGAAACGGATGGTTGGTACACATTGGCCAACACAGCCTCTACACGCATCTATCTGAAGCAGGCATTTGACCGAGCCAGCACTCTTTTAGCGGAAGAAGTTGAACCGTTTGCTATCATGTCAGGTCAAAAGTATCCTAGTGATGAGCTTACTTATGCATGGAAATTATTGTTGCAAAATGCTCCTCACGATAGCATCTGTGGCTGTAGTATTGACGACGTTCACCGTGAAATGGAAGTGCGCTTGGCACGTGTGCAACAGGTCGGGGATTTCTTATTGCACCGGACATTTGACCAATGGGCAAAAGAACTGCAAACGGAAGACTTATCGGATTTGGCATTTACGGTGGTTAATCCAACACCCCATCGTCAAACCAAGACTGTTTCGGTGGATTTGACCGTGAAAAAAGAAGCCTTATTGGCTGGAAAGTTAGCTCAAACACATGCAGAACTGGAGCAATTGCCATTACCAAATCTCGGTGTAGCTGATGCTCAGGGCAATCGGATTCCAGCGAAAATTGAAGATTTGGGTGCCATTTTTGACTATACCTTGCCAAAAGACAAGTTTAGACAAGCAGGATTCGCTCGGAAATTGCGCGTGACCGTACCAATGGAAGATATGCCGCCCTTGTCTTGGAAGACCTTCCAACTCATTGAAGTGGAAGAAACTGCTCAAGAACAAACCTTTACCTTTGAAAATGACTTCCTTGCGATTTCCTTTCAAGAAGGCAAGGGGCTCCAATTGACGGAAAAAGCGACAGGACGCACTGTAGACAATTTCCTTTCATTTGAAGATGTGGGCGACATAGGAAATGAATACATTTTCGTACAGACAGCTGATGGAGAAGTGGTCAGAGCACACGCAGAAAATCTTCGTTCATTAGAACGTATTGGTGCAATGCAACGCTTCACATCAGATTTTCGTCTTGCGGTGCCTGTTAGTGCGGCTGAAAGCTTACTAGCTGAGCAGATTGAGCTCGTCGAATGTATGAAACGCAAGAGTAGTCGTTCTGAACAGTTGATGGACTTGCCAATTCAGGTGACCTTTACTCTGTATGACCATTCACCGCAACTTCATGTCACAGCAACCTTTACCAACCAGATGAAGGACCATCGTCTTCGGGCGATGATTGCGACAGGATTGACCGCTGATAGCCACGAAGCCGACTCAACTTTTGAGACAGTTGTTCGTTTCAATACGCCATCAAAATACTGGGAAAATCCAAATTTTGCACAACGTCACAGAACTTTTGTTTCTCTAGCGGAAGAAAGCAGAGCTGTTACTTTGTCCAGTCAGGGATTACATGAATACGAGGTAGTAAATCAGTCAGAATTGGCCTTAACTGTCTTGAGAGCTACGGGAGAATTGGGAGACTGGGGTTATTTCCCAACACCAGATGCTCAATGTTTACGAGAGTTCCAAGTAGATTTTGCGATTGAACTTCATGCTAGCAAGGACAAATATGCTGCTTATAGCCGAGCAAAATCTTTTTCAAGCAGTCTTCTTGCCAAACAAATCAGCCAACATGCCGGTAGCATTGCCTCAAGCGGCCTTGTCAACCTACACCCAGCTTTGGCAGATGACAGACTTTGTATCACCAGCCTAAAAAGAGCAGAAGATGGGCAATCAACTGTTCTACGCTACTACAATATGGTAGACGAAGAAGTTGTCCTAGAAGGCCATCAAGCGACCTGTCTTGATTTGCTGGAGCACGAAATTCCAAGAGATGCTTCTCGGATTCATTCCCAAGAAATTCGAACTGAGCTTTTAGAGTAGGGGGAGTTTATGACGATTGCATGTTTTGATATTGGAGGGACAGATGTCAAGTTTGCAGCGATAAGGAACAAGGAGATTCTCCAAAGAGAGAGTTGTCCCACTCCAAAAAGTTTGGCTGACTTAGTCAACTGGATAGAAAAGCAGGTTCGACCGACTTCAGATGTCCTAGCAATTTCCATCAGTCTGCCTGGCTCTGTCGACCCGAAGACCGGGATTGTAGCGGGAATTAGTGCGGTGCCTTATATTCACGGGCCGTCCTGGTTTGACATATTGGCATTTCTGAATTTACCAATTTTTATGGAAAATGATGCAAATTGTGTCGGCCTTAGCCAATTAGCTGCTCAAGGAGAACTGGAAAATTTTGCCTGTGTCGTGATTGGAACAGGCATCGGAGGGGCAGTCGTTTTAGATAGAAAACTCATTCGCGGGTGGAAAGGCTATGCTGGTGAGTTTGGCTATATGTTGTCTGACCCGTTAACGAACTGGTCTCAAAAAGCATCTACTGGCAATATGGTTGCAGGTGTACGTCGAGCAAAAGCAGAGCTAGATTGGGACGGAGTCGCGATTTACAAGGCGGCAGCAGAGGGAGATCCAGTCTGCCAAACAGCCTTACAAAGCATGTATGACGAACTAGCCCTAGGCCTGATCACTATTTTCTACTGTCTTGGTACCAAGGATATTTTTCTTGGCGGAGCTATCAGCCAAAATAGAGAATTTTTAGCAGGAGTACAAGCCAGTCTCCAGTCTATCCAGGCTCGCAATTCCGATATTCCAGAACTACCTACAGTACAAGCCTGTCATTTTCATGGAGATGCCAATCTTATGGGCGCTTACATGCTCGCGACAGATGGACTTGCTCATTAACCAAAGGCTGAAGGAAACCTCTCCTTCAGCTTTTTTAGGATGATTTAAGCTAACCATGTTAAGCTAGAGAGAGTTAAACCTATGAATTTTTTGTATTCATGATATAATAGAGAGATAGAGGAGAATGAGACATGATTAAATTATTATTAGTAGAAGATGACTTGAGCCTGTCCAATTCGGTATTTGATTTTTTGGATGACTTTGCAGACGTTATGCAAGTATTTGATGGCGAAGAAGGGCTCTACGAAGCCGAATCTGGTGTTTATGACTTGATTCTTTTGGACTTAATGTTGCCTGAAAAAAATGGCTTCCAAGTCTTGAAAGAATTGCGCGAAAAAGGCGTGACAACCCCTGTTCTCATCATGACAGCCAAAGAAGGTTTGGATGATAAGGGACAAGGATTTGAACTTGGAGCGGACGACTACCTCACCAAGCCATTTTACCTAGAAGAGTTGAAGATGCGGATTCAAGCCCTCTTGAAACGGGCTGGGAAATTCAATGAGAACTTCCTACATTATGGAGACCTGTCTGTCAACTTATCGACAAATTCTACCACCGTGAACGGCCAAGAAGTAGAAATGCTGGGTAAGGAATTTGATTTGCTGGTTTATTTCTTACAAAATCAAAATGTTATCCTGCCAAAAACACAAATTTTCGACCGTATCTGGGGATTTGATAGCGATACCACGATTTCAGTTGTCGAAGTCTACGTGTCAAAAATTCGGAAAAAATTGAAAGGAACGACTTTCGGAGACAATTTGCAAACTCTTCGTAGCGTTGGCTATATCCTGAAAAATGCTGAATAAGGTTAGAAAAGGACTTCACACGGATAATTTCTCTTATTTTATCCGTTATTTTGCTGTTTTCACGCTGATTTTTGGTCTCATGTCCATTATCATTTTAAATCTGATGCGGTCCACTATGTACCACACTTCTGATGAGACTTTTGACCATATCTGCGATGATCCCAGTGCGGTGATTAACTTCGCCCTTGCTAGAGGGACAGTGCCGGATGTGAATTGGTTCAATACCGATAATAGTGGCCCAACCACAGGATTTGAAGGCACACACCCCAAATTAGCCCTCAATACCAATTACCACATTATTCTATACAATAGTGCTGGTCAAGCTATGAACAATATCGATATCCTATCTGGACTTTCTAGCTTAAAATTAGACAAATCAAGCATCAATGAGATCAAAGAAATTCGCGTTGAAAGCCTCTTCGGCGAGAAAGAGTACTACCGAAAAATGACGCTCCGACTAACGGATAAGCAGCAAGCCATGTCCGCTGTTAGCGACGTTCGCTATGTGACGGTCCTCTTCAATACAACTCAGATTCGAGATTCCATTTCTTCCTATGAGACAACAGTTGTCGTCGTCATGATTAGCTTCTGGATTATTTCCATCGTTGCTAGTATTTATCTGGCGACCGTCAGCGTTCGTCCGATTTTGATTAGTTACCAGCGACAAAAAGACTTTGTTGAAAATGCCAGTCACGAGTTGCGGACACCCTTGGCTGTTTTGCAAAATCGTCTGGAAAGTTTATTCCGAAATCCGGATGCCACTATCCTTGAGTCGAGTGAAAGTATCGCTTCAAGTCTAGAAGAAGTGCGCAATATGCGTTTGCTCACAAGTAATCTTCTCAATCTAGCCAGACGGGATGATGGCCTTAAGCCAAGTTTGGCAGATATTCCTGCATCTTTTTTTGAAGAAGTGCTCAGCAACTACCAGTTGATTGCAGAAGAAAGTGATAAAGAGTTAGAAGTGACCAACCAACTGACGGGGTCAATTCATTCGGACAAGACGCTTCTAAAACAAGTCATGACCATATTGGTTGATAATGCTTTGAAGTATACCGATACGAACGGTCAAATTAAGATTGATCTAGCTGCGACAGACCGCTATCTCATTTACCGAGTGACTGATAATGGTGTTGGCATTAGCGATGATGACAAGAAAAAGATTTTTGACCGATTTTACCGTGTTGATAAGGCGCGTACGCGTCAAAAAGGTGGCTTTGGCTTGGGACTTTCTCTTGCCAAGCAGATTTTAGAAAGTCTTCATGGCACCATCACTGTCCAAGATAATACACCTCAAGGCTCTATCTTTGAAGTAAAAGTTCCAAAATAATAGGAAAAGTCGAGTTAGCTCGGCTTTTTTAGTATCCTTTAAGACAAGCTTGCTATACTAAGTACAGTTGAGAAGGAGGAAGACAGATATGCAATCCATTCACAAAAAGCAAGTACTAGGCCTTGCCATTAGTCTAGGTACTAAGTTTCTACTCTTGTTGGGCGTATTTGTAGCAACACACTTCGAACTAATCTATTAAAGCGAAGGATATTCTATGACAACAGATCATCAACCAACCACTAAAGACAAATTTCAAGCGCACCTAAAGAACTTCATGGCCAAGCCAAAATTATGGGGAACCAGCCTAGCCTTGGCTAGCTTGACTATTGGATTTGCAGGAGGTATGGGAGTTTCTAGCCTCGGAAATAGTACCAGTCAGCATGCCAGTCGCCAATTCCCTAATCACGATCAGGGACACCAACCACCAAACATGGAGCAGGGAAATGAAGGACAAGAGCGAATGGCTCCTCCAGGTCAACCAAATGATAACCAAGACAGCCAAGACGATTCAGATTCATCAAGTAAAAGCACCACGCCCCCAGATCAAGCCAAGAGTAAAAATCAAGAAACAGAAGAAAATCAGGAAACGGATAACGGCTTCACAACTGAAACAAATTAAAAACTTACCTAGCATTTGCTAGGTAAGTTTTTGTTCTGTCCTTCGTAAAAAGTCATCAATTTCCTTCTGATTTTTGAGAGTAATGATTTTCTTAGCATACTGTTTTTCAATATCGTGATAGAGCTGTTGTCGATTTGGTTTGCGAGAGTCTATCATGACAAACTTCAAAAAGGGCCAATCAATTTTTTCCTGACACCCATCTGGAGCAGATGAACGCACCTTACCTCGGTAGGTTAGATAACGCTTCAATATCCGGTGCAGGGCAGTCCAACGGTTAAAATTCAAAAAGATAATCTGATCAGCCTCTTCCAATCGTCGTTTTAAACTAAATTTGCTATAGAAACCATCCATAACCCACGAATCATGTTGATCTAAAAAATGCTCTAAATCACTTGAAAAATCAAGGTCCGAACGCATCACCCAATTTGGAGCAAAGCGAATCTTGTCCAGATGAAGAAGGGGAAATTTGTAGCGATGTGACAGTTTTTCAGCCAGTGTAGACTTACCTGACCCGCTAAAGCCAATAATCAGAATCTTCATAAAAACTCCTTAGAAGAAAATAAAAAAAGAAGCCATAGGGCTCTTTTTATTAAGCAAGTTTAGCTGAAAGACGTGCTTTGTCGCGGCTTGCTTTGTTTTTGTGAATCAAACCTTTTGTTTCTGCTTTATCAATTGCTGAACTTGCAGCGCGGAAAAGCTCTTCAGAAGGGTTAGCTTCAAATGCTTTGATTGCAGTACGCATAGCTGATTTTTGAGCTGAGTTTTTTTCGTTTTGTTTAACGTTCAATTCAGCGCGTTTGATAGCTGATTTAATGTTTGCCAATGGTTTCACCTCCACCCTTTTCTGTACTAACCATATCATTATATCGGAAAAACCATACTTTGGCAAGTAAAATCTATTTTTTCAAATAAATTTCATCAATTTCATGGTTTTGTCCTTTATGAAGAATAATGTCGGCGCGGCTTCGAGTTGGTTCAATATATTTTTCTAGATTGGCTAGGTTGATATGCTTCCAGGTATCTTGTGCCATGCCGAGCACCTCGTTAAATGGAAGCTGTGTGAAGCGATGGTAGTAGTTGTTAGGATCTGTCTCAGCGAGTTTCAATAATTTTTGGAAACGTTCGAGATACCAATTTTCAATATTTTCAACATCTGCATCGACATAAATGGCCAAATCAAAGTAATCACTCACATAAAGACGCTGGTTTTGCGGATTTTGAAAGACATTAATCCCCTCTACGATGAGAAAATCCGGAGATTCGATTTTTTGAGTTTTATCTGGCACGATATCGTAGATTTCGTGGGAGTAGACAGGAATCTCACAACTCTGACCGTTTTTTATGGTGTCTAAAAAGTCCAGTAATAATTCCATATTGTAGGACTCTGGGAAGCCTTTTTTGGTTAAAATTCCACGTTCCTCAAGAACTTTATTGGGAAATAGAAATCCGTCTGTCGTGACCATTTCGACCTTAGCATATTTGAAAGTCCGCGCGAGAAGAATTTGCAAGAGACGGCTGGTTGTCGATTTTCCGACAGCCACACTCCCTGCGATACCAATGATGAAAGGCTGCGGACGATTGCGTGTCTGCAAAAATAGACTTTTGGAGAAGGCCAGATCTCCGCTTGCTTTTTTATAAATGCGAATCAGATTTGTTAATGGCAAATAAACATCCAAAACTTCCTGCAAACTAATTTTATCATTAAAACTTTTTATGGAATTTAATTCTTCCTGCGTAAGTGGCACAGTTGTGTTGCGATGCAGTTTCTGCCAGGTTTTTCGTTTGATTTTTTCAAAATTCATGAGTTCATTTTTCATAGCAACATTGTAGCATGATTTAATTGTATTGTAAAACATCTTGTAAACGTTTTTACAACGTGGTATAATAAAAACATGGCAAATATGTATTATGAAAAAAATCCCGATGTTGCTCATGATATACATGAATTGCGAGTGACATTATTGGGGACTCCAATGATTTTTTTGACAGACGCAGGTGTTTTCAGTAAGAAGATGATTGACTATGGTAGTCAGGTTCTGTTAAATAGCTTGGACTTAGAGAATGGTAAGAGACTCTTGGATGTGGGCTGTGGATACGGTCCACTTGGTTTGACTTTAAGCAAGGTATTTGCAGTTGAGCCAACGATGATTGACATCAATAGTCGCGCAATCGAATTGGCTCAAAAGAACGCTGAGAAAAATCAAATCTCAGCTTCTATTTTCCAGTCAAATATTTATGAAAATGTGACCGGTCAATTTGATTATGTTATTTCAAATCCACCGATTCGTGCAGGAAAGGCAGTGGTTCATGAAGTTATCGCAGGTTCGTATGACCATTTGGTCAATGAAGGCAGTTTAACAATTGTTATCCAGAAAAAGCAAGGTGCTCCGAGTGCCAAGGCAAAAATGGAAGAAGTATTTGGAAATTGCCAAATTGTAAAAAAATACAAAGGATATTATATTTTAGAAAGTGTGAAATATGAGAACAGTTGATTTAATTCAGAAGAAACGTGATGGTTTGGAGCTCACCAAAGAAGAAATCACATGGCTAGTGAATGGCTATGTTGATGGCAGTGTACCGGACTACCAAATGTCAGCCTTCGCCATGGCTATTTACTTCAAAGGAATGACAACGCGAGAAATTTCTGATTTAACCATGGCAATGGTTGCGACTGGTGAGCAGATTGACTTGTCGGCCATTGCAGGCATTAAAGTAGACAAGCATTCTACTGGGGGTGTTGGAGACAAGGTAACCTTGATTTTGGCTCCTTTAGTAGCTAGCTTCGACGTACCCGTGGCAAAAATGAGTGGCCGCGGTTTGGGGCACACGGGTGGTACACTAGATAAGTTAGAATCCATCAAAGGTTACCAAATCGAAGTTGCTCAGGAAGATTTTATCCGTCAAGTACAAGAAACTGGATTAGCTGTTATCGGCCAGTCAGACAAATTGGTCAAGGCAGACAAACTTCTCTACGCACTTCGTGATGTGACTGCGACGGTTGACACCATTCCATTGATCGCAAGTTCTGTTATGTCTAAGAAAATTGCTGCAGGAGCAGATGCTATTCTCTTGGATGTAACGGTTGGTGAAGGTGCCTTCATGAAGAACATTGAGGACGCCCGTGTATTAGCACGAACAATGGTTGAACTGGGAAAAGCCGTTGGCCGTAAGACAGTAGCCGTCATCACAGATATGTCACAACCTGTCGGGACAAGTATTGGTAATCGCCTTGAAATCCTCGAAGCGCTGGATATTCTTCAAGGAAAAGGCAGAGCTGACGTGACAGAATTCATTTGTGAGTTGGCGCAAATCATGTTGGGGCTTGCAAATGTTGACAAATCCCTCGAAGAAGTGCACCAACACTTGGTTAATGGAGCTGCTCTCAAGAAATTTGAAGAAATGGTTGAAGCACAAGGTGGAGATTTGGAAGATTTGTATCGTCCAGTTCAGGTCAGTCACAAGGTGGACGTTTTAGCGGAAGCCACAGGTACAATTACTGCATTACCAGCCCTTGAATTTGGTCTTTTCGCTATGAAATTAGGTGCAGGTCGTGCTGTGAAGACAGATAATCTTGATTACGAAACAGGGATTGTTTTCCATAAAAAAGTAGGCGAGAAAATCCTTGCAGGTGAGCCACTTGCCACAATTTATGCCAACCAAAATATTTCTGAAAATATGCTTACAGATTTTCAAAAAAATGTTAAAATAGAAGACGTTGTGATTGAAACAAAAGAAATTATTGAAATCATTTCGTAACAGGAGAAATAAAATGGAATTAAACAAATATATTGACCACACACTCTTGAAGCCAGAAGCAACTGAGGCGCAAGTTTTGACCTTGATTGAGCAAGCAAAAAAATATGACTTTGCCAGTGTTTGTGTTAATCCAACTTGGGTTAGTCTTGCAGCAAAAGAATTGAAAGATAGCGATGTAAAAGTGTGTACTGTTATTGGATTCCCTCTTGGTGCGAATACTTCAGCAGTAAAAGCTTTCGAAACAAAAGATGCTATTGCAAATGGTGCTGATGAAGTGGATATGGTCATCAACATCGGTCAATTAAAAGCTGGCAATGTTGAAACTGTAGAAGCAGATATTCGTGCGGTTGTAGAAGCTGCAAATGGCACATTGACAAAAGTTATCATCGAAACTTGCCTCTTGACAGACGATGAAAAAGTAGCAGCATGTTTGGCAGCGCAACGTGCAGGTGCTGACTTCGTCAAAACATCAACTGGTTTCTCTACAGGAGGGGCAACAGTTCCTGATGTGGCTTTGATGCGTAAGACAGTTGGGCCTGATATGGGTGTGAAGGCATCTGGTGGAGCTCGTTCATTGGAGGATGCACAAGCCTTTATCGAAGCAGGAGCGACTCGTATTGGAGCATCATCTGGTGTTGTAATCATGGAAGGAATGAAAGCAGATGGCGGATACTAAGCTAATCGATTTAGCGATTGAAGCCAGTAAAAACGCCTACGTTCCCTATTCGCATTTTCCGATTGGTGCGGCTCTAGTTGCAAAAGACGGTCGGGTTTTTACTGGCTGTAATGTTGAGAATGCTTCCTTTGGATTGACCAATTGTGGCGAACGTACTGCGATTTTTAAGGCGATTTCTGAAGGAGCTAGAGAATTCGAAGAATTGGTAATATTCGGAAAAACCGAACAACCAGTCTCTCCATGTGGCGCTTGTCGTCAAGTTATGGTAGAATTTTTTGAGAAAGATTTACCAGTGACTTTGGTCGCTGAAGATAAATCGACCGTCGTGATGACAGTCCAGGAGTTACTTCCTTATTCATTCACAGACCTCAAATAGTCTGTGATGCAGTCTGTGACTGCGAGTACATTTTACCCGGCAATTATTGCCAAAAGATTTTTAGGAGGGTTCATTCACATGAACAAGAAAGTTGTTGGTTTAGGCCTTGCTACTGTAGCTGTCTTTGGTTTGGCAGCATGTAGTAGTCGTACTGCTAAGAAATCTGAATCATCATCAGATTCTTCATCTATCAAAGCTGCTATTGTTACTGATATTGGCGGTATAGATGACCGTTCATTTAACCAATCTGCTTGGGAAGGTTTGCAAGCTTGGGGAAAAGAAGCAGGTCTTAAAAAAGACAATGGATTTACTTACTTCCAATCAGGTAGTGAATCAGAATACATCACTAACCTTGATGCAGCCGTTTCAGGCGGTTACAACCTTGTCTTTGGTATCGGTTTTGCCCTAGAAAATGCAATTAACGAAGTAGCACCAAACCATCCTGATACAAAATATGCTATCGTTGATTCAGTTGTTGAACAGCCAAATGTAGTAAGCATTGGCTTCGCTGACCATGAATCATCCTACCTTGCTGGTGTAGCTGCTGCTAAATCAACAAAAACAAAACACGTTGGTTTCATCGGTGGTATGCAAGGTGTTATCATCGACCGTTTTGAAGCTGGTTTCGTAGAAGGTGTTAAATCTGTAGATAAGAACATCAAGATTACAATTGACTACGCTGGTTCATTTGGTGACGCAGCGAAAGGTCAAACACTTGCTGCTGCTCAATACGCATCAGGTGCTGATATTATCTTCCACGCATCAGGTGGTACTGGTAACGGTGTCTTCGCTGCTGCAAAATCTGAAAATGAAACACGTAACGAAGCAGATAAAGTTTGGATTATCGGTGTTGACCGTGACCAATCTGGCGAAGGTGAATATACTTCTAAAGACGGTAAAAAATCAAACTTCGTACTTGCATCTACTTTGAAAGAAGTTGGTACTTCTGTAAAAGATATCGCTACGAAAGCTGCTAAAGGTGAATTTGACGGTGGTAAAACATTGCGCTATTCACTTAAAGATAAAGGTGTAGAATTGGCTGAAACAAACCTTTCTGAAGAAGCTTCAAAAGCAGTTGCTGCTGCTAAAGAAGATATCTTGAACGGTAAAGTTAAAGTTCCAGAAACTCCAGCAAAAAAATAAAATAAGAACATGGGGAAGGAGGCTGAGACGGGCTCGTCTCGCCCCCTTTCGCTGTGTCTACTGAGGAAATTTTTCTCAGTAAAGCCTATCATTTAACTTGGTAGGTTTTCCTGACAAAAATTTTAGTCTGAAAGGAAGATAGATATGACAAATGAAAATGTCATTGAAATGCGTGAAATTACCAAGATTTTTGGTGAGTTTGTTGCAAATGACCATATTAATTTGACTGTCAAACGCGGCGAAATTCATGCGCTTCTTGGGGAAAATGGTGCTGGTAAATCTACACTCATGAACATGCTTTCCGGCTTGTTAGAACCAACTTCTGGTGAAATTGCCATCAATGGACAAGTGGTGAAGATTGATTCGCCATCCAAAGCAGCTCATCTTGGAATTGGAATGGTGCACCAACACTTTATGTTGGTAGAGGCCTTTACGGTTGCTGAGAACATTATTTTAGGTAGTGAAACGACTAAAAATGGTGTCCTCAACCTCAAACAAGCCATTCAGGAAATCAAAGAGCTTTCTGAAAAGTATGGTTTAGAGGTGGATCCAAGCGCTAAGATTTCTGACATCACAGTCGGAGCTCAACAGCGTGTAGAAATCCTCAAAACTCTTTACCGTGGTGCAGATATTCTGATTTTTGACGAGCCAACAGCTGTTTTGACACCAGCTGAGATTACTGAGCTGTTGAAGATTATGAAAACCTTGGTTAAAGAAGGCAAGTCTATCGTCCTAATCACACACAAACTAGATGAAATTCGTGCAGTTGCAGATACGGTTACAGTTATTCGCCGTGGGGAGTCTATTCAGTCGGTGCCTGTAGCAGGTGCTAGCAATGCTGACTTGGCTGAATGGATGGTTGGTCGTGCAGTTTCCTTCAAAACAGAGAAAATTGCAGCCAATCCAAGTGATACCATCTTGTCAATTAAGAATCTCGTTGTCCATGAAAACCGTGGCGTTCCAGCAGTGAAGAACTTATCACTTGATGTTCGTGCCGGTGAAGTTGTGGGGATTGCAGGTATTGATGGCAATGGTCAGAGTGAGCTTATCCACGCGATTACTGGTCTTCGCAAGGTCCAATCAGGTGAGATTTGGATTAAAGGTGAAAATGTTGTTGGAAAAACACCACGACAAATTACAGAACTAAGCGTAGGACATGTTCCAGAAGACCGTCATAAATACGGTATGGTCCTTGACATGACAGTGGCAGAAAACTTTGCCCTTCAGACATATTACAAAGAACCTATCTCAAAAAATGGTCTCTTGAATTACGGAAAAATCAACGAGTATGCTCGTAAATTGATGGAAGAATTTGACGTACGTGCTGCCAGTGAAGTTGTTACTGGTCGTGCCATGTCAGGTGGTAACCAACAAAAGGCAGTTATTGCCCGTGAAATTGACCGTGATCCAGATTTATTGATTATCAGCCAACCGACTCGTGGTTTGGACGTTGGAGCTATCGAATACATCCGAAAACGGATTATTGCAGAACGTGATAAAGGAAAAGCTGTATTAGTAGTCAGCTTTGAATTAGACGAGATTTTAGATGTCTCAGATCGTATTGCGGTTATCCACGATGGACATATCAGCGGTATTGTGGATCCTGCAACAACTAATAAACAAGAACTCGGCGTCTTGATGGCCGGAGGAAAACTTGAGAAGGGAGCGCAAGATGCTTAAGAAAAATCAAGCTTTGTTGATTCCAATCTTGGCAGTTATTTCAGGTCTTCTTCTTGGAGCCCTAATCATGCTGATTTTTGGATATGACCCAATTTGGGGTTATGAGGAGTTGTTCTATTCAGCCTTTGGTACTGTAAAATCTATCGGAGAAATCTTCCGTGCCATGGCGCCACTTGTCTTTACAGCACTTGGATTTGCAGTAGCAAGTCGAGCAGGCTTCTTCAATGTTGGTTTGCCTGGGCAAGCCTTGGTTGGTTGGGTTTTCTCAGCATGGTTTGCTTTGGAAAATCCAGATTTACCACGTTTGATTTTGATACCAATGACAGTATTGATCGCCATGATTGCGGGTGGAATTGCAGGAGCTATTCCTGGTATCCTTCGTGCCTTTCTTGGTACATCAGAAGTTATCGTAACGATCATGATGAACTACATCTTGCTCTATAGCTGTAACTATATCGTTCGTGATGTCTTCTCTGATAGTCTCATGAAAAACACAGACTCATCTATTAACGTTTCGGCAAATGCATCCTATCAAACAGAGTGGTTGCGCGCTTTAACAGAGAATTCTCGGATGAATATCGGTATTTTCTTTGCTATTATTGCAGTTGTATTGATTTGGTTTATGATGACCAAGACAACACTTGGTTTTGAAATCCGTTCAGTTGGTCTCAATCCATCTGCATCTGAGTATGCAGGTATGTCAGCAAAACGGACAATTATCCTTTCAATGGTTATTTCAGGAGCGCTTGCTGGTATCGGTGGTGCGATTGAAGGACTTGGAACTTTCCAAAATGTCTACATCCAAGGTGGTAACTTGGCTATCGGTTTCAACGGTATGTCTGTGGCCTTGCTTGCAACAAATGCCCCTCTAGGTATTCCATTTGCAGCCTTCCTGTTCGGAATGCTATCTGTCGGAGCGCCTGGTATGGTTCGTGCAGGTATTCCATCTGAGTTGATTAACGTTGTAACAGCCTCTATCATTTTCTTCATTGGTGTTAAATTTATCTTTGAACGTTTATTGACAAGACGTAAAAAAGCAGCGAAAGGAGCAAAATAATGAACGGAATGACAATTTTATCTTTGCTAATTTCGCAAATGTTGATTTATTCTGCTCCATTGATTTTCACAAGTCTTGGAGGAGTCTTCTCTGAACGTGCCGGTATCGTCAACGTCGGATTAGAAGGTATCATGGTAATTGGTGCCTTTGCAGGTGTTGTTTTCAATATCGAATTCGCTGAAAACTTTGGTAAAATGACTCCGCTACTTGCTATCTTGGTCGGTGGAGCAGCCGGTGTTGTATTTGCTGCGATTCATGCAGTTGCAACTATCAATTTCCGAGCTGACCACGTTGTTTCAGGTACCGTATTAAACCTATTGGCACCAGCCTTGGGAGTTTTCTTGGTAAAAGTTATTTATGGAAAAGGTCAGACAGACTCTATTCGTGAATCTTTTGGTAAATTCTCGTTCCCAGGTTTGTCTAAAATTCCTGTTTTGGGAGATTTGTTCTTCAAAAATACAAGTCTCATGGGCTATGTAGCCATTGCGACAACATTCCTTGCTTGGTTTATTCTTTACAAGACAAAATTTGGCTTGCGCCTACGTTCTGTTGGGGAACATCCTCAAGCAGCAGATACGCTTGGTATTAATGTTTATGCGATGCGTTACGCTGGTGTCTTGATTGCTGGATTCCTTGGTGGTGTCGGTGGTGCCGTTAGTGCCCAATCTGTTAACATTAACTTCTCAGCAACGACGATTGTTGGTTCAGGATTTATCGCATTGGCAGCCGTTATTTTCGGTAAATGGAATCCAATCGGTGCTATGCTTGCCTCTCTCTTCTTTGGACTTTCTCAAAGTTTAGCCGTAATTGGTGGACAATTACCAGGTCTATCTGCGATTCCAACCGTTTACTTGCAAATTGCACCTTACTTGATTACAATCATCGCTCTAGCAGCCTTCTTTGGTTCATCTGTCGCACCAAAAGCAGATGGTATCAACTACATCAAGTCAAAATAATAGCAATTTAATAAGACAAAAAGCTCTCAACCAAGTTGGTTGAGAGCTTTTCTGTACTTTGCGCTATAAAAAGCGGGTATAATATCAGTTTAATAAATATACTTATTTATATTTGCTTATCTCTTTTATAAGAAATCTATATTTCCCAATTATAAAAAAGTCTGTTAAACTGGGTCTAATAAAATTTTGGAGGTATCCTATGGCAAATCTTACAATTCACACTATCGAAACAGCCCCAGAAGCTGTTAAAGATGTCCTTACGACTGTTAAACGTGAAAACGGTGGCTACATTCCCAACCTAATCGGTGTACTTGCCAATTCCCCAACAGCACTTGAAACCTATCGTACAGTAGGAGGTATCAATCGTCGTTCTAGCCTGAGTCCAACAGAGCGCGAAGTCGTTCAGATTACAGCTGCAGTGACAAATGGTTGTGGTTTCTGTGTGGCAGGACATACAGCTATCGCGATTAAGCAAATCAAAATGCCAGAGGATGTCCTGACGGCATTGCGTGAGACGGCACCAATCGAGAGTGATGCTAAGTTGGATACTCTGGCACGATTCACACTGACTGTTATCCACCAAAAAGGACAAGTGGGGCCAACCATCCTATCTGACTTTTTCGAAGCAGGCTACACACAAGAAAATGCCCTGGATGTTGTACTAGGTGTTAGTCTTGCGACTCTTTGTAATTTTGCCAATAATTTGGCTGAAACTCCAATTAATCCTCAATTGCAACCATATACTTTACAATAAGATCATTTAGATTGTAACCAAGTCACCCTAGAACAGTAAGGAGGGAAATCAATGAGCTATTTAACAACAGAGTTTATCGACTGGCTTGACCAGCATGCTGATGCTTTAAACCAAGAATCGGGACCGTTGGCAGACGAGTTGCTTGAAAAAGTCGCTAAACAAGGGCTTTTCAAGATAGGCGTACCAGAAGGATTGGGTGGAAGCGGAGGTTATCCAACGGATGTCATTGAGGCTTTGAGTCAACTCGCTCAACATTCTCTAACGGCTGCCTTTATTTCATGGGGACATCGGACCTTTATCGAGAATATCCTTCAGTCTGAAAATTCCTACGGTCGTACATACTGGTTGCCCCAGCTCCTAACAGGTCAGTTAGCTGCAGGAACAGGCTTATCTAATGCAGTTAAATTTTTATCAAGCATAGAAGAGCTCAATGTTTCCATAGTAGAAGAAGCTGGTAAGCTCTACCTACAAGGACGTCTTCCATGGGTGACAAACTTGGGAAATGATCAATTTGTAGCGATTTTCGTCGCAGGATACGATGATGGACGCACGCCAATTGTTCTCAGTGTTTCTTCGACAGCTATCGGTTTGAGCCGCTCAAATGATTTAGAATTCGTGTCTCTACAAGGATCGAATACGGCATCTCTGATCTTTGATAAGGTTGAGTTAGATCCACAATGGATTGTTTCAGACAATGCGCCAGAATTTTTAGGTTATCAGTTCGGTTTGGCATTGGATTGGCTCAGCGTTCATTGGCTGAGACCAAGACCAACTTGACGCGTAGTCGTTCAGTTCTTCAGCTTGATTGGGAGCAACAGCAGGAAAATTTAACCACGATTCAAGAAAAATTGTACAGCGGTTTGAAGAATGACGATTATTTTATTGATCATCCTCGGGAACTTTTTCAACTTCGTATAGATATTATTGACGTAGTTGTGGCCAGTTTGTTGCTCGAACTAGAAGCGGGCGGAGGTCGTGGTTACTTTAAACACTCAAATTCATCCTTTATTCGCAGGTGGAATGAAGGTGCCTTTCTACCAGTAGTATCTCCAAGCGCAGTTCAGTTGCGACATTTGTTGGCAACAACTGCTTGGAAATTGGAATATAAAAAGAGTCCTCAGTAGGACTCTTTTTATATTATTAGTTTTTTACTGAAGCAGCAATTTCTGGATTTGCAAAAGCGTTATCCATAATTTCTTTCAATTGTGCAGCAGAAGCTTGCATTTTTTGCAATTCAGCATCGTTCAATGGGATGTTCACTGGACGCACGATACCGTGTGCACCAACGATAGCTGGTTGACCGATGAAGACATCTTCAACACCTTCGTATTGACCTGATTGGAATACTGAAAGTGGAAGTACTGCATTTTCATCATCAAAGATTGCTTTTGTGATACGAGCAAGCGCAGCACCGATACCGTAGTATGTAGCACCTTTTTTGTTGATGATTGAGTAAGCTGCGTCACGTACTGAGATAAACAAGTCTACAAGACCTTGCTCATCGATGTCGCGGTTATCTTGCAACCATTGTTCCAATTTAACACCGGCAACATTAGCGTGTGACCAAACAGCAAATTCTGAGTCACCGTGTTCACCCATGATGTAGGCGTGAACTGAACGAGCGTCGATACCGATTTTTTCAGCAAGTGCTTGACGGAAACGAGCTGAGTCAAGAGAAGTACCTGAACCGATAACGCGTTCTTTAGGGAAACCTGAGAATTTCCAAGTTGAGTAAGTCAAGATATCAACTGGGTTAGCAGCAACGAGGAAGATACCGTTAAATCCTGAAGCTACGATTTCGCTAACGATTTGTTGGTTGATACGGAGGTTTTTCTCGATCAATTGAAGACGAGTTTCACCTGGTTTTTGTGGCAAACCAGCTGTCAATACAACGAGGTCTGCATCATGTGCGTCTGAATATTCAGCTGAATAGATTTTTTTAGGGGAAGTGAAAGCAAGCGCATGGCTCAAGTCTTCCGCGTCACCTTGTGTACGATCTTTGTTGATATCAACGATACCTAATTCTTGACCAATACCTTGGTTAACGAGGGCGTAAGCGTAAGCAGAACCTACGGCACCGTCGCCGACAAGGATCACTTTTTTATGTTGTTTGGTTGCAGTCATGTTTCTACAATTCTCCTTTGAATTATTTGGGATATCGTCCCAACCATCTATTATTCTAGCACTTTTCAGCTCATTTGTCAGTAGTGAAAGGTGTTCTGAAAATGTTTACATTATAGATTCTTATATCGGAAAAATAAGCTGAAATATGGTATAATTATATAGATACTTTCTAGTAGAAATGAGGCTTTTTTTCAATGCAAGATAAAAATTTAGTGGATGTAAATCTGACGAGTGAAATGAAGACGAGCTTCATTGACTATGCCATGAGTGTTATCGTGGCACGGGCTCTTCCAGATGTACGTGATGGACTGAAACCCGTTCATCGTCGTATTTTGTATGGAATGAATGAACTAGGCATTACACCAGATAAGCCACATAAAAAGTCAGCGCGTATCACCGGTGATGTAATGGGTAAATACCACCCGCATGGTGATAGTGCAATCTATGAAGCTATGGTCCGTATGGCGCAGTGGTGGAGCTACCGTCACATGTTGGTTGACGGGCACGGTAACTTCGGTTCTATGGACGGAGATGGTGCGGCCGCACAGCGTTATACAGAAGCTCGTATGAGCAAGATTGCGCTTGAAATGCTGCGTGACATCAATAAAAATACGGTAAATTTCGCAGATAACTATGATTCGAGTGAGCGTGAGCCAGAAGTACTTCCTGCACGTTTTCCAAATCTTTTGGTTAATGGTACGACAGGGATTGCCGTTGGGATGGCGACCAATATTCCCCCACATAATCTGGGTGAGACTATTGACGCGGTAACCCTTTTGATGGACAACCCTGAAGCAACAACGCGAGAAATTATGGAAGTCCTACCTGGTCCTGACTTCCCGACAGGTGCGCTTGTTATGGGGAAATCTGGTATTCACCGTGCTTATGAAACAGGTAAAGGTTCGATTGTTCTACGTGCCAAGACAGAAATTGAAGAATTTGGAAATGGTCGTGAGCGTATCGTTGTAACAGAGTTTCCTTATATGGTCAATAAGAGCAAGGTCCTAGAGCACATCGTTCGTTTGGCCCAGGAAAAACGGATTGAAGGCGTAACGGCAGTTCGTGATGAATCCAACCGTGAAGGTGTTCGATTTGTCATTGAAGTTCGTCGAGATGCATCTGCTAACGTTATTTTGAATAATCTGTTCAAATTGACACAATTGCAAACGAACTTTAGTTTCAACATGTTGGCCATTCAAGGTGGAATACCGAAAATTTTGTCTGTTCGACAAATTTTGGCAGCTTATATTGACCACCAAAAAGAGGTTGTTACTCGTCGTACACAATTTGACAAGGATAAAGCAGAGAGCCGTGCTCATATTTTAGCAGGTTTGCTGATTGCCTTGGATCATATCGAAGAAGTCATTCGTGTCATTCGTGATTCGGAGACTGACGCGATTGCTCAGGCTGAATTGATGAAGCGCTTCGACTTGTCTGAGCGACAAAGTCAAGCTATTCTAGACATGCGTCTGCGTCGTTTAACAGGATTGGAGCGCGATAAAATTCAGTCAGAATACGATGACTTGTTGGCTCTGATTGCCGACTTGGCAGATATTTTGGCTAAGCCAGAACGCGTGGTGCAAATCGTAAAAGATGAACTAGGCGAAGTCAAACGTAAATACGCTGATGCTCGTCGAACAGAACTCATGGTCGGAGAAGTTCTTTCTCTTGAAGATGAAGATTTGATCGAGGAAACAGACGTCTTGATTACCTTGTCAAACAAAGGCTACATCAAGCGTTTGGCCCAAGATGAATTCCATGCCCAAAAACGTGGTGGCCGTGGTGTCCAAGGAACAGGGGTTAAAGATGATGACTTCGTTCGAGAACTGGTCTCAACCAGTACCCATGATCGTCTGCTCTTCTTTACCAATAAAGGGCGAGTTTACCGCTTGAAAGGCTATGAAATTCCAGAGTATGGACGGACAGCCAAGGGCTTGCCAGTCGTTAACCTCCTCAAATTAGACGAGGGTGAAACCATCCAGACCATCATCAATGTCACAAAAGACCAAGAAAACGACCATTATCTCTTCTTTGCGACGCGTCAAGGTTTGGTCAAACGAACAAGTGTGTCGGAATTTGGCAATATCCGTCAAAATGGACTCAAGGCCTTAAATCTGAAAGATGAAGATGAGTTGATTAATGTCTTCTTGACAGACGGTCAAACAGATGTCATCATGGGAACGAAATCAGGTTATTCTGTCCGATTCAATGAATCTGTCGTCCGAAACATGGGACGCTCAGCAACAGGTGTTCGCGGTGTCAACCTTCGTGACGGCGATGTGCTCGTTGGTGCAACAACCATTACCGATGAGCAGGAAGTCTTAGTCATTACCGAAAAAGGATTTGGTAAACGGACGCCAGCCACTGAATACCCAACAAAAGGGCGTGGTGGTAAAGGAATTAAGACCCTGAATGTGGCAGAGAAAAACGGTCCGCTTGCAGGTTTGACAACAGTTTCTGGTGATGAAGACATCATGGTCATCACAGATACAGGTGTTATTATCCGTACAGGCGTAGCCAATATTTCCCAAACAGGTCGCTCAACAATGGGTGTCAAGGTTATGCGTCTCAACGATGAAGCTAAAATTGTTACATTTGCATTGGTTGAAGCTGCTGATGATAAAGAAGAAGTAGTTGAGGGCGAGAATGTCTAGACGAAAAAAAACAACTAAAAAACCAGTAAGTTTCTGGCGTATCTTAGTCTTTACTTTGTTGTTATTGATTTCACTGGTATTGATTTTCAATTCCTCTATCCGCAATATGATCATTGCCAATAATACCAATCGTTATCAGATTTCCAAAGTTACAAAGAAGGAAATTAAAAAGAATCAAACGGCTAAAACTACCTTTGATTTCGATCAGGTTGAATCAATTTCAACCGAAAAGGTTCTCCAAGCACAGTGGGATGCCCAACAATTACCTGTTATCGGTGGAATTGCTATTCCGGATTTGAAAATCAACTTACCTATTTTCAAAGGACTATCAAATACTGCTCTCATGTATGGCGCAGGTACCATGAAGGAAGATCAAAAGATGGGCGAAGGCAACTATTCGCTTGCTAGTCACCATATCTTTGGAATTGCAGGAGCTAGTGACACACTCTTTTCTCCTCTGGAAAAAGCCAAAAATGGGATGAAAATTTATGTGACGGACAAGGAAACTATCTACGTCTACACTATTACTACCGTTGAAACTGTTGCTCCAGATCGTGTGGATGTCATCAATGATATCTTAGGGCAAAAAACAATCACTTTGGTCACTTGTGAAGATTTGGATGCAACCATGCGTACGATTGTCCAAGGTGAGCTGACAGAAACCATTTCTTACAAAGATGCAGATTCTGCTACCTTGAAACATTTTGAGCAATCGTATAATCAAGTTCAATTATAAAAAACTGAGGTCATTTGACTTCAGTTTTTTTCGAATAGATAAGTAAGGAGGATAGCATGTATCAAATTTCATTTAAAGAAGAAGCGTTGCAACCGAGAGAGCGTCTGGTAGAAGTAGGAGCTGATAAATTGAGCAATCAGGAATTATTGGCTATTTTCATTCGAACTGGAACGAAAAAAGAACCTGTTTCGGTTGTTTCCAATCAATTATTGTCCAAATTAGAGAGTCTATCTTCATTAGCAGACTTGTCGCTGGAAGAATTACAGCAAATAACGGGCATTGGTCGAGTCAAGGCTATTGAGATAAAAGCCATGATTGAACTGGGCAAACGGATTAACAAGTCAGAGCTTGCGCAACGAGAGCAGATTTTAGGGAGTGAGAAACTGGGGCTCAAGATGATTCAGGAAATAGGGATGAAAAAACAGGAACATCTCGTCGCACTCTACCTTAATACTCAAAATAAAATCATTTCCCAGCGGACGATTTTTATCGGTAGCGTGAATCGGAGTATCGCAGAGCCGAGGGAGATTTTACATTATGCAGTCAAGTGCATGGCGACGTCCATTATTATCATCCACAATCATCCGTCTGGCTCTGTCTTGCCTAGCAAAAACGATATGCTCTTTACGGACAAACTAAAAGAGTCCTGCGACATGATAGGACTCGTTTTACTGGATCATTTGATTGTGGGGCAAGATGATTATTATAGTTTTCGTGAAGAAAGTGAATTTTCTTAGAATTCTTGCACAAAATAATCAAATAAGGCTTGGTTCTGTGGAGAAGATTTCCAGAGGAGCTCAGGATGCCATTGGACTCCCAAAAATCGGCTACTGTCTGTTGTTTCGACCGCTTCGATAATGCCATCTTGGCTAGAAGTCGCAACAACCTTTAAATTACTGGCCAAGTCTTTGATAGATTGATGGTGGAAAGAGTTGATAAAAGTGGATTTTCCAAAAAATTTAGCAAAGAGGCTGTCTTCAGCAATGTCAATAGAATGATGAGGCACATGAGCTAGGCTTTCTTGCCAGTGCTGAGGGATATCTTGGTGAAGTGTCCCTCCCATAGCCACATTAAAGAGCTGCAGACCGCGACAGATGGCTAAAATTGGTTTTCCTTGCAATCTAGCTTCCTTTATCAAGGCTAGTTCAAATAAATCTCTTTCCAGCAAGTAATCATCGCTCACAATTGTTTGCTCTTCTTGGTAGAACTGAGGAAGAACATTTTGCCCACCAGTTAGGATTAATTTATCAATCATGGAAATGTAGCTTGCAGCATAAGCTGGGTCAGCTATCGGCATGATAATGGGAAGGCCACCAGCTTGTCGCACAGCTTCAGGAAATCCTGTAGCTGCATAAGACATCCGTGGAGATACGGTATCTGTTTGGTCAAAAAATTGATTGCCTGTAATTCCGATAATGTGTTGTATCTGTTGTATCATAGAACTAATTTTTCCGCATGAAGTAGAGTAGTGTTTGCAATTCGCTCGTCAAGTCAACATACTGAACAACCACGTCTTTTGGTACGGTAAGATTGACTGGGGAGAAGCTAAGAATCCCTTTCACACCTGCCTCAACTAGGACATCAGTGACTTCTTGAGCTTTTGAGCTTGGAACAGTTAAAATAGCTGTTTTGGAATTTGCTTCTGCAATACGGTCTCGAAGCTCAGAAATGGCGTAGATTGGAACATTTTCATCGCTGCTTCCGATGGCAGGATGCCCATCTGCTTCAAAGGCCATCACAATTTTCATTTTATTGCGTTCATGAAAGCGGTAGTGAAGGAGTGCGCGTCCCATGTTTCCGACTCCGACAAGCATCACATTTGTAATGGAATTATCATTCAAGATATCCGCGAAGAAGTCCATTAATTTCTTAACATCGTATCCAAACCCGCGTCGACCTAGCTCGCCAAAATAGGAAAAATCTCGGCGGACTGTTGCAGAGTCAATTCCGATAGCTTCTGCAATTTCTTTTGAGCTCGCTTTCTCAATATTTTCGCGGTGGAATCGTTTGAAAATCCGGTAATACAATGAGAGGCGTTTAGCTGTTGCACGTGGAATAGCGGTTTCTTTTCCATTTTTCACAATCTTTTTCTCCATTCAGCATTTTATACTTTATTTTAAAACATGTTTGTGAAAATTGCAACAATAAGAGTTCGAAAAAACCAAGTCACTATAATGACTTGGTTTTTCTTAGTTATTTTTGGGATCAATCGCTTGCAAAAAGTGATACAAATCACCGATTAAACCACTGTATCCAAGGTCTTTTCCGTCTTGTGTTAAGCTCAATACTTTGAGATGGTCAGGAACAGTGACACAGCCCGAAAAAGCTAGTAGAATGTCATCAAAATGTTCATAAGTTTGAATACGCTCTTGTTTGTAAGAGTCAATATAACGAAGTTCAATCATATTTATGCCTTCTTTGTGAAAATATCACGGTCAACTAGACTGTCCATTAGGAAGTAGAATTTCTCTTGAATAACCTTGTTTGAGCCTTCTTTAAAGATGTTTACCAGTTTCAAACCTGATTTGTCAGTGATATTGATTTTAAAACCTGATAAATCTTTGTTAAGGATAATTTTTAAGAAGAATCCTTGATTTGAATTTGGAACTTCTTCTAGCATACGAGTTAGCTGGAAATTTCCCACAGCTGTTTGCTCGAAGGTGTTATCACGCAAAGTGTATTTTTTAATAGACGGGCTAATTTCATAAGTGAAGTCACAATCTTTAAGAGTGACTGATTTTTCAAATGCCATTATCTTGGCCTCCAATCATTTCTTTTAAGGTCTGAATGACAATATCCAGTTCTTTTTTGGTGTTTTGCTCCGAGAAGCTAAAGCGAAGGGACTCTGTTAGACGGTGAGAATCAGGTCCGTAAAGAGCAGTCAGTACGTGGCTTTTTTCAATGACGCCAGCTGTACAAGCAGATCCGCTGGAAACAGCAATGCCAGCTAAATCCAAACGCATCAGTAATTGTTCATTTAGTTGTCCAGGAAATCCCATGTTGAGAACATATGGAAGCGTGTTGGCGGATTCATTAACAAAGAAATCTAAATTGTCTAATCCATCAAGCAGGTAGGATTTTAATTGACGGACAGTTTCGTAAAATTCTTCTTGGTGTTGCAACTGTTCATTCAGCGCAGCAGCCATAGCTGTAATTCCTGCTAGGTTTTCCGTACCAGCTCGGTGGTGACTTTCCTGCTTACCGCCATGAATCAAGGAGTCAAAGTTTGGGATTCTACTGTAGAGAAATCCTTGACCTTTTGGTCCGTGAAATTTATGGGCAGAAGCAGAAAGGAAGTCAATACCTAATTCCTCAGGATAAATCGGGATTTTTCCAATTGCTTGTACTGCATCAACGTGGAAAACGGCTTGATGGTCAGCTAAGACTTGGCCGATTTCTTTAATTGGAAGAATCATGCCTGTCTCGTTGTTAGCAAACATGGTACTGACAAGAATGGTGTCTGGTCGTAAGGCATCAGCGATTTGCTGAGCAGTTATTTCCTGATCAATCGGGTTGATATAGGTGACTTCAAACCCAAATCGTTTCTCCAAATAGTCCATGACATGAAGAACGGCATGGTGTTCAATTGCAGTTGTAATTAGGTGTTTTCCCCTGTCTTGATTGGCAAGGGTGTAGCCTTGGATAGCCAGTGTATCGGCCTCAGAGCCGCCAGATGTAAAAATAATATTGTCCGGCTTTGTTTTTAGCGAGTTTGCAATACTGTAACGTGCCTCGCGCAGCACTTTATTAGCAGCTCGACCAAAAGCGTGGATGCTAGACGGATTTCCAAAGATTTCCTGAGAAGTCTGCATTAAAGCATCAAGCGCAACTGTTGAAAGTGGAGTTGTTGCAGCATTATCCAAGTAGATCAATGACTGACCTCCTATTGTTTTTTCTTTTCTTTCTGGAAGCTAAAGAGTGGACTAACTGGACGACGTTCGTGGATGCGGAGTAGTGCATCAGCGATGAGCTCGCTAGCAGTCAGATAAGCAATATTTTTTGGCATCACTTCTTGTTTAGCAACAGAATCAGTTACCAAAATTTCTTTAATCGGAGCAGCATCAAGTAATTCAACTGCATTTCCTGCAAAGAGACCGTGGCTGGCAACGGCATAAATCTCAGTTGCACCATCACGCTCAACAATTTTAGCAGCTTCTGAGAATGTTTTACCTGTATTGAGGATGTCGTCAATCAAGATTGCTTTTTTACCAGCGACATCACCGATGATATAGCCTTCTGCTCGGTCGGCGTCATCTTGTGGGTAATCAATGATAGCGATTGGTGCATCCAAGTACTCTGCCAAGCTACGGGCACGTTTGATACCTGAATTTTTAGGGCTAACAATTACGACATCTGAACCTGTCAAACCTTTTTTAGTATAGTGCTCAGCAAAGAGTGGAACAGTATAGAGGTTATCAACCGGAATATCGAAGAACCCTTGAACTTGGACCGCATGGAGGTCAAGGGTTACAACGCGGTCAACTCCAGCTTTCACCAACATATTGGCAACTAATTTTGCTGTGATTGGTTCGCGAGGAGCAGCCGTACGGTCTTGGCGAGCGTAGCCGAAATAAGGCATGACGACTGTAACTGAGTTTGCACTGGCACGAACACAAGCGTCAACCATGATGAGTACTTCCCAAAGGTGGTTATTCACTGGGTAGCTAGTTGACTGGATAATGTAAACATCAACACCACGAACACTTTCTTCAATATTGATTTGAATTTCTCCGTCTGAAAATTGACGAGAAGACATTTTTCCGATAGGGATACCAGAAACTTCTGAGATTTTTTCAGCAATTTCCTTATTTCCATTTAAAGCGAACAATTTGATTTGTTTATCGCCGTAGGGTTGTACCATGACAAAATAACTCCTTCATTCTATGAGGTGGTCTAGCAGACCACACATTTTTCCAATAGTCCTATTTTACCAAATTTTACCATATTTTTCATGTTTGAAAAATAAAAATCAGCCTATTTGACTGATTTTTTTTGAGCAGCTGTACGAGCAACCTTGCTGCTAGCATATTTGAACTGGATCTTGTGGCTGGATAGAAAATCATCAAAAGCAATTTTTCCAGCATCTGCATCGCCAACTTCGACTTCGAGTTCGTAGTCGGTTTGTCCGAGATAATTGTTTTCATCCAAGGCCATGAGGCCGATGGCTGTTCTTTTTTCCAAGCGTTTTGTGGTCAAGAATCCCCAAACATCCAGCTCAGAGAGGGGGATTTCTTTTTCGGCTAGAAGATCCTTAATGGTGCCTGCAGGTAGGTAGAACGCTTCAATTATTTCTTTCGCTTCAGCAAGCGATAGGCTTTGATTGTATTCCATATTGCCAATTTCTTGAGGGATTTTCAAGGTTAGCTCAGCAGCATCGTGAAAAGTTCGGATGCGAAGAGAGCAACGATTGGCTTTCATGGCAAAATCAGGTGTGTCAATATAGTAGTTTGTTTGCTCTACAAGGTCAACATCAGAAAAGAGAGGTTGCAATTTCAGGTATTCCTCTTGTGTTAGCAGTGTTTTGTATTCAATTTCTAAGTGGTTCATTTTCAGTAGAGGAAATGCCTTTCATATGATATAATAGTCTTTGTTATTCTATACGAAAAATGAAATTTTTACAAGAAGAGAATTCGAAGGGAGAATAGATGGAGTTGGACTGGGAAGAATTTTTAGATCCCTATATTCAAACAGTAGGCGAGCTAAAAATTAAGTTACGTGGGATTCGGAAGCAGTATCGCAAGGCGAATCGTCATTCACCAATTGAGTTTGTAACAGGTCGTGTTAAGCCGATTGAATCCATCAAGGAAAAGATGGTTTTACGCCACATCAAGGAAGAAAATCTAGCTCGAGACATGCAGGATATTGCCGGCGTGCGGGTCATGGTGCAGTTCGTTGATGACGTGGAAGAAGTTTTGGAAATTATTCGCCAGCGCAAGGATATGCAGATTGTTCATGAACGCGATTATATTACCAACATGAAGACTTCAGGTTATCGTTCCTACCATGTGGTGATCGAGTATCCAGTTGATACTATCAATGGAAATAAAATCGTTTTGGCAGAGATTCAAATTCGGACCTTGTCCATGAATTTTTGGGCAACAATTGAACATTCGCTCAATTACAAGTACAAGGGGAATTTCCCGGAAGAAATCAAAAAGCGCCTAGAAGTAACTGCGAAAATTGCCTATCAATTAGACGAAGAAATGCGGAAAATCCGCGACGATATTCAAGAAGCACAAGCTCTTTTTGATCCTGCTCACCGCAAATTAAATGACGGTGTTGGAAATAGTGATGATACAGATGAAGAATACAGATAGAAAAAAAATTGCCCTGCTCAGTAGCAGAAACCCGAAAAGTGAAGCTGTTTCCAAGGAATTATGGAATAAATTAAAAGATGCGAATTTTATCATGACACCTAAAAATCCGGATATCGTTATTTCGATTGGTGGAGATGGTATGCTCTTGTCCGCTTTTCATAAATATGAAAATATTCTTGATAAAGTCCGTTTTGTAGGTGTTCATACAGGGCATCTTGGTTTTTACACGGACTATCGTAATTTTGAGATTGATGAATTGGTCGAGAATTTGAAGTTGGATACAGGTGCCAAAGTGTCGTACCCTATCCTCAATGTGAAAATTCGGATGATTGATGGGCGTGTTGTGACTGCTCGCGCATTGAACGAAGCGACGATTAAGCGCTTGTCCAAGACAATGGTGGCAGATATCCATATCAATGGGGTGCCTTTTGAGCGATTCCGTGGCGATGGAATTGCAGTTTCTACGCCAACAGGTTCAACAGCCTACAACAAATCACTTGGCGGTGCCGTCTTACATCCGACTATTGAAGCCTTGCAAATTGCAGAAGTAGCTAGCCTAAACAATCGTGTCTATCGGACACTGGGTTCTTCGATTGTAGTGCCTAAAAAAGATAAAATTATCATCGACCCGCAACACGATGACCGTTATTCAATCGCTATTGATAACCGTACCTTTGTCTACGATAATATTGAACAAATTGATTATCAAATTGACAACCATAAAATCAATTTCGTAGCTACTCCTCGCCACACCAGTTTCTGGAATCGCGTCAAGGATGCTTTTATTGGAGAGGTGGAATAATGCGATTTGAATTTATTGTTGATCAGCGGATGAAGGTCAAAAATCTCTTGAAAAAGCATGATATTTCTAAGTCACTTCTAGCAAAAATCAAGTTTGCTGGGGGGGATATTCAGGTGAATGGCGTTCGGCAGAATGCCATTTTCCTTGTAGAAATTGGAGACCGTGTTACCATTGACATTCCCAGCGAAGAAGATGTGACTGGGAGTTTAGCACCTGTTGATGTTCCTTTGGATATTGTCTATGAAGACGAGCATTTTATGATTATTGAAAAGCCCTATGGTGTGGCTTCTATTCCGAGTAGTTTGCATTCAAATACCATCGCAAACTTTGTCAAGGCTTATTATTTGCAGCAGAACTACGAAAATAAGCGGGTCCACATCGTGACTCGCTTGGATAAGGATACCTCAGGCCTCATGCTTTTTGCCAAGCATGGCTATGCCCATGCTCGCCTTGATAAACAACTACAAGCAAAGCAAATCCATAAACGCTACTATGCTTTAGTGCGTGGAGCGGGACATTTTGAGGAAACAGGGGATATCATTGCTCCCATTGGACGTCCAGATGATAGCATCATCACTCGAGGTGTGACAAAATCGGGCAAGTATGCTCATACTTCTTATAAGGTTGTACAATCCTGGGGAGATGTGTATTTGGTGGATATCCAGCTCCATACAGGACGGACCCACCAAATTCGAGTGCATTTTGCCCATATCGGTTTTCCGCTTTTAGGAGATGACCTCTACGGTGGAAGCTTGGATTATGGAATTGAGCGGCAGGCTTTGCATTGTCATCGGTTGGAATTTTTCAATCCTTTTTCAGAAAAAAACTTGGTGCTCAAAAGTACACTACCAGCTGATTTTAAAGCAATTATAGATTCTTTTCAGAAAGAAGATGAAGCATTTGACAAATAGGATTCAAAGCGTTATCATTATCAAGAAATGAATAATAATTTGAGGTATAAAATGGAAATTCGGAACTTATTTGGTGAATTGAAGCATAAAATCGTCGGCAAAAAACTTCGTATTGTTTTCCCAGAGGGAACAGATGAGCGTGTTGTTCGTGCGGCTGCTCGTTTGAAATTTGAAGGTTTGGCTGAGCCAATTATCTTGGGTGTACCAGAAGAAGTACACACTTTGTTGACAGAATTTGGTTTCTCAAACCCAGGTATCACTGTTATCAATCCAAACGATTATGCTAATTTTGAAACAATGAAGCAAGAATTCGTTAGCCTTCGTAAAGGTAAAGTGGACGAAGCACAAGCAGATACTATTTTGCGTGATGTCAACTACTTTGGTGTTATGTTGGTGCAAATGGGCTTGGCTGAAGGTATGGTTTCAGGTGCGGCTCACTCAACAGCAGATACTGTTCGTCCTGCCCTTCAAATTATCAAAACAAAACCAGGTGTGAAACGTACTTCAGGTGTCTTCCTCATGGTTAAAGATGAGCACAAATACATCTTTGGTGACTGTGCCATCAATATTGATCCAGATGCAGAAACATTGGCTGAAATTGCAATCAACTCAGCAGCGACTGCAGAAACATTTGGTATCGACCCTAAAGTTGCTATGATTTCTTATTCAACAAAAGGTTCAGGTTCAGGCCCGCACGTTGATAAAGTTGTAGAAGCAACTCGTATCGCAAACGAACTTCGCCCAGATCTTTTGATTGACGGTGAATTGCAAATGGATGCTGCTCTTGAGCCAAACACTGCTCGTTTGAAAGCACCAAACAGCCCAGTTGCAGGTCAAGCTAATGTATTTATCTTCCCAGCTATTGAAGCAGGAAACATCGCTTACAAGATTGCAGAACGTTTGGGTGGCTTTGATGCGGTAGGTCCAGTTCTCCAAGGATTGAACAAACCAGTTAATGACTTGTCTCGTGGCTGTAGTTCAGAAGATGTATACAAATTGGGGATTATCACTGCAGCACAAGCAGTTGATGCGTTTTAAAATATGAAATCATTATTGCGTTATTTCAAAGGTTATGTCAAGGAAGCCAGTCTTGCTCCCTTGTTTAAGCTACTCGAAGCTTGTTTTGAGTTGTTTGTCCCTTTGGTGATTGCGGCAATTGTTGATCAGATTATTCCACATGGCAATCAGGGAAACTTGGTTGCCATGGTTTTATTATTGATGGGATTAGCAGTTGTTGGAGTTGTCGTTGCCTTGATTGCCCAGTATTATTCGGCAAAGGCGGCGGTAGGCTATACAAAACAATTAACTCAAGAACTTTATAAGAAAGTACTTTCTCTTCCAAAAGCCAATCAAGACCAGCTGTCCACCTCTAGTCTTTTGACTCGGTTGACCAGTGATAGCTTGCAGATTCAGACTGGAATCAATACCTTCCTTCGCCTCTTTCTGCGTGCTCCAATTGTTGTATTTGGAGCTCTCTTGATGGCTTTTCGGATTAGTCCACGCTTGTCTATCTTATTTGTGGTGATGATTGCCATTTTATTTGCCATCGTTATCGTGATTTCGCGGATTTCTTCTCGTTATTTTGCTACGATTCGTCTTGGACTGGATCAGTTGGTCAAATCTGTACGTGAAAATAGTTTGGGTATGCGTGTAATTCGTGCTTTCGGCCAACGAAATCGGGAAATTGCAGGTTTCACGGAGAAAAATACTTCTTATCAACATTTGCAAGTTCAAGCAGGATACTGGTCTGCCTTGCTGACACCGGCAACTTACTTGGTGGTCAATCTGACCTTGGTTGTCTTGATTTGGAAGGGCCAAATCTCTATCGCAGCAAATGCTTTGGAAGTTGGTATGTTGGTTGCTTTGATCAATTATCTCTTGCAGATACTGGTCGAGTTGGTCAAGCTGGTTATGGTTGTTACTGCTTTAAATCAGACCTTTATCAGTGCCCAACGAGTTCAGGAAATCTTTGAGCAGGATTCAGAGGATTTAGAAGCTATCTTGGAGCGGGAAAAGAGCACAATACCTGGGCAGGCAATTCTTGTCCAAAAAGCAACTTTTACCTACCCAACAGCCGTAGAGCCGTCTTTGGAAAATATAGATTTTTCTTTGCAAGCGAGCGACTTTTTCGGTATTATCGGAGGAACTGGCTCTGGTAAATCTAGTCTAATTCAACTATTGCTGCGTTTTTATCAACCAGATACAGGTAGAATTACTGTCTACAAAGATGATTATAGCCCTCAGAATCTGAAAAATTGGCGAGAATTATTTGCCTTTGTTCCTCAAAAAGCCCAATTATTCAGCGGCAGTATCGCTTCGAATCTGACCTTGGGATTGTCAGATGTTTCTCAAGAGAAGATGTGGTGGGCTCTGACCATTGCACAAGCCAAGGAATTTGTGGTCGAAAAAGGCGGTCTAGATGCAAGAGTAGAAGCCTTTGGGCAGAATTTTTCAGGCGGACAGCGGCAGCGATTAACCATTGCCAGAGCTATTTTACAAGAAGCCCCAATCTTGGTCTTGGACGATTCGACATCGGCTTTGGATTATCTGACAGAAAGTCGTTTGTTGACAACTATTCGTCACGAGTTGCCTTCTCAGACCTTGATCATGATTTCGCAGCGGACCAATAGTTTGCGTCACGCCAATCAGATTTTAGTCTTAGACCAAGGACAGCAGGCTGGCCTTGGTCGACATGAAGAATTGCTCGAGAATTGCCCTGTATACCAAGAAATCCATCATTCTCAGCAAAATAAAGGAGGTGCGTCATGAGAAAAAAAGAGACGAAACCAATCCTTGGAAAATTACTGAAATTGATGACCAAATACCCTCTCCGACTTGGGCTTATCTTGCTAGGAACGCTTGTCCAAGTGCTGCTAACAGTCTATCTTCCCATCCTAATGGGGCAGGCTATTGATACCATATTGGCCGGTCAAGGACTAGCTCCTGTTATGGTTATTCTATGGAAAATGCTAGCAGTAGTAGCCGGCAATACTCTTATCCAGTGGGTAATCCCTCTACTGACCAATCAAATTATCTACGCCGTCATGGCAGACTTACGCCAGCAAGTTTTTGAGAAACTACACCAATTACCACTTAGCTACCTAGACCGTCAAAGTATTGGCGATATAGTTGCTCGGATTTCTTCAGACAGTGAACAGCTGACAAATGGTTTGGTCATGATTTTTAATCAATTTTTAGTTGGCATTTTAACCATTCTCTTTACCATTATCACAATGGCCCAGCTGGATAGCTTGATGATGCTTATCGTTGTAGCTCTGACTCCGCTCTCTCTCTTTATGGCTCGATTTATTGCCAAAAAAAGTTACCTTTATTATCGTCAGCAAACTCAGTCGCGTGGGGAGCAAACGACTTATCTGGAAGAAAGCATGGGAAATCTTTCCTTGATTCAGGCTTTCAATGCGCAAGAGCAATCTACAGCTGATTTTGAAGTTGTAAATCAACAGTATGCACAGCATTCCCAACGAGCGATCTTTGCCTCATCGACTATTAATCCAACGACTCGATTTGTCAATGCGACAATTTATGCCTTATTGACGGGTCTGGGGGCATGGCGGATTATGCAGGGGACTTTTACGGTCGGTTCTTTGACGACCTTCCTCAACTACGTCAATCAGTACACCAAGCCTTTTAATGACATTTCCTCGGTTTTATCCGAGTTACAAAGTGCCATGGCTTGTGCAGAACGCCTGTTTGATATTTTGGAGCAGCCTTCCATTCAGGAAAATAATGTCAAGGAACTGCAATTTTCAGATGTAGAGGGAGCTTTTGATTTTGAAAATGTCGCCTTTTCATACGATGCTAAAAAATCCTTGATTGAAGACCTCAACCTCACTATCCCTTCTGGGAGCACAGTAGCCATCGTAGGACCAACGGGCGCAGGTAAATCAACCTTGATTAACCTCCTCATGCGATTTTATGATACCAATCAAGGGAGAATCTTGATAGATGGCAATTCAATTACAGACTATAGTCGGGACTCGCTTCGCCGTCAAATTGGTATGGTGCTCCAAGAAACGTGGCTTAAAACAGCTACCATTCATGAAAATATCGCCTACGGTTATCCAAATGCAACCCGAGAATTAGTCGTGGAAGCAGCCAAAGCAGCCAATGCTGATTTCTTTATTCGCCAATTACCAAACGGATATGACACCTATCTAGCCGATGCAGGCGAGTCGCTCTCTCAAGGGCAACGACAATTGCTGGCTATTGCACGTATCTTTGTCAAAGTGCCGAAAATTCTAATCCTAGATGAAGCGACGTCTTCCATTGATACACGGACGGAAGTCTACATCCAAGAAGCCTTTGATAAACTGATGGACGGGCGGACTAGTTTCATCATTGCTCACCGTCTGTCAACCATTCAGTCAGCTGACATCATTTTGGTTATGGTCGACGGCAAGATTGTTGAACAAGGCAATCACGATAGCCTGATGGCAAGCAAGGGATTCTATTACCAAATGGTCCAAAGTCAGGGAACAATTCAACTGTGCGGGGGTGGGAAGACGAACTCTTTTTGATTAGTCAGAGTTCTTTCCCACTCCCTTTTATGATATACTGGATATATGTTAGATTTGAATGAGTATGGAATTGAGATGTGGCCGAATGAGAAGATTCGAGCTTTTCGTAAGGCTTTGTTGGACTGGTATGATGCCAACAAGCGTGACCTACCTTGGCGTAGAACTTCAGATCCCTATGCTATTTGGGTATCAGAAATAATGCTGCAACAGACGCGTGTAGATACTGTCATTCCCTATTACGAAAGTTTTTTGTATCGCTTGCCGACCATTTCGGACTTGGCAGCAGCAGATGAAGAAACCCTCCTCAAAGTCTGGGAGGGACTGGGATACTATTCTCGTGTGCGCAATATGCGGACAGCGGCTCAACAGATGATGGAGCATTTTGATGGACAATTTCCCACTACCTACCAAGAAATTACAAGCTTAAAAGGAATTGGTCCCTACACTGCGGGAGCTATTTCCAGTATTGCTTTTAATTTACCTGAGCCTGCGGTGGATGGCAATGTTATGCGGGTGCTAAGTCGTCTTTTTGAGGTCAATTATGATATCGGTGTTCCTAGCAATCGAAAAATTTTCCAAGCTATGATGGAGATTTTGATTGACCCTGAACGTCCGGGAGACTTTAATCAGGCTCTGATGGACTTAGGTTCTGACATTGAATCACCTGTTAATCCACGTCCAGAGGATAGCCCGGTTAAGGAGTTTAGCGCAGCTTATTTGCACGGAACCATGGACAAATATCCGATCAAAGCTCCTAAGAAGAAGCCGACGCCCGTCTATTATCAGGCCTATATCATCCGCAATCAGGCTAACCAATTTTTACTTGAAAAAAATACAGATGCAGGCCTCTTATCTGGTTTTTGGTCTTTTCCCTTGATTGAAAAATCTTCTTCCAGCACAAAAGAAATCAATCTTTTTGAAGTCGTAGAAGTAGTGGATATCTTGGGTTTATTTGAAAAAAATTACGGACAGAAAGTTCAATGGCTGGAGCAAGAATTTCAACCGGTTCAACATATTTTTAGTCACCGAAAATGGCAAGTTGACTTGGTTGAAGGCATTGTGGAAGAAGACAAGGTGGATAAGGACCGCGAGTTACGTTGGGTTTCCGTCGAAGATTTTCATGCCTACCCCTTTGCCAAACCCCAGCAAAAAATGTGGGATTCCTATCTCAAGGGCAAAGCAAAACACAAATAAAATAAAAACAGCAGAATTGTGATAGACAAACTGCTGTTTTCTTGTTTATAAATCATTCTACTCAGTGACGGTTTGATAAACTTTTTTAGTCCAATTTTTTAATCCATCCCCATCATACTTCAGATATACTACTCTTGATTTGAGTGAATTTGGAACTATATTTTCAAATTCTGATCTATTTTACTCTGGAATCACACAGATAAATAATAAGCCATCTAAGTCCACCTTATCTTTGATTTTAACAGGATGGTAACCATCAAAGATAAAGTTGGGCTCCTTCGCTAAATTTTCATAGAGAAAATGAAAGCTGACTCCCGGCACAAACAACTCATTGAGATCGTTTTCCGTAGGTGCTCGATGGAGTAAGCGTTCCATTGCAAGCCTGTATCCAGATGTTACATTTGACCAGGCAAACATAATATAGTCAAAGTAATCTGCAGGATCGCTGGCTGCATTCCGAGAATCCATTACCAAATCAGTACTAGATTTTTTCAACGCTTGCACCGCAGACAATAGCTTGCCATCAGTAAAAATCTGTTTAGCTGTATCGATAGTAGTTGTGTGACTGACAAAATCCGATACTAAACAAAGGCCTTCCTCAGTATAAATCGCACTTGATTCTTTGGAGAATGGGAAAAAGGGATATTCAGGAGTATCCTGCGCGACATAGTCGGTTATCTTCTCCAAAAGTAATTTATTATTGCAAATAATCTCGGTCTTTCGATGATAGTACTTTTCATAGGCAATAAATTTACTTATCCTATCAAATTCTGCCGGATGAATCGTCGGATAATCCTGTAAAGCTATAAAATAAGTCCCACCCCACTGGATTGTGTAGTTTCCATTTGTAATTTCGATGTTCATGTCTTGTCTCTCATATGATTATTTTTACCTGATATTAGTTTATTATTTTTTTACCAAAATTGCACACAAAAACTTGAAAGCGTTTTAAAAAAGAGATATAATGTAAGCGAAATGAGGGAGGTGCCCTCATAGGTATTACTTTTCACTCCTTGGTTTTCTGGTCGGTGCTCATCATTGTAGATTTTGGAGGAAAATATCTAGAGTAGATGATGATAGGCGAGAAAACCTTTGCTTTAAAGGAAGGTTTGTTCTCTAGTGCTCAACTAAAATTCATTTATCTATTGTTTATCATCACTTTATTAGCCTTGCTACCCTACTACATCATAAGAAAGGCTAATGCGCTCAAGTAGGCTTTACTAGGTCTATTGTTGGTATTCAAAAAAATTTGATTGACAGTTACGACTTATTTTAATCATTCATATTTTAGAGTAGGAAAGTTAGATTAGGGGTAGCTAAATACAATTTTAATTATTTATCTTGTTATAGAGAATGAACCTTCCCATTTAGAAATCCCAAAGAGGCGAAAGTCTCTTTTTTTGTGACTTATCCATCAAAAAAACCACCAAGTGGTGGTTTTCATTTTATCCAACAAATTCGTTGATTTCTTTTTCAATAGTTGCGATTTTTGTTTCAGCTTCCTCAAGTGTATCGCCAACTGTTGCAATGTAGAATTTGATTTTTGGTTCTGTACCTGAAGGGCGGACTGCAAACCAAGAATCATCTGAAAGTGTGTACTTGAGAACGTTACTTGGTGGTGTAGTAAGGCTAGTAACGCCTTGAGCAGAAGTAGCAGTTTGTTCCAAGAAGTCTTCTGTCAATGCAATTTCAGTTTGGTTAAATTGTTTTGGTGCATTACCACGGAATTTATCCATGATTTTCTTGATTTCAGCTGCACCGTCCATACCTGAAAGGGTCACAGAAATTGTCTTTTCAGCAAAGTAGCCGTATTCTTTGAAGATTTCGTCAATACCATCAGCCAATGTCAAACCACGAGAACGGTAGTAAGCAGCAATTTCAGCTACTAAGAGAACAGCTTGGATGGCATCTTTGTCACGGACAAATGGTTTAATCAGGTAGCCAAAGCTTTCTTCAAAACCAAACATGTAGGTGTGACTATTTGTATCTTCAAACTCTTGAATTTTTTCAGCGATAAATTTGAAGCCAGTCAAGACGTTAAACATGGTTGCGCCGTAACTTTCAGCAATCTTCGTCACTAATTCAGTTGAAACGATAGATTTGCAGACAGCTGCATTTTCTGGAAGAGTACCTGCTTGTTTGTGGGCTTCTAAAATGTATTTGGCCAAGAGTGCACCGATTTGGTTACCAGAGAGGTTCCAGTAAGAACCGTCTGCTTGGCGGATTTCAACACCGACACGGTCAGCATCAGGGTCAGTTGCTAGAAGGACATCGGCGTCTACTTGACGGCCAAGTTCTTCTGCCATTGCAAATGCTGCCTGGCTTTCTGGGTTTGGAGAAGCAACAGTTGAGAAATCTGGGTCAGCAGTAGCTTGCGCTTCAACCATTTGAACAGATTCAAAGCCAGCTTGTGCCAAAGCACGACGAGTCAACATTTCGCCTGTACCATGAAGTGGTGTGTAGACAATCTTCATATCACGGCCAAATTCTTTAATCAAGTCAGGATTGATGGTGATAGATTTGAGTTCTTCTAAGTAGAGGGCGTCAGTTTCTTCGCCCAAGACTTTGATAAGGCCAGATTCTTTTGCAGTTTCAAGGTCAGCTAAAACAACTTCAAATGGATTGTCAATCGCACGAATGTAGTCTGTCAAGGCATCTGCATCTGCTGGCGGCATTTGTCCACCGTCTTCACCGTAGACCTTGTAGCCGTTAAACTCTTTTGGATTGTGACTTGCAGTAACCATGATACCTGCAACAGCATTGTAGTGACGCACTGCAAATGATAATTCAGGTGTTGGACGTAGGCTTTCAAAGACATAGGATTGGATGCCGTGAGCTGCCAAGACTTGAGCAGATTCAAAAGCAAACTCTGGTGAGAAGTGACGTGAGTCGTAGGCAATAGCCACACCACGTTTTTTAGCTTCCTCACCTTTAGACTCAACTAATTTTGCCAAGCCTTCTGTTGCTTGACGAACGACGTAAATATTGATGCGGTTGGTACCAGCACCGATATAGCCACGCATACCTGCTGTACCAAATTCAAGATTTGTGTAGAAGGCATCTTCTTTTGTCTTTTCGTCCATAGCCAGTAAGTCCTCGCGGAGGTAATCTGGTAAATCTGCGACGTCAAGCCATTTTTGGTAATTTTCTGTATAGGTCATGTATTTCTCCTTTTTGAAAATATCTTGTTAATCGCTTTCATTATAACATTTTCAAAAGAAAAAAGCACGCTCTCACGTGACTTATTTCCTTATTTTTTTAGTTTTAACATATTTGGCACGATGGCAAGGGTCAAAGCTGCTGAAATCACCATTTCTGCAATAGCATTTGTGCCGATAATTCCTGCCAACATCAGTTGGATATTGCCATTGTAGACGGATGAAAAGAGGATAAAAATTCCACCGAGTACAAAAACAGTATTGGTCATAGAACCAATGGCACCTGCAAGAAGAAGTCCACCTTTATTTTTAAGCATTTTATAGGTGAAGTAAGGGGTAATCCCAATTAAAACGCGAGGCACAACTGCAATAACGAGTGACCAGAAATTCCCATTTGGGACAAAAGGGGTGAAAAGATAGCTCGTCGGTAAAAACAAGATTGTATTTGTGACCATACTAATCACTCCCATAAGTCCACCCAATGTAGCGCCGATACGCGGTCCATAAAGAATAGAAGCAATAATCACCGGTACATGCACCAGGGTTGGCTTGATAGGAAATGGTAGTAGGTTAAAAATAACCGAGCTCAACAGATGGATAACCAACATAACTGCAAAGAAAATGGCAATAGTAGCTACTTGATTTGATTTATTTTGTTTCACAATATACTCCTTAAAATGAAGATAAACAGGTCTTACCCTTGTTTTTGGGCAAAAAAGCGGGGATAATTTGTCGAAAATTGCTGCACAATGCCGATAGCAATAGCGATTGTAAAGGCTGTGATGAAGCTGATGCGCAAATATTCTACAGCCAAAGTATCTGCACCAGTCAATACGAAATAAACAGCCCGGTAGAAGCTCAATCCAGGAATAAGCGGAAAAATGCTAGTAGATAAAAATAAAGTCATCGGGCATTTTTTACGCACAGCCAACCAACGGGAACAAAAGGCCACCATCAGACTGGAAAAAAAGACGGCCAGGGCATCTATGTGATGGTACTCAAAGATAAGCAAATAGACCAGCCAAGAAAGACCGCTTAAGATACCGATGTAGACTAGATAACGCTTGGGAACGTGGTAAAGTAGGGCAAATGCGACTGTACCAACTGCAGCTGTTAGGGCACGAATCACAAAATCCATTGGAGTTGCAATCGTGCTAGTAAATGCTGCGGTCATCTGCTCAGCAAAAGGAAGAGCTTCAAGCACGGTCACCACACCAACGGAAAGTGAAATACAAGATAACAAGGCAGACATGAGTAAGGTCAACCCCGTCGAATAATTGTTTTGAGAAAATTCACGGATAGAATTGACAAAAAATGCTCCTGGTATCAAGGTCATCAGTGCACCTAGTACAATTGGTCCCAAGTGCTGTCCGACATGCAAATAAAGCAATAAACTGGCAGAAAGCGTGATAACCGCACTTCCGATAATGGTATGAATAAATCCAGCATGAATTTTGGGAGAGATGAGATGATAGACAAGCCCTAAAATCAATCCTGTCATGGCAGATGCAAGTGCGTCGAGAAAACCACTTCCAAGCGCCATTGAAAATCCACCTGCACCCAAGAAATAGGCAAATAAAGTCAGTAACAAAGACTGTTTTGGAAAATGTTCAATCCTGTCTAACCGCTGTGAAATATCCTCTAAGTCAGATACCTCTCCTTTGACGATTTGGCGTGATAGAGCATTAACCGCTTCTAATTTCCCCATATGGATGGATACGTCTTTTGTAGTATAGGCCTTACCTAGATGATTGTCTTCCTTGTCCAAACCAGAAGTGATGATTCCTTGATTGACCACATAAGTTTCAAAATTTTGGATGCCAAGTCGAGCCGCAATCCGTTTCATGGTATCTTCGATACGGTAGATTTCAGCGCCGCTTTCCATGAGCAATTCTCCTACCCAAACGACAACTTCCATCGCAGTGGTTTCGGTTTTAATTCTCATTTTTGACATCGTTGTTGAACCTCGTATAGGATGGTATCGATTGTCGCTAAAGCTCCCGTCCCAAAGTCGCCACAAGCCAGCAAGGATTCGCGTGGCTTAATTTCTTCAAAGCCATAAGAGCGAAGTAGCTGTAGATTGTGTTGACTTGCAGGATTAAGGTACATGTTGGTGTTCATAGCAGGGGCAATTAATTTTGGGACACCCATTGGCAAAGCCAAGGCGACCGCTGTCACAATGTTATCTGCCATCCCATGGGCCAATTTGGCTAAGGTATTGGCAGACAAAGGTGCAACTAAAAACAAATCTGTATTTTTTGCTAAGTCAATATGCTTGATAGAAGACGGGTCTTCTTCTTTCATGATATCAGTATGAACTGGATTTTTTGTTAAAGACTGTAGAGTAAGTGGGCTGATAAATTGTGTGGCTGACCGGCTCATCAGTACAGTAACCTCATGCCCTAACTTGGTCAATTCATTACTTAAATCAGCTGCCTTATAGGCCGAAATCGATCCCGTTACAGCTAGTGTGATGCGTGCCATGATTACCTCTTTTCTAAGACGAGCTTGAGGAGGAGTTGAGCGATTTCTTCTTTTGTTGAAGCCAGCTGCTCAGTTTCTTTATCAACTAAAAATGCCTTGTGACCTTCCGAATTGATGTCTCGTAAATCATTAGCAACGATATAGTCAGCCTTATTTTTCGCCAGACTCTCACGCGTCACAGCAAATAATTCTTCTTTGCTGACATCCACTAGTAACTTGAAACCAATCAGCTGAATGGCTGGATTCCATTCCTTGACTTTCGAGATGACCTTTGGTGTTTTTTTGAGAAACAGAACTTGATAGTCGTTTTGAGAAGAAATCTTGGTTTCTGTATTGGATTTGGTCAGTAAATCACGAATCTTGTTCGTCTGCTCGACTTCATCCAGACCAGTCATGTAGACTGGTGTGTAGTCAGATACAGCCATGCTATGAATGAGCACATCATGTTCTTTGACAAGTGGCTCGAGACTACTTTGTAGACTTTCCACATTGGAGATTTCTACTATATGAAGAAGTGGGTGTGGCTGCGGTTTGACGGCATGCTTGGTAGTGACCAAGGTGACAGGGAAATTTGTCTCTAGAAATGTCTCAGCAATGATCTTCCCAAGCTGGCCTGTTGAATGATTTGTAATGGCGCGAACCTGGTCGATGGATTCGTTTGTTCCGCCTGAAGTAATCAAAATTTTCATGTTCTTATTGTACAAGAATTTATGATTTTCGTAAAGTTTTAGCAACCTCTTACAAAGGCGAATAAAACAGTATGATATTTTCTTAACTTTTTACAAAAATAGGTAAAAAGCGGACGTTTTATTTTTTATATACAAAATACGTGCAAGAAAAACGAATATCTGTTATGATAAGACTATCTTATTGTGAGGTGATAGAATGAAAACGGATATTGAAATCGCACAAAGTGTTCCCTTAAAGCCGATTACAGAGGTTGTAGCACCATTAGGTATTGCCTTTGATGATATTGAGCTTTACGGTAAGTACAAAGCAAAATTAACCTTTGATAAAATTAAAGCTGTTCAAAAAAATCCTGTTGGAAAACTGATTTTAGTCACAGCTATCAATCCAACGCCTGCCGGTGAAGGTAAGTCTACCATGAGTATCGGCTTGGCGGACGCCCTCAATAAAATTGGCAAGAAAACCATGATTGCCCTACGGGAACCATCACTCGGTCCTGTCATGGGGATTAAGGGAGGCGCAGCTGGTGGCGGCTATGCACAAGTTCTTCCGATGGAAGACATCAATCTCCACTTTACAGGAGACATGCATGCCATCACGACAGCTCATAACGCTTTGTCAGCCTTGATTGACAATCATCTCCACCAAGGAAATGAACTTGGTATCGATCAACGACGGATTATCTGGAAACGAGTAGTTGATTTGAATGACCGCGCTCTGCGTCATGTGACCGTAGGACTTGGCGGTCCGCTAAACGGTATTCCACGTGAAGACGGTTTTGATATTACAGTGGCTTCAGAAATTATGGCCATCCTTTGCTTAGCAACGGATTTAGCTGATTTGAAGAAACGCTTGGCTAACATTGTCATTGGCTATCGTTATGACCGCAGTCCAGTTTATGTCCGAGATTTGCAAGTAGAAGGAGTCCTGACACTCATTCTAAAAGACGCTATCAAGCCAAACTTGGTGCAAACTATCTATGGAACGCCAGCATTTGTTCACGGTGGTCCCTTTGCTAATATTGCCCATGGATGTAACTCTGTCTTGGCAACTGCAACAGCTCTTCGTTTAGCCGATTATGTGGTGACAGAAGCTGGATTTGGAGCGGATCTCGGTGCAGAGAAATTCTTGGATATCAAAACACCAAATCTACCAACCACACCAGATGCCATTGTCGTAGTGGCAACTCTTCGTGCACTGAAAATGAATGGCGGTATCGTTAAGGAAGATTTGAGTCTAGAAAATGTTGCGGCTGTAAAAGAAGGTTTTGCCAACTTGGCTCAGCATGTGGAAAATATGCGCAAATACGGTGTTCCTGTTGTCGTGGCTATCAATGAATTTGTAGCAGATACCCAAGCAGAAATTGCCCAACTTCGTGAACTGTGTGCGGCTATCGATGTCCCTGTTGAATTAGCTAGCGTTTGGGCCGACGGCGCTGAAGGTGGTGTGGCGTTAGCCCAAACGGTTGTAAAAACAATTGATGCGACACCGTCAGACTACAAGCGTCTCTATGACGACTCTCAGTCAATCGAGGAAAAAATTGCGACAGTAGCGCGTGAAATCTATCGTGCTGACAAGGTCGTTTTCGAAAAGAAAGCTAAGACACAAATTGCACAAATCGTGAAAAATGGTTGGGACAACTTACCAGTTTGTATGGCTAAAACCCAATACAGTTTCTCAGACGACCCAACTCTTCTCGGTGCACCAAGAGGATTTGAAGTTACGATTCGTGAGGTCGTACCGAAGCTGGGAGCGGGCTTCATCGTTGCTCTTACTGGAGATGTCATGACCATGCCAGGACTTCCTAAAAAACCAGCCGCTCTCAATATGGATGTGGCAGAAGACGGCACAGCGCTCGGTTTATTCTAAATCAGATACAGCAAAGTTGGTTTATTCCAGCTTTGTTTTTTTATACTAAATCTAATCTGCCGAGCTATCCTCTATAAATTATAAAAATGCAGGAATTTTCTGAAAAATCCCTTTTGTTTTGAAAAAAAATATAGTATAATTGTATAAATTTAATTTTGAAAGAGGTAACCTTATGGCTTATACAGTTGCAGTTGTTGGTGCTACAGGCGCAGTTGGCGCACAGATGATTAAAATGTTGGAAGAATCAACACTTCCTATCGAAAAAGTACGTTTTTTGGCGTCTTCTCGCTCAGCTGGTAAGACATTGCAATTTAAAGGACAAGATATTGTCATAGAAGAAACGACAGAAGATACTTTTGGCGGGGTCGATATCGCGCTTTTCTCTGCTGGTGGCTCTACCTCTGCAAAATACGCTCCATATGCGGTCAAAGCAGGAGCAGTTGTCGTGGATAATACTTCTTATTTCCGTCAAAATCCTGATGTCCCTTTGGTTGTGCCTGAAGTCAACGCCCATGCACTCGATGCCCATAACGGCATTATCGCTTGTCCAAACTGTTCAACGATTCAAATGATGGTAGCTTTGGAGCCAGTTCGTCAAAAATGGGGCTTGGACCGTATCATCGTATCGACTTATCAAGCCGTATCAGGTGCTGGTATGGGTGCTATCTTGGAAACACAAGCTCAACTCCGCTCAGTCTTAAATGACGGTGTCAATCCAAAAGATGTTGAAGCAACTATTCTCCCATCAGGCGGCGACAAAAAACATTATCCAATCGCCTTCAATGCTCTTCCACAAATCGACGTCTTCACTGACAACGACTACACTTACGAAGAAATGAAAATGACAAAAGAAACCAAGAAAATTATGGAAGACGACAGCATTGCTGTATCAGCAACCTGTGTCCGCATTCCAGTTTTGTCTGCCCATTCTGAGTCTGTTTATATCGAAACAAAAGAAGTGGCACCAATTGAGGAAGTCAAAGCGGCCATTGCGGCCTTCCCAGGTGCAGTACTAGAGGACGACGTCGCTCACCAAATCTACCCTCAGGCTATCAATGCTGTTGGAAGTCGTGATACTTTTGTTGGTCGTATCCGTAAAGACCTTGATGCAGAAAAAGGAATCCACATGTGGGTCGTTTCCGACAACTTGCTAAAAGGCGCTGCTTGGAATTCTGTTCAAATCGCAGAAACTCTTCACGAACGTGGCTTAGTCCGCCCAACTACTGACTTAAAATTTGAATTAAAATAAGCGAAAGCTATTTGGAAAGGATGCCTATGTCTATCCAAGATTTACGCAATGTCAATATCATTACCGCGATGGTGACTCCCTTCAAAGCCGATGGCTCCATCAACTTTGAAGTACTGCCTAAGCTGATTGAAGAATTACTTGCCCATCATACAGAAGGCTTATTATTGGCAGGAACAACTGCTGAAAGTCCAACTTTGACCCACGAAGAAGAATTGGAACTCTTTGCTGCAGTGCAAAAAATTGTCAATGGTCGCGTTCCCCTGATTGCAGGTATCGGGACAAATGACACGCGCGACTCCGTGGAATTTGCCAAAGAAGTTGCCGAATTTGGCGGATTTGCTGCAGGTTTGGCCATTGTTCCCTACTATAATAAACCGAATCAAAAAGGTCTGTATCAGCATTTTAAAGCCATTGCAGATGCTTCTGATTTACCGATTATCATTTACAATATCCCTGGGCGCGTGGTTGTAGAAGTAGACCCTGATACCATGTTGCGTCTGGCTGAACATCCAAACATTATCGGTGTAAAAGAATGTACAACTTTGGATAATATGGCCTACCTCATCGAGCACAAACCAGAAGATTTCTTGATTTTTTCTGGTGAAGATGGCGAAGCCTTTCATGCTATGAATTTGGGAGCAGATGGGCTGATTAGCGTTGCTTCTCACGTTTGTGGGGATGAAATTTTTGATATGTTCCAAGCTATCAAAGCCAGTGATATTCAAAAGGCAGCTAAAATTCAGCGTCAGTTCTTACCCAAAGTACATGCTCTCTTTTCTGTGGTTAGTCCAGCGCCTGTTAAAGCCTTGCTCAATCATCTTGGTTTTGAAGTTGGGCCATTACGTTTGCCGCTTGTTCCATGTACACCTGAAGAGTCAAAACGCATTGTCAAGGTTGTCCTAGAAGAAGACATCGAAGCGACTCGTGAGACGGTGACAGGGGTTATTCGACCTGATTATTAGAAAACAAAAACTGTGATTCAATTTCGAATCACAGTTTTTATTATGCTATTTTGTTAAGGTTTCCAACTGGTCAACCAGTGAGCCGACATAGGCAATGGTGTCTTTCAATGGTTTGTCAGTAGAGACATCCACACCAGCATGCTGTGCCAATTCTTGGGCAGAGAGGCTAGCACCGAGTGACAAGGTTTCAAGCCATTTTTCAACAACTTCGGTAGGATTTTCTTCTAATTGTTTGGCCATGGCAGTACCAATCGTCAATCCAGCAGAGTAGGTGTATGGATATAGTCCCATGTAGTAGTGCGGTTGGCGCATCCAGATAAGTCCAGCGTCCTCTCCGATTTCAAACTCATCTCCCCAGAATTCTTTCATGATAGAGAGCTTGATTTCGCAGAGGATATCGCCGTTGAGGTATTCATCGTTATCCATACGCGTGTAAACTTCGCGTTGGAAGGCAGCTTCTAGAAGGTGAGTCACCATATTATGGAAATAAGTCCGGCTAATCAATTCACTAATCAAGTAGGCCTTGAAGTTAGGGTCTTCATTTTGCTTGAGAAGAGTATTACATGTCAAGACTTCGTTGGCAGTAGATGGTGCTTCAATGAAATACAGCGATGGATCATAGTTCAGAATGCTCTGTTTTTTGGCTAATTGGAAATGACCAGCATGTCCGAGTTCGTGAGCAAGAACCAGAACTTCATTCATGAGACCGGTCCAATTGAGGAGAATGTAAGATGGTCCGTCATAAAGTGTAGCACAGTATCCGCCTGTAGCCTTGCCTTCATTTTGCGCAAAGTCAATCCAGCGCTCATCAAAGACTTGCTCAATCATCTTCACATAATTTTCACCGAGGAAACCAAGGCAATCAACTAAGAATTGTTTCGATTCTTCTGGTGTGATGCGTTGATTGAATTCAGATGGCAAACTAATCTTCAAGTCAGCATGTGTAATCTTATCCAAGCCGTGCGAAGCCGCCATCAATTTGACAAAACGACGCATGTGAGGAGCCAATTCTTTCATGATGACGTCAATTTGACGGTCAAAAAGGTCTCGAGAGATATCTTGTTGGAAAAGAAGGTAGTCGATGGTTGAGTCAAATCCGCGTAATTTGGCTTCGATTTGCTCGTTTTTCACATGAGCCAGGTAAGTTGCGGCAGTCGTGTTTTTGTATTTACGAAGAGTAGCGTAAAAACTTTCAGCTGACTTGCGACGAAGCTCAGTATCGTGGCTGATTTCATAGTCATTTTCGTAGAGGACATAACTATTTCCGTAGGATGTACCATTGGCCTCAAAGTTGTCAAAGGTCATATCTTCAAACTTGGTCGTTTCATAGTTGCTGTATGCTTGTGAGAAGGTTGGGGCAAATTTCGCCAAGAGTTCTTCTTGAAGTGGGTCTAAATTATGTGGTTTCCAACGGATGATGTGGTTGATAAAACTCGTCCATTCAGGATGTTGAGCAATGACTTCTTCCAACAATGCTGTTTCTTGGAGACTAAGTTCAGTTGACAAGAAGGCAAGTGCTGGATAAGTTTCTGCATGAACGAGTTCAAATTCATTGGCTTGACTTGCCAATTCGGCATTCATCTTGTCCACGTCTAGATTTAAGAAGGCGTAGTGGGATAGCTTGCTTTGAACAGTTAAAATAGTTTCGTATTCTGCCAAGGCTACAACGATAGTTTCTACCGTGTTTAACTGGTTTTTATAATTTTTTTCAAAATTTTTCGCGGTTTCTTTGAAAGCAGTCAAAGCTGTTTTGAAAGTTTGGTCATTTTCATAGATTAGGGATGTGTCCCAGGTATCTTTGACGTCAACTTCTTGACGTTTTAGCATTGCATTTGTCATAAGAACTCCTTTTTTATTTTTCCTAAAAATCATTATACCACAGTCGTATCAAAAACTTGACAAAAGTCCTATTTCCTTAGATAATAGAAGTAGTAAAAGCCTGTAAGAATGCGAAAAGGAGCTAGTATGCAAGTTATTAAAAGAAGCGGTGAAGTTGTCGAATTTGACCCTGAAAAAATTTATCAAGCCATTATCAAAGCGGCACAGACTGTCTACGTGATTGACGACACATGGAGAAAAAATCTTGCTGAAGTGACAAAAAAAGTTGTTATTGACTTAGAAGAGGCGCAGACAGAACGACCAACTATCAGCATGGTTCAATCTCAGGTGGAGCACCGTCTCATTGATGCGGGCTATATCGCTATTGCGGAGCACTATATCTCCTACCGTCTTCAACGCGACTTGGAGCGTAACGGATACTCTGACCAAATTATTGTGCATTTACGTTTTGAGCAAACGCGTTAAGTGAAAACTAGAGCAGCCGAAAGGCTGTTTTTTGTTTTTTTAAAAAATTTGGATAAGAGGTGAGTTCTAGACTTTCCTTTCTCCAAATTCTTCTCATTTTATGGTATAATAGTAGGCAGAAATTTTGAAAAAGTATGAGGTTACCTTTTAGATATGAATATCTATGATCAATTACAAACAGTTGAAGATCGCTATGAAGAATTGGGCGAATTGCTCAGTGACCCAGATGTGGTTTCTGACACCAAACGTTTTATGGAATTGTCTCGTGAAGAGGCGAATACACGCGATACTGTCACAGCTTATCGTGAGTACAAGCAAGTCATTCAAAACATTGCTGACGCTGAAGAAATGATTAAAGACGCAGCGGACGATGCCGAATTAGAGGAAATGGCTAAGGAAGAGTTAAAAGAGTCCAAAGCTGCAAAAGAAGCCTATGAAGAAAAATTAAAAATCTTGCTTCTTCCAAAAGACCCCAACGACGACAAGAACATTCTCTTGGAAATTCGTGGTGCTGCAGGCGGGGACGAGGCTGCTCTCTTTGCCGGCGATTTGTTGCAAATGTACCAAAAATTTGCTGAAGGACAAGGCTGGCGCTTTGAAGTCATGGAAGCTTCTTATAACGGCGTAGGCGGTATCAAAGAAGTGGTTGCCATGGTTTCAGGTCAATCAGTTTATTCTAAGTTGAAGTATGAGTCAGGTGCTCATCGTGTCCAACGTGTCCCTGTAACGGAAAGTCAAGGGCGTGTTCATACTTCGACAGCCACTGTTTTGGTTATGCCAGAAGTGGAAGAAGTGGAATACGATATTGATCCAAAAGACCTTCGTGTCGATATCTATCACGCATCTGGTGCGGGTGGACAGAACGTCAATAAGGTAGCAACAGCCGTACGTATCGTTCACTTGCCAACCAATATCAAAGTCGAAATGCAAGAAGAACGTACGCAGCAGAAAAACCGTGACAAGGCCATGAAAATTATTCGCGCGCGTGTGGCTGACCACTTTGCACAAATTGCCCAAGATGAGCAAGATGCTGAGCGTAAGTCAACCATCGGTACTGGTGATCGTTCAGAGCGTATCCGGACCTACAATTTTCCTCAAAACCGTGTGACAGATCACCGTATTGGATTGACACTTCAAAAATTGGACACAATCTTATCTGGGAAATTAGACGAGGTTGTCGATGCCTTGGTGCTCTATGACCAAACGCAAAAACTGGAAAAGTTGAACAAGTAATATGACCTATGGACAACTCATTAGCCAGCTAGAAAGTGAATTAGAAGCATTAGGAGAGGAAAAAGAAAGCCTCTCTTATGTCTTTAAGGAGCTGAAAAGTTGGACTTTGACGGATTTGATTCTTCATTTTCCGAGAGAGATTTCAGTGGAAGACCAGTTGCTGTTAGAAGAGATTTTTGGGCAGTTGGCACAACACATTCCTGCACAGCATATTACGGGACGGGCTTATTTTAGAGATTTGACCTTGAAAGTCAGCCCTGATGTTCTCATCCCTCGACCAGAAACGGGAGAGTTAGTGGACTTGATTTTGTCACAAAATGAGTCTGAAAATCTTCGAGTTTTGGACATTGGCACAGGAAGTGGGGCGATCGCCTTGGCCTTGAAAAGTGCTCGACCTCATTGGGAGGTTCTGGCTTCTGACATTTCGCAGGAAGCGTTGATGATTGCGCGTGAGAATGCTGAGCTTAACAAACTTGACGTTCAATTCCTGCAGTCAGATGTCTACGAGAATATCCAAGGTCAGTTTGATATCATTATTTCAAATCCTCCTTATATTGCTTTTGAGGATACGGCTGAAGTGGCGACAAATGTCTACATGCATGAGCCGCACTCGGCGCTTTTTGCAGAGGAAAATGGTCTGGCTATCTATCGTACCATTTTGAGTGATGCTTCGTCATTTTTAAATGAGAATGGGAAAATCTATTTGGAAATCGGCTACAAGCAAGGGCAAGATTTGCAGGATTTGGCAAAAACATATCTTCCGCATAAGCAGTGCCAGGTTTTAAAAGACCTTTTTGGCAAAGAACGAATGGTGGCTATCTATGGAAAATCGTAATATACGAACAATTATCCAATCTGGTGGAGCAGTTGTTTTACCGACGGAAACGGTCTATGGCCTATTTGCAGAGGCTTTAAACGAAGATGCTGTCGAAAGGGTTTATCAATTAAAACATAGACCAAAAGACAAAGCCATGAACTTAAATGTGTTAAATCTGAACGATGTCTTAAAATACAGTCGAAATGTTCCTGATTTTGTAAAAAAAGTGTATAATAGTTTTATGCCTGGTCCCTTGACCATTATTCTAGAGGCCAATGATCAAGTTCCACACTGGATTAACTCAGGACTTCCTACAGTTGGATTCCGCACCCCAAATCACCCACAAACGCTCCAAATTATTGCCGAAACTGGTCCCTTGATTGGTCCATCTGCAAATATTTCAGGGCAGGAAAGTGGCAAGAAATTCTCTGACATCATCAAGGATTTCAATCAGCAAGTGATAGGGATTGCGGATGATGAAGCGATTACTGGTCAGGATTCGACTATTCTTGATTTGTCTGGGAAAACAGCTCGTATTCTTCGCCAAGGTGCGATTACCAAGGAGGAATTACTGGCTAAAGTTCCTGAAATTCCATTTGAGGAGTAGAATATGATTCGAGCCTTAGTTGTCGAAGATATGGAGACCATTCGTGATATTAACGAATACGCACTTGGCTATCCCAATTCGATAGAGAAAACAATGCAGCAATTTAGACGATTAACAGCCGATTCTCACCATTTCTTTCTAGGATTTGAAGATGAGGATAGTGGCTCTATAGTCGGCTATATCCATGCTGAGGTCTATGAAAGCCTCTACTCAGAGGCTGGATTTAATCTTCTAGCACTAGCTGTTCTAGAGGAATTTCAAGGAAAAGGTATTGGTAGACAACTCCTAGAAGCCATCGAAAAGGAGGCTAGGGAGCGGCAATTTCACTTTATTCGCCTAAATTCTGGTAGTCATCGTAAAAAAGCACATGCTTTTTATGAACATGCTGGTTATGACAGCGATAAAGTCCAAAAACGATTTATAAAATATGTGAGGTAAGCCATGATTTTTGACAAAGAAGATTACAAAGCATTTGACGTAGAACTATGGGATGCGATTGCAGCAGAAGAAGCACGTCAACAGGGAAATATCGAATTGATTGCTTCAGAAAATGTTGTTTCGAAAGCAGTGATGGCCGCTCAAGGTTCTATTTTGACCAATAAATATGCGGAAGGCTATCCTGGGAAACGCTATTATGGTGGTACCGAAGTCGTCGATGTCGTTGAAACTCTTGCGATTGAGCGTGCAAAAGAAATCTTTGGCGCAAAATTTGCCAATGTTCAACCACATTCGGGTAGTCAAGCCAATGCGGCGGCCTATATGGCTTTGATCCAACCGGGAGATACTGTACTCGGAATGGATTTGTCAGCTGGTGGTCACCTGACGCATGGTTCGCCAGTGAATTTCTCTGGAAAAACCTACAACTTCGTGGCCTACGGTGTCAACAAAGAAACCGAAGAACTTGATTACCAAGAAATTTTATCACGCGCTCAAGAAGTACAGCCAAGACTCATTGTTGCAGGTGCCTCAGCCTATTCACGTATCATTGATTTTGCGAAATTCCGTGAAATTGCGGATGCTGTTGGGGCTAAGCTCATGGTGGATATGGCGCATATTGCTGGTTTAGTAGCAGCTGGCTTGCATCCAAGTCCAGTACCTTATGCGGATATCACGACAACTACAACTCATAAAACACTTCGTGGTCCTCGTGGCGGACTTATTTTGACAAACGACGAAGAGCTTGCTAAGAAAATCAATTCTGCAGTCTTTCCAGGTATGCAAGGTGGACCATTGGAACACATTATTGCTGCCAAAGCCGTAGCCTTCAAAGAAAACTTGGATCCTGCTTTTAAAGAATATGCACAAAATGTCATCACAAACTGTCAAGCGATGGCTGAGGTATTTAACAAAGATGAAAACTTCCGCGTCATCTCTGGCGGAACAGACAATCATGTTTTCCTTGTAGACGTAACCAAAGTTATTGAAAACGGAAAAGAAGCACAAAACCTCTTGGACGAAGTGCACATCACTCTCAACAAAAATTCAATCCCATTTGAAACCTTGTCTCCATTTAAGACATCAGGAATTCGTCTGGGTACAGCTGCAGTGACAGCTCGTGGATTTGGTGTAGCAGAATGCCAACAAGTAGCTCATTTGATCATTAAAGCACTGAAAAATGCTGATAACGAAGCTGTTCTTGAAGAAGTTCGCCAAGAAGTCAAAGCTCTGACAGACCGTTTCCCACTTTACGAAAACTAATTTATGGATATTTATATTAAACAAGCAATTATACATCAATTTTCAGCTGATGATACCGAGTTAGTCTTATCAGACAGTCTTCTGACGATTACACCCAAGATTGAAGAATACCTTCGCAAAAAAATCGAGCGTGTTTACTCCGACGAGGCTAAAACAGGTCAACTGCCTGCTGATCATTCATTTCTCGAACTCATCTCTGATCAACTCATCGATTCTTCATGCCAGATTGCCAAAATTTGGCATGAAGAATTTTCTGTGTCTGAAAATCTCAAAACCAATGATTTAATCTTTGTACATTTTGAAAAAAATGGCATCGAGCAATTTGCCTTTCTACGAATCTCATTGCGGGAAAATCTGGCCCATGTTGGATTAGACAGCGATAGTCCTTTGAAGTTGACGCAGAACAATCTTCCAAGCGCTGGATCTGCTCCGGATGAGGCCTTTATTCTCAATTTGCAAACTCACCAGTATCTCTTGATTGAAAAGCGTATCAAGTACAATGGGGCTTTTTTAAATTATTTTTCGGACAATATTCTCAAAGAAAAACCTGCTATCTCGGCTAAAAAGTCTATCAAAGAAGTCGAGAAAACAGCTCAGAAAATCGCTGAAAATTTCAACAGAGATGATTTCCAATTTCAGACTAAGGTCAAATCAGCCATCTTTAATAATCTTGAAGAAGATAATGAGATTTCCCCTGAAAAACTAGCAGACCAGTTGTTTGAGGACAATCTGACTGCGCGGTTAACCTTTGTAGACCAGTTGAAAGAAGTCATTCCTGATAAGATTTCTTTCTCAGAAATTGACAGCAGCCGCCAACTCAAGAAATTCGAGAATCAAAAACTCTCGCTTTCTAATGGAATTGAACTCATCGTCCCAAATAATGTCTACGAAGATGCAGAGTCGGTCGAGTTTATTCAAAACGAGAATGGAACCTATTCGATTCTCATCAAAAATATAGAAGATATTCAAAATAAATGAAAAAATTAACAAGAACGATTCTCTTGGTCGTCCTTGTTTTTCTGGCTTATAAAGCGTATCAAATGCATGTAGCTGTTCAGCAAGTGATGACATACCAGCCATTGGTGGAAGAAGTTCTTGCTGAAAATGATACAACCGCTAATGAAGAGTTAGTTCTAGCCATGATTTACACGGAAACCAAGGGAAAGCAAACTGATGTCATGCAGTCTAGTGAATCTGCAACTGGCTATACAAACACCATAACGGATAGTAAAGAAAGCATTCGTCAGGGTGTCAGTTATTTGAGCCACAATCTCGAAACTGCAGAAGAAGCAAAAGTAGATGTCTGGACAGCTGTTCAAGCCTATAATTTCGGTCCGGCCTACATTCCTTACGTCGCTAAAAACGGCGGTGAAAATACGATTGCACTGTCCAAAAAATATTCTCGCGATGTAGTTGCTCCTAGTCTGGGGAATACAACTGGAGCAGAATACACCTATTATCACCCTATTGCGCTATTTTACGGCGGAAAACTCTATGTCAACGGCGGAAATATCTATTACTCGCGCCAAGTTCAGTTCAACCTATATCTGATGAAATTCTTCAACTTCCTTGATTCGGCAATTGACTCCTTTAAATAAGGGAAACTTGCCATTTAAAATAAATTGTGTTACAATGTATTACACAATTAAGGAGGAGCGGATTATGAGTACAGTATCGTTGCGCTTGAATGCGACAGAAGAAGAGTTTTTCAAAAGCTATGCCGTGTTGACAGGAAAACCGTTGTCTGAACTATTTAAGAAAGCTCTGGCAGAGCAAATCGAAGATGAGTATGACTTAAATATCTACCAGCAAGCCTACAAAGAATATGAAAAAGATACAGAAACCATTTCTCATGCTGATTTTAAGAAGGAACTAAGTTTCTAAGATGTATCGATTGGAGTATTCTAAGCAAGCTCAAAAGCAAATCAAAAAGCTGGATTGCCAGATTCAACGTCTATTATTTGCTTGGATTGATAAGAATCTGGAGGGGACGATGGACCCTCGGCAACACGGGAACGGCTTGACTGGAGACCGTTCAAGAGAATGGCGTTACCGAATCGGTGATTATCGACTCATTTGTGATATTCAGGATGACAAGATGATTATCCTGGCCTTAGAATTTGGACACCGAAGAGACATTTACAAAAAATAAAATAGTGAAACCGTCTGAATGGCGGTTTTTTGCTACTCATATGCAGGCTTAGGGCGAAAGTGGTATAATATAAAGAAAAAGGAGGCTGTTATGACAAGAAATGTTCTTATTACAGGTGCGACAAGCGGAATCGGAAAAGCGATTGCCTATGCTTTTGCAAAATCAGGTGATAATGTCATTTTGACAGGACGTCGTTTACACTTATTGGAAGAAATTAAAGAAGACCTATATCGTCACTATCCTATTCAAGTTTGGATTTATCAAGTGGATGTGACGAAGCTGGAAGAAGTAGAAATAGTTTGTTCTCAGCTACTGCACGATGTGCCACAAATTGATATCTTGGTCAACAATGCTGGATTGGCTTTGGGGTTGGAGAAATTCCAAGAGTACGATATGGTGGACATGATGACCATGATTGATACCAATATCAAAGGGCTACTGGCTGTGATGCGCTGTATTTTACCGAATATGGTAGAAAAAAATACTGGTCATGTAATCAATATCGGCTCGACTGCTGGGATTTATGCCTATGCTGGTGCGGCAGTTTATGCAGCAACAAAGGCTGCAGTTAAGGTGTTGAGTGACGGGATTCGTATTGATACCATTGATAAAAATATCAAGGTTACGACAGTACAACCTGGTATTGTAGAAACTGATTTTAGCCAAGTACGTTTCCACGGGGATCGCGATCGTGCTGCCTCTGTCTATCAAGGAATCGATGCCTTACAAGCTGAAGATATTGCTGACATTACTCTTTATATCGCCAATCAACCGGCACATGTGCAAATTTCAGATATTACCATTATGGCAACCAAGCAAGCCACAGGCTTTATGGTACACAAAGAAAACAACTAAACATGACATAAATGACATGTTCACCTAAGCAGGAACAGTGTATACTAGCCTTACAAAAACATTTTCTAAAGGAGAAAAGATATGAAAAAGTCAATTTACACCTCCCTAATCCTTCTCAGCACCGCTAGCCTTCTAGTTGCTTGTTCTAGTAAAGAAACAACTAAAACAAGTCAGACTCCTAAAACGAGCCAAGTCAGCAAAGCATCGTCATCCACTAAGGCAGATTCCTCCACGGTTTCATCGAGCAGCAGTACTGAAGCTCCAGTTCAAACAGGGATGAATATTCAAGCAATTCAAAACGGTGATTATTCTAGCATCGCAGGTACCTGGCAAAATGCAAGCGGTGATAAGCTTGTCTTTGACCAAAGTGGCTTGATTTCAACTGGTGTGACGATGGTTAATCCTCCCAAAGAAGACCAGGGTATTCTCCAAGGCGGGATTACCTACCAATCAAGCGGAGGAGGCTTTGTACTACTGTTTGTACCTAAAAATGTTGTCATTCCACAAAGTCATTTTCATGAAGGGAAGGATAGTACGGATAGCACTCGAGACCGTCTAGTAGGAACACAGGTTGCCTTGTCAGAAACGATTTTGAATTCGGGAACTTTTTACAAGGTTTCAGATAGTACAGAAGTGGCACCTGCAAATCAAACGCTCTCCTTAACGCAGGGTCAGGAAACGATCAACTATGCGACACGAATTTTAGGTGATCTAGGTTGGAAAATTATCGAAGATAACTATAACCGGGCGGAGGTCAATCCATTCAGTACCATCCAAGGAAATGATAACAGTATCTACCTTGTCTACCAAAATGGAACCATTACAACTGAAGATGGCACTGTTGTACATCAGCCATAACAATAGTAATAAGAAAACTGCTGAAATCAGTGATTTCGGCAGTTTTTATGATGATTTGAAGGCATAATGAAAACAAGCCCTCTAAAGGACTTGTTTGCTAAAATGGTCTGGGAGACTTTTTTATTCCCACTCGACCGTTGCTGGTGGTTTACTTGTAATGTCGTAGACGATGCGGTTGACGTGGTCAACTTCATTTACGATACGAGTTGAGATTTTCTTAAGTACATCCCATGGGAGTTGTGCAAAATCAGCTGTCATACCGTCGATAGAAGTGATGGCGCGAATAGCGATAGTGTAGTCGTAGGTACGACCGTCACCCATAACCCCAACAGAACGAACACCAGTATTAACTGTGAAATATTGCCATACATCACGGTCAAGCCCTGCTTTAGCGATTTCCTCACGAAGGATAGCATCAGACTCACGGACAGTTTCTAGTTTTTCCTCAGTAATTTCGCCCATAACTCGGATGGCAAGTCCTGGACCTGGGAATGGCTGGCGCCATACGACTTCATCAGGCATGCCAAGTGCAGTACCAAGCGCACGAACTTCATCTTTGAAGAGAGTATTGAGCGGCTCAATCAATTCAAACTGCATGTCTTCAGGAAGTCCCCCAACGTTGTGGTGAGATTTGATGGTTTGAGCAGTTTCAGTACCTGACTCGATGATATCAGTATAGAGAGTTCCTTGTGCGAGGAAGTCAACTCCTTTTAATTTGCTAGCTTCGTCGTCAAAGACGTAGACAAATTCATTCCCAATAATCTTACGTTTTTTCTCTGGATCGTCAACACCGGCAAGCAGGTCTAGGAAACGTTTTGAAGCATCAACACGGATGATGTTAAGGCCAAATTTACCACCAAGCATGTCCATTACTTGGTCACCTTCATTTTTACGAAGAAGACCGTGGTCAACGAAGATACATGTCAATTGGTTACCGATGGCGCGTTGGAGCAAGACACCAACAACAGATGAGTCCACACCGCCTGAAAGACCAAGAAGAACTTTGCGATCACCAACCGTTTGGCGAATTTTGGCAATTTCCATTTCGATAAAGTTATCCATTGACCAGTCGCCGCGTCCTCCACAGATATTGATTGCGAAGTTTTTCAGCATATCATTTCCGTAGACTGAGTGACGTACTTCTGGGTGGAATTGAATACCGTAGAATTTTTTCTCTGTATTTTCCATAGCAGCAAATGGACAGTCAGCAGAATCTCCGACAAGGTGGAAACCTTCTGGAATTTCAGTTACGGCATCTCCATGGCTCATGAGAACGAGTTGTTCCTCAGGAGTTCCTGCAAAGAGAGCTGATTCTGTACGAAGTCGAAGCGTTGACTGACCGTATTCACGATTTCCAGCTTCACCAGCAGGCACAACCTTACCACCGAGCTTATGTGTAATCAATTGCATACCGTAGCAGATACCGAGAATTGGGATACCAAGTTCGAAAATTTCTTCATCAATACCGAATGCATTATCAGCATAAACTGAATTTGGGCCACCTGAAAGAACGATACCAATCGGATTGATAGCACGAATTTCTTCAGCGCTAATCTTGTGGCTCTTTAATTCAGAAAATACACCAAACTCACGGATACGACGGGCAATCAATTGGTTGTACTGGCTACCATAATCCAGAACAATAATCTTTTGAATGTCTTGAGTTGTCATTGTTTTTCCTTTCATTCTGAAAAAAAATCAGATATTACACTATATTTTAACATAAAAGCGAACATTTTGCAGTAGGAATAGTCTAAAATCTAAAATTTTGGTAGAATAGAAAGAGAACAAATGGAGTACGACAATGAAAGCAGCCTATATAACGATACACGACAAAATAAAAGAAGAAATTGATGATCAGATTTGGAAGATTGGGGAACGTCTGCCAAGTGAACGAGATTTGGCAGAGCGATTCAATGTCAGCCGAATGACTCTCCGTCAAGCTATTACCATGCTGGTAGAAGAAGGAGTGCTGGAACGAAAAGTTGGTTCTGGAACCTATGTTGCTAGCACGCGTGTACAAGAAAAAATGCGCGGGACAACCTCCTTTACAGAAATCGTTCATTCCCAAGGAAAGTCTCCATCCACCAAACTAATTTCTTATCAGAAAAAGTTGGCCAGTGAAACGGAGCGCCAGCGTCTTCAATTAGGTGCGAATGATTTGGTGATTCGGATGGAACGGATTCGCTATGCTGACAATGTTCCCTTGGTATTTGAAGTGGCATCTATCCCCGAAAAGTTAATCCGAAATTTCAATAAAACAGACATTACCAATCATTTTTTCAAAACATTGGCGGTGAATGGCTACGAAATTGGAAAAAGCCAACAGACAATCTATGCCAAAACAGCAAGCGACCGTGTAGCAGAATACTTAGAGGTGGCAAAAGGGCATGCGATTTTAGCACTGACTCAAGTTTCTTACTTTACGGATGGCCAAGCATTCGAATATGTCCGTAGTCAGTACGTAGGAGACCGTTTTGAGTTTTACTTAGAAAATAATTAACCAAAAGTTGCATAATATATATTACGCAACTTTTGGTTTTTCTTCAAAAACTTTTCCTACTAAAAATCGCTCAGATATGGTAAAATAAAGTTTATGGAAATTGAAAAAACCAATCGAATGAATGCCCTGTTTGAATTTTATGCTGCGCTTTTGACAGACAAGCAAATGAACTATATTGAGCTTTATTATGCAGATGATTATAGTTTGGCTGAAATTGCTGAAGAATTTCATGTCAGTCGTCAAGCGGTCTACGATAACATCAAGCGGACAGAAAAGATTTTAGAAGATTATGAGATGAAATTGCACATGTATTCTGATTATATTGTGCGGGGGCAAATTTTTGACCAAATTTCAGAAAAATACGCTGATGATGGCTTTTTGCAGGAAAAAATTGCTATCTTGACCAGCATTGATAACCGAGATTAAAAAGAAAAGAGAAGATTATGGCTTTTGAAAGTTTAACAGAACGTCTCCAGAGCGTTTTCAAAAATCTACGTCGCAAGGGAAAATTATCCGGAAAAGAAGTACAGGAAGTCACGAAAGAAATTCGTATGGCCCTTCTTGAGGCCGATGTTGCACTTCCAGTTGTAAAAACCTTTATCAAACGTGTTCGTGAGCGCGCTGTTGGTCATGAAATCATCGAAACACTTGATGCTTCTCAACAAATCATCAAGATTGTCAATGAAGAATTGACAGAGATTTTGGGTTCTGAGACGGCAGAAATCGAGAAATCACCTAAAATTCCAACTATTATCATGATGGTTGGTCTTCAAGGTGCAGGTAAAACGACTTTTGCAGGCAAATTAGCCAATAAATTGATTGCGGAAGAAAAGGCGCTTCCTATGATGATTGCGGCGGATATCTACCGTCCAGCAGCCATTGACCAATTAAAAACACTTGGTCAGCAAATCAATGTTCCGGTTTTTGATCTTGGAACAGAAGTTGCTGCTGTGGACATTGTCCGTCAAGGTCTTGAACTCGCCCAACAAAATAAGCATGATTATGTCTTGATCGATACAGCTGGTCGTCTGCAAATCGATGAAAAACTCATGCAAGAATTGCGAGATGTCAAAGCACTGGCTCAGCCAACTGAAATCCTCCTTGTGGTTGATTCTATGATTGGTCAGGAAGCCGCCAACGTTGCTCGTGAATTCAACGCACAACTGGATATTACCGGTGTTGTTCTCACGAAAATCGATGGGGATACCCGTGGTGGTGCGGCGCTTTCTATCCGTGAAATCACTGGCAAACCAATCAAATTCACTGGTACTGGTGAAAAAATCACTGACATTGAAACTTTCCATCCAGACCGTATGGCTAGCCGTATCTTGGGAATGGGTGACTTGCTGACTTTGATTGAGAAGGCTTCTAAGGATTACGATGAGCAAAAATCTTTGGAACTTGCTGAAAAAATGCGAGAAAGCACCTTTGATTTCAACGATTTCATTGACCAACTAGACCAGGTACAAAGCATGGGGCCAATGGAAGAACTGCTTAAAATGATCCCAGGAATGGCTGGAAATCCCGCCTTGGCAAATATTAAAGTTGACCAGAAAGAAATTGCCCGCAAACGAGCGATTGTCTCTTCAATGACCCCTGCCGAACGTGAAAATCCAGACTTGCTGACACCAAGTCGTCGTCGTCGCATCGCGACAGGCTCTGGAAATAGCTTTGTGGACGTCAATAAATTTATCAAAGACTTTAACCAAGCCAAATCTCTGATGCAGGGCGTTATGTCTGGTGATATGTCTAAAATGATGAAGCAGATGGGACTTACTCCAAATAATCTCCCTAAAAATATGCCAGGAATGCCCGATATGAGCGGTATGGACATGTCAGCATTAGAAGGAATGATGGGAGCCAATGGCATGCCTGATATGTCATCTATGCTTGGTGGCGGATTAAAAGGTAAAATTGGTGAATTCGCCATGAAGTCAGCCATGAAGCGCCAAGCCAATAAAATCAAAAAAGCTAAGAAAAAACGCAAATAAACAACTCAATTATGAGTTGTTTATTTTATACATAACATATATTACGTAAATTTATTTTATATAAATAGGATATTCAGCAATATGAGCATTCTATATGTTCTACCTAACTTCTTTCCGAAAAACTATAATTTTCTTGAAAAACGAAGATATAAATGATATACTACTAATATCAAGAATCAGGAGAGAAATATGCGTCGTGAATTATTGCTTGAAAAAATTGAAGAATTAAAATCTATCATGCCTTGGTATGTGCTGGATTATTACCAATCAAAATTGGCTGTTCCCTATAGTTTTACAACTTTATACGAATATCTTAAAGAATACCGTCGATTTTTTGAATGGCTTATAGATGCTGGAATTGTTGATTGTCGGCAGATTTCGGATATCTCATTGGATGCTTTGGAAAATTTGACCAAGAAAGATATGGAGGCCTTTATCCTGTATTTGCGTGAGCGACCTTTGCTGAATGCCAATACGACGCAAAATGGTGTATCGCAGACCACCATTAACCGTACTCTGTCTGCCTTGTCTAGTCTCTATAAGTATCTGACTGAGGAGGTTGAAAACGAGCTAGGTGAGCCGTATTTTTACCGAAATGTCATGAAAAAAGTTTCTACCAAAAAGAAAAAAGAGACCCTTGCTGCCAGAGCTGAGAACATCAAGCAAAAGCTCTTTTTGGGCGACGAAACCATGGAATTTCTAGAATATGTGGATGTCGAGTATGAGGCCAAGCTCTCTAATCGGGCCAAATCATCTTTCCGAAAAAATAAGGAGCGCGATTTAGCGATTTTAGCACTTCTCTTAGCTTCTGGAGTTCGTTTATCAGAGGCAGTGAATTTGGATCTTCGTGATGTCAATCTCAAGATGATGATTATTGATGTCACCCGCAAGGGTGGCAAGCGCGACTCGATCAATGTTGCTGGGTTTGCTAAGCCTTATCTAGAAGCCTATGCTGCTATCCGCCAACAACGCTACAAGGCTGAAAAAACGGATACGGCCTTCTTCTTATCCGAATACCGTGGCAAGCCCAATCGGATGGATGCTTCCAGTATAGAAAAAATGGTCGCAAAATACTCAGCTGACTTCAAAATCCGCGTGACCCCCCACAAATTGCGCCATACACTGGCCACTCGACTTTACGATGCTACAAAATCACAAGTCCTTGTCAGCCACCAGCTCGGCCATGCCAATACACAAGTCACTGACCTCTATACCCATATCGTCAGTGACGAGCAAAAAAATGCCTTGGATAATCTATAGAAATTACATAATATAATATACGTAAAAAAGTTATTGATTTTGCAATCAATAACTTTTTATTTTAAATATATCCCATCAAAAATTGCATCATGAGAGAAACGAGAATAATTCCAACCCAGCAAGATAGCCCCAGTAAAATTGGTTTACCACCTTTTTTAATCAGCTGAACGATATTGGTTTTAAGTCCTACTGCTGCCATTGCCATAATGATGAAAAATTTTGAGACTTCCTTTATTGGGCTAAAAAATGTCGCAGGTACTCCCGCTGCAAGAGCCAAAGTCGTCACGATACTAGCTAGGACAAAATAGAGGATGAAGACCGGAAAGACTCGCTTGAGAGACACTGATTTTTCCGCTGCTTTTGCTTGTCTAGCCCGCCAGTAAGACAGTCCTAATGTGATTGGGATAATGGCCAGTGTTCTCGTAAGTTTCACGGTAACGGCCTTATTCAAAGTTTGGGCCCCCAAGTGGTAAAGACTATCCCAGGTTGCTGCAGCCGCTGTTACCGATGAAGTATCATTCACAGCTGTTCCGGCAAAAATCCCAAATGCCTGACCTGAAGTAGTAGAAAAACCGAGCAAACTCCCCAGAGTCGGGAAAATGAGCGCAGCCAAAATGTTAAAGAGAAAAATAACCGAAATAGCTTGCGCCACTTCTTCATCATTAGCATCAATCACAGGTGCCGTTGCTGCAATTGCAGACCCTCCGCAAATGGAAGAACCCACTCCAATCAAAGTTGCCATGTTAGTCGATAAACCTAGCTTTTTCTGCAAAACATAAGCAATCAGCAATGACGTTGCTATGGTCGTTAGGATAATGGGAAGTGACTGCTGACCAGTCTGCAAAATGACCTGCAAATTCAAGCCAAATCCAAGCAAGATCACGGCATACTGCAAAATTTTCTTAGAAGTATAGGTGATTCCCGGCTGAAAAATTTCCATTTTGCTAATAGTGGGACTAAGCAGCATACCGATTAAAATAGCAAAAACCGCACCTCCAACAATTGTAAATTCTTTTCCTAGAAAATGGCTCACACCGGCAATCAAGATACAAATCCCTAACCCGTAAGAGCGCTCCTGAATAGTTTTCATATTCTCCCCTTTCTTTGTCTCATTATAAACCTAATTTTCAAAAAAATAAAGAGAAACCAAGCTCATCCAACAGCCTGGCTTACGTATTATTTGATTTCTGTTGCGCCTAAGAACTCAAGTCCCTTGATAAAGTCTGTCGGAGACATGTTTTTCAATCCAGAAAACATTGGGCCGAAACTAGTGATTTTTGAAGCTGCATCAATGTCCAGTTGCTGCATATCCATGTCAAAAGCAATGACTGGTTGGTTTTGTTCGTTTAAATTAACCGTAGCCGTCATGCCCTGCACTCCTTCTGCTTCTTTGATACCTGGTGCTTCGCGTAGGATACGAAGATACTCTTCGCGGTTGGAATCATTGAGTGCTGCTGCTTGTTCAGCGGGAAGTGGCTGAATCAAGGTCAACAGAAGGCGTTGGAACTGGGCCCCGTTATAGGTCACTTCGTAGACCTGAGTCTGTGTAACACCATTTGCTTGTAATTGGTACTGGTATTTTTTTGTCGTCTCACCATTCGCTTCAGACGAGCTCGCTGTTGTGCTAGACGATTGCTCTGTTTGACTGCTGCTGAATAATTTATTCTCAATTTTGGCAATGCTTGATGAGGGAGTTGTCAACTTTTTCTCAGATTTTTGTGCGCTACATGCCCCTAAAACCAAGACACTCGCTAGGGCAAGTAGATAGTATTTCTTTTTCATATATTCCTCCTAATGCGTGACTACAACCTCATTATATCAAAGATTGAAAGGCTTGTCATGGACTAGTCAGAAAACGGGCCGCCCAATCTCTGCCACCATCTGCTGCACTTCCTCTTCACTATCAGCAGTCAGCATATAAAGCACATCCCCTTGTAAGGCCGCAAAGGCTTCTGGCATGAGTTTGACAGCCTTAAGTTGCTGGGCAAATTTTTCACAAATCTCTTCGTGGCTATAATGGTACTGTGTCTGATTTCTCCGCGTCGTCGCAAGACAATAACGCGTTTCAAAAATCCGCTCCGCGACTGGCTCACCGGCAACAACCTGAGCGTAATCTCTGTACAAATCAATGGAATGCGCAAAATTATAGACATCCACAGTAAAGCCACCTGCTGGGCGGTTATTGTATTCTAATGCGATATAATCATCTGCAGTTCTAAAAAATTCGATGTGGAAAAAGCGCTCTTTCATGGCAAATGCTTGTATAATGGCTCGGCCGTAAGCTTGTAATTTTGGATCTATTTCTTTGACCACATAATAAGCATTGTCTTTTTGCTCTGTGATCAGGGTTAATGGCGTGTAGACGTAGTTAAAGCTCGTTTCAAATACGATATTGCCTTGGTGGTCAATCAAGCCGTCATAGGTGCAAAGTTGGTTAGAATTGACAAATTCTTCGAAGAAATAAGTAGTACTCTGATCCCATTCTGCCAAAAATCGTTCTAAATCTTCTTGATTACTCAATTTGTAGGTCGCCGCTGCTCCCACACCATTGTCGGGCTTGGCAATCATAGGAAAACCAATTTTCTTGACAGCACGTTGACTATCTTTGACAGAGCGAACGACAATTCCAAGAACAACTGGTGCACCTGCTTTTTGGAAATATTTTTTCATTTCTGATTTGAATTTTGTCTTTTTCAAATCACGTGGTTTGAAAAAGACAAAAACATGAAATTGCTCCCGCAAGATAGCATCTTGTTCTAGCCAATATTCATTGTGAGATTCAATCCGGTCAATTGGACCGTGTTTGTAAAATAGAAAGGCAAGGGCGCGCTTGACTTCATCAATATCTTCTAGGTTTTCAACCCGAAAATACTCTGTCAAAGCTTGCTGCAAGTCAGAACCCAATTGTTCATAGGGTTCTTGACCAATTCCAAGAACAGTAATTCCCTCTTTTTGGGCTAATTCGATGGTAAATTGCTGGAAATTTTCTGGATAGTAAGGAGAAATAATAAGATAGTTCATCAGTTTTGTCCTTTCTGAGAAATCATAAAATGTGCTGGAGGAAATAAGACATCTGACGGCGCCACCATTCCCAGTCATGGGCGACATCTCCACCCCACTCATCAAACCAAGCTGAAATTTACTTGTGCTCGAAAGCCTCTTTCATTTTGTAAAAACTTGGAAGTCCATCTGCTTCCCAAGTTCCCTGACCCGTGCAGACAATAATATCCGATTGGCGATAACGGTCAATAAACCAGCCATCATTTTGTAGCCAAATGGCGTCTACTAGAGAATTTTGAAAGACAAGGTCATCTTGCCCATAATCCGCTTGCTGATTGAAAAAGCGCGCATCGTAAATGCCGGATAAGGCAATAACCTTATTAAAAACATCCGGATGCTGGAGAAAAATATTGAGCGCGTGATAGGCTCCCATAGAGCACCCTGTCGTCATCATGGGGTCAAACCAGCCTGTTAGATGCTTGATAAAAGGAATAGCCTCTTGAATCACATAATTTTCGTAAGCAGCATGCACCAAAGCACGGTCGTGAATGGACTTCCATTCAGCCAACCAGGACTCGCTATCAATACTAGTCAAGGTGAAAAATTGAACTCTTCCAGCTTCGATGAAATCTTTGCAGGCTTCAATCATTCCAAAATCCGCATATTCATCAATAGAACCACCTGATGACGGAAAGACAACAACTGGGACTCCCGCATGTCCATAGCGATTTAAAGTCATTTCTCGGCCGAGATTTCCTGACCAATGATGTAAATGTTCAAAATGCATCTATTTTCCTCCTACCACTTCTCACTTAAAAATCGGATACAAGCCGGCAAATACAGCGACCAAGCCTCTTCGTTATGAATCGCCCCTGAAATCACTTCTAGGGAAATATTATCTAAAGGAAGTCCTCCCGCAATCAAGCGACGATAATAAGAAAGGGATGAGTCGATGTAGGCCTGCTTGATATTTCCAGCCATCAGCGTCTTATCTGTATCATCCGCCTCCTCCGTTCCGACATAGATATAGACTCGTTGCTGGCTATCTAGCTCCATTCGCTCCATATAGCGGTCAAAAGCCTCTTGATGTAACCAATTGGCTGACGAGAAAACGCCCAAACAACCGATTTGGTCCTGATAGGCCAAACCCATAAACTGTGTGATGTTACCTCCCAGAGAAGAACCAATCATAGCGGTGTGCGCTTTGTCAGGCTTAGTCCGATAATGCTCGTCGATGAACGGTTTGACTACTTCCATAACAAAATCCGCATACTCTCTGCCCTGCCCTCCAAACTGCATGCCAGGAATAGTGGACTCCTGGTACTTCCAAGCTGAATATTCGTTCATTCGTTGGAAACCATCGTTATCAATTACAACGATAATCATAGGAGCAATGTCTGGGTTCCGCTTCAGAGTCGGAATAATTTTCCAAGAATGTCCAGAAAAAGCTTCCTTGCTATAGAGGACATTTTGACCATCATGGAAATAAACAACCGGATAGTCTTGCTCGGTCTTCTGGTCATAATTTTTCGGTAACAGTACTCGTATGCGGCGCTTGGAATTGCTGTAGGGCACAGGCAATTCATGCGTTTTCATGTCAAGGTAAAAATAAGATTTGTTCATGGTCAGCTCATTTCTTTAATAGATATCTATATATTATGGCATATTATAACAAAAGTTATCAGAATATTCAATAACTTTTGCAAAAAAGAAAACAAGCGATAAACGCCTGTTTTTTAATAATTCAAATACGCTTCCAAATCTGTCAAGGCACGTTGAGCAATCGTCTCATAGCGCTCTTTCTTATCTCGGATACGTGGTCCTTCCAACTCTTTGATAATACCAAAGTTGACATTCATTGGCTGGAAGTGTTTGCTTTCAGTGTGAGTGATGTAGTGCGGTAATGAACCGATAGCAGTTGTCAGCGGGAAGACCACCTCTTCTTCTCCACGAAAACGACGGACTGCATTGATACCAGCTACAAGTCCGCTGGCAGCTGATTCTACGTAACCTTCCACACCAGTCATTTGACCTGCAAAGAAAAGATTTGGGTTCTTACGCGTCGCAAATGTTGGATTGAGGAGATTTGGTGAGTCCATGTATGAATTGCGATGCATAACGCCATAACGAACAAATTCTGCATTTTCAAGACCTGGAATCATTTGGAAAACACGCTTCTGCTCGCCCCATTTTAAGTGCGTTTGGAAACCAACGATATTGTAGAGCGAACCAGCAGCATTATCTTGGCGCAATTGCACAACCGCATAAGGAGTTTTGAACTCGCCATCACGTGGACCTTTGTAGTCTTCTGGATATTCCAAACCAACTGGTTTCATTGGACCGTACAACATAGTTTTGACACCACGCTTAGCCATGACCTCGATTGGCATACAACCTTCGAAATATTTCTCTTTTTCAAATGAATTCAGCGGAGCTTCCTCAGCATTGATAAGGGCTTCTTGGAAGGCTAAAAACTCCTCTTTCGTCATTGGGCAGTTGAGGTAAGCCGCTTCCCCCTTGTCATAACGAGACTTGAGGTAGACCTTATCCATATCAATCGTATTCACGTCAACAATAGGAGCTGCCGCATCGTAGAAATAAAATCCATCTCCACCATTGAGTTCGTGAATTTTCGCAGCCAAGCTATCGCTGGTCAATGGACCAGTCGCAATAACCGTTACAGCATCTTCTGGAATTTCCGTAATTTCACCGCGTACCACTTCAATCAGTGGGTGATTGTGCAATTCAGCAGTCACTGCTTCCGCGTATCCCTCGCGGTCAACAGCCATCGCCCCACCAGCAGGCACACGGTGTTCTTCACCGTTACGCATGATAATGGAGTCCAAACGACGCATTTCTTCTTTCAAGAGACCAACTGCATTTGTCAATGAATCTCCACGGAAAGAGTTGGAACAAACTAGCTCGGCAAAATTAGCTGTTTTGTGTTGTGGCGTTGGTTTGACCCCACGCATTTCGTAAAGCTTAACCTTGATGCCACGTTTAGCGATTTGGTAAGCTGCTTCGGAACCGGCCAAACCAGCTCCGACGACATTGATATAATCAACAGATTGAGACATGAAACTAATACCTCTTTGGGACAGAGTCCCTCAAATCTTTCTAAAATAGTTAACTTTAGTAGTATATCAAAAAAATCCCATTCAAGCGAATGGGAGAGTGTTTACTTTTCAGAAAGGGATTCAAAGAACTCTTGGGCGTTGACTACTTTGCCTAGATCTGCGATACTGGTCGTGGATTGGATTTTATCTCCTTTCATCCAAACCATGCCGATTATAGAGGATTTTCCCTTGACTTGCCCCTCAACCTCTGTCTCAATTGAAACTAAGATTTGATAAACTGCATCATATGAGCCATCTTCAGCAGCTTTTTGCGTAGTATCTTTGAAAATGCCTAGCTCTAGCAATTTTGTGCCACCTTGACTAGGTTTAAAACCTGTTAAAGTATCAGCTAGTGATACTAGCGTCGCCTTATCTTCTTCATTTGCTACGCCAGAGGTATTGAGACTAGCAAGCTCGGCAATGCGTTTTTGAGCCATTTCAGGTGTGAAATTCGTATAATCAAAGACTGACGTCAATTCTGCATAACGCTGCATTATTTTTGCTTGCACAACATCTGCTCCATTGAAGAGCACAGTTGTTTTTGCCAAAGAAGCATCTTGTTTTGGACTATAGGTGGTCTTCTTCTCACTTGATTTAGTAGAAGACGTGCTTGATTTTTCTATTTTTATAGTATGACTTTTTTCAGAATGCGCGCTACTGCTTCATATAATCCATCCTTTTGATGACGTGTGCTTTAGAGAGGGGATTCCCTCATCAACTACAATTAGTATTATAGCATATTTCCTATTGTTCTCGCAGAAAGGAAAATTTATAAAAACACCCCACCTCTTTGAAATTACAATAGTTTCAGAGAGACGGTGTTTACATAATGTATTTTATGTTATTTCACTTTTTCTTCTTCATAGTCTCCATTTGGACAGATGACTTGCTTGCCACCGCCGCGGACCTTCTTTTCTACCAAATAATGGTCACATTTTGGACATGCGCGCCCAACTGGCTTATCCCAAGAAGTGAATTCACACTCTGGATAGCGGTCGCATCCGTAGAAAATGCGATTTCGCTTACTTTTACGCTCAATCACTTGGCCTTTTTGACAGTCAGGACAGACGACACCGATTTCCTTGGTAATTTGCTTGGTGTTGCGGCAATCTGGGAAATTGCTACATGCATAGAATTTTCCGAAACGGCCCAATTTGATGACCATAGAATGACCACACACGTCACAATCAAATCCAGCAGGCTCATCCTTGATTTGGATTTTTTCCATTTCCGTTTCAGCCTTGCTCAATTCAACTTGGAAAGGCTTGTAAAACTCGTCGATAACTTTCTGCCACTCTTCTTTACCAATCTCGACATCATCCAGCTTCTGCTCCATTTCGGCCGTAAAAGCGACGTTTACGATGTCTGGGAAGAACTCTACAATCAGCTTGTTGACAATTTCGCCAAGCTCTGTTGGCTCAAACCGTTTTGCTGCCAATTTTACGTAATAGCGTTTTTGGATGGTTTCGATAGTCGGAGCGTAAGTCGATGGACGTCCTACACCATTTTCCTCCAAAGTCTTAATCAAGGTCGCCTCAGAATAACGAGCAGGTGGCTGAGTAAAGTGCTGTTCAGGATTGGTCATCGAACGGACAACTGTATCGCCAATGGCCATATCTGGCAACATTTTATTCTTATCTGCATCGTTGTAAACCGCCATGTAACCATCGAATTTCACTTGGCTACCGTTGGCTGAGAATTGGACTCCATTTTGACCTAGAGCTACTTTCATCGTATCAAAGATTGCTGCTGTCATCTGACTTGCAACAAATCGATTCCAGATGAGAGTATAGAGTTTTAGTTGGTCTTTGTCCAAGTGACGGGCAATCGACTCAGGCGTCAGGAAGACATTTGATGGACGAATGGCTTCGTGGGCATCCTGTGCACCAGCCGCATTTTTGACACGGTTGCCGTGCTTAGAATACTTTTCACCAAAGCGATCCGTTATGAATTCGGCTGCTTGTGCTTGAGCAACTGGACTAATACGAGTAGAGTCTGTACGCATATAGGTAATCAGACCTTGTGTCCCGCCAGAACCAACATTAATCCCTTCATAGAGTTGCTGGGCTACCATCATGGTTTTTCGCGTACGGAAATTGATTTTATTAGCAGCATCCATCTGCATGGTTGAAGTCGTGTATGGCAGGGGAGCATTGCGTTTGCGTTCTTTCCGCTCCACTTGTTCTACAACAAAGTCATCGCCCTTAAGACGAGCCAATACTTCTTTGACCTGCTCATTATTTTCCAACTTCATCTTCTTGCCATCAAGGCCATAGAATAAAGCTTGGAACTTTTTCGTCCCTTTTTTGAAGGTCGCATCAATGGTCCAATATTCTTCTGGTTGGAACTGATTGATTTCATTTTCCCGGTCAATAATCAGCTTGAGGGCAACGGATTGCACCCGACCAGCTGACAGGCCTTTCTTGACCTTTTTCCAAAGAATAGGGGAGATTGAATACCCCACAATCCGGTCCAAGACACGGCGAGCTTGCTGGGCATCTACCAAGTCACGGTTAATGGCACGTGGTTCCTTGAAGGCATTTTTGACCGCATCTTTTGTAATCTCGTTGAAAACCACACGATTGGCATCTTTTTCATCCAAATCAAGGATGTGTGATAAATGCCAAGAAATCGCTTCTCCCTCACGGTCCGGGTCACTCGCCAGATAAACTTTTTTGGCATTCTTAGCTTCCTTTTTCAAGGAGTTAATAAGCGGACCTTTGCCACGAATATTGATGTACTGCGGCTCGTAATTATTGTCAAAATCAATCGACATAGTTGATTTCTTCAAGTCACGAATATGACCTACTGAGGCCACTACCTTGTAATTTCTCCCCAGATATTTTTCAATTGTCTTGGCTTTGGCTGGAGACTCCACGATCACCAAGTTTTTCTTCGTAGTTGATTTTTTCTTACTAGCTGTTTTTGTAGCCATTTTTCTACCTTCAAATAAATTTAACTTCACAAAGAATAAACTATTTTTAGGTGTGTGTCAAGATTTTTATTTTTCTATAGGAAAACTTCATTTAAAAAGAATACTCAGAAAGAACGTCAAAACCTGTTGTAATACACTTTGCGCCTTCTTGGATTAAATGATGACAGCCGTCCGATTTTCCGTCCAAAATAGACCCCGGAATAGCAAATACTTCCCGCCCTTCTTCCAGAGCACGTTCGCAGGTAATCAAGCTCCCTGAGCGCATCTTGGCTTCTGCTACGACAATCCCTTGGCTGAGACCGGCGATAATCCGATTTCGCTCTGGAAAATGAAATTTCTTAGGCTCTGCCTGCGTCGGATATTCTGATAAAATCAAGTGATGCTTGGCAATATAATCCTGAAGTTCCCGATTTTCCTTGGGATAATAGACGTCCAACCCACACCCAATCACGGCAATGGTTTTTCCACCATTTTTCAAACTGGCAATATGGGCCGCTGTATCAATGCCACGAGCCAAGCCGCTAACAACTACGAAGCGATTCTGTAACTCTTGAACTATTTTTTTGACTGATGCAACACCTGTCTTGCTAGCATCACGCGCACCTACAATGGCTAACTTGGGCTGCTCAAGCAGTTCTAAATCTCCTTGATAAAAGAGCAAAACGGGTGGATTGTAAATTTCTTTTAACTCCATCGGATAGACATCATCCAAGATTGAAAATGACGGAAATTGATTAAATTCCTCTCGGCACTGCTGAACGTCCAAATTTTTATAACTCTCTATGAAAAGTATCGGATTCTTGCAGGCTGACACCACCGCCATATCTCGGACGCTAAGCTTCTTATCGGTCCTTTGTCGGTATTCTAAAATCTTGTGGATATTGAGATTAGTCAATCCAGCCTTTTTTAATTTAAATAATTCAAAATTGTTCATATTCTTCCTCCACCTAAACTATTCGAAAAAAATCCCGCATTTCTGCGAGATTTCTATTTATTTAGCATGGATTTGATTGGTTCAAATGTCTGACGATGAATGGGACTGACGCCCAATTTTTCCAGTCCTTCCAGATGAGACTTTGTCCCATAGCCAGCATTTTGCGCAAAATCATAACCTGGAAATTCTTTGTCATAGTCTGCCATCATCTGATCTCGTGTAACCTTAGCCACAATAGATGCAGCTGCGATAGAAAGGCTATTGGCATCTCCCTTGATGATGGATTGCTGAGCGATTGGAATGTCCAGTTTCATGGCATCAATCAGCAAGGCTTGGGGCTGCGGACTCAGCTGCGAAATGGCATCCAGCATGGCTAATTTTGTAGCCTCGTAGATATTAACCTGATCAATGACCGTCTGGTCCTTAATCCCTATCTCAACTGCCAAAGCTTCTGCCATCACCTGTTCATAGATGAGCTGGTGCTTCTTCTTAGGAATCTTTTTGGAGTCATTTAACCCTTTAATTTTACAATTTTGAGGCAAAATAACCGCTGCAGCGACCACGGGACCCGCCAAGGGGCCACGACCAACCTCATCAATCCCCGCAATAAGCGTCACTCCATCTTGATAAAGTGCCTTTTCATAGCGCAGCATTTCATCGAGACGGATTTCCTCATCAAGTTCCGCTTGAATCTCTTTTTTCCGCTTGGTGATCGCCTTTTGAACACCAGCCCGGCTATCATCTGCAAACTGGTCAAATCGAGCATCATTCAAGTCTCTAGCCTCTGCTAAAATGGCTGTAATTTCTTTAATCGTTTGCATCGGTTGCCACACGATCTAGGGTATAGAGTCCTAATTTTCCATCACGAATTTCCTTGACAAATAGCGTATAAAAACGGTCATAATCATCGCGGAAACCGAGTTTTTGAGTCATATCCATGATAATCTCGGGCACCTCATCTTCAAGATTCATTTGTTTGAAACGCTTTTTGAGACGATTAGGGTAATAGGTTTTAAAATAATTTAGTCCAAAAATAGTGACCTCGTCCATTGGCAAAAGTTGGTCTTTAATAGCACCAGTTAAGGCAAGCTTCATGGCTACTTCTTGATCTTCGAATTTTGGCCATAAAATACCTGGCGTGTCCAAAATTTCCAAATCTTTGTTGGACTTCAACCACTGCTGTCCCTTAGTCACACCGGGTTTATTGCCGACAACGGCAATTTTTTTCCCAGCAAGGCGGTTCATCAGAGTGGATTTTCCTGCGTTTGGAATACCGATAATCATGGTGCGCAAGGTTTCAATTTGAATCCCGCGTTCGCGTTGACGAGCAATTTTATCAGCCATTAGCGACTTAGCGGCATCCGTAACTTTCTTGACAGTGGACTGCTCTTTTGAGTTGATGCAGAGAGTTTTTACACCCTGTTTTTCATAAAATTGTTGCCATTCTTTTGTGAGAATGGGGTCCGCCAAATCAGATTTATTCAAAATCATAAGCTTGGGCTTGTCCCCAACAATTTTCGTCAACATTGGATTTTGACTAGAAAGAGGCAGACGAGCATCTACCAAAATCGTCACAAAATCCACAAATTTAATATTTTCTTGTACTTGGCGCCGGGCTTTCGACATGTGCCCTGGAAACCATTGAATAATAGCCATGTGTGTATAATTCCTTTCGTATCAAGGGTTTGACGGTGGTAAACTTGTCTAAATCCAGGTCACCAAAAAGTCACCAAATATAGACTGATTTTACCAAACCATTTCATACCCAATAATTTTTTGCTTTCCTTCTCGAATACATTTAATATCAAAATTTGAATGATATTTCTTAATATCTTTTAATAACTTTGGTAGGATATTAACATTAATATGCCTTGGAAGATAACTTTCTTTAATTCCAATTATATTTCGGAATTCGTCTAAATTTAAATTTGATTTTCTGCTTTCATAGTGGTTTTCAATCCAATCGTTTATTGGTTGAGAATACTTACAGGACCAAGACTTTAAAGCAGTGAACGAAATTTGATTTTTATCAATAAAATTATTTAATGCATTCACTGCTTTTTCTTGAGAGTTAGTTTGTCTATGAGTATAGCCGATTGTAGTTTCATAATTAGCATGACCTACACGCTCCATAATATCTCTCATAGCTAAATCAGTACCTTCACTTTGCAGAATAGAAAAATTGATAATGTCTATTATACCACGATTTTCTTTATTTTACCGCCCTTTGTTTCCATCTTAAGAACTCTTCAAATCCTTCTAAATTAATAAAGACTAATTTATAAGTTGGATTGATTACATGTTCTTTAAACTGTTTACTTTCTCTCATTTCACTTAACCATCTATTCAAAGTATATTGATTTAATCCTTCCCATCTTCTCATTAGTGCTTTTTTATCTGCCCATTCAGCGATACTATTTTCAACAGATACAAACTTTATTTTCATATTTACTTCTTTCTCTTATATTTTTATCCATTGTGGGTATGACTGGTTATATCACTCATGGGAATTTCACCCGCTGTCCTTTTACGCTGGCAGCCTAAACGGTCAGAAGTATCATTATCATTATTTGTGTCATGGCAGATAGGTTACCATCCTATTTTTGAATAAATGATTTTCGCTCATTTCCTGGCGCATTACATTTTATTGCTCAACAAATAAATAAAGTCCCACCTAGAATTATTCAATTGTCAACGAACAAATCAGGAGGGACTATTTTATATTATTCTTTATTCGGTGGGGAAAGTCAGTTTGCCCCAACAAATAATCAGTACTGACATCATATAGATTTGAAAGTTTTAATATCACATCTGCCGATAAAATACGTTCTCCTCGCTCAATTTTTGCATAAGCAGAGTGGGTAAACGAAAGTTTTTCGGCAACGTATTTTTGAGTGAAATCATTGTCTTCTCTCAAATCCCTTAAACATCGGTACATCAATCTTTCTCCTAAGGAAAAGTATAGAGGATAACTAGGAGAAACTTGATATATTGTTCTAATTGGACAATATAAATAAAACTCCCAAACCGTTCATTTCTTTACAAATTAGACGGTTTGAGAGTAGCTTCATTATCTGAATTTTAAGTTTAATCTATGTCGATAATAATATCAAAATGTTTTTTATCAACTTCTTTTGGAGCGACGTAACTAATATTTCGTTTGGCATTGAATATGTCAGATTCTTCTAGTGATGTAGAGAGTCCGCTCCAAGGCTCTAGTGCGATAAAGGGACTCTGATTTGTAGTTGACCAAATCACTAAATATGGAAAATCATCAAATGCAATCGAAAGTTTTTTCTGATGATTTTTGGATTTCAAGGTTACCTTTCGAGATGCTAATTGATCCAATGTTATGGCATCATGCTCAAAGAGTTGATAGGACAAGTTCAAGGTCTTTTGATTTTCCAAGAATGGCCGGCGATCTCGCAGATCAAGTAAGCCAGTTTCTGGAAAACTTCTAGGTACTGTACAAGATTCTACTTTTTCAAATTCTAAATAATAGTCTTCATAACTCTCACCATCCAACAAGGGACAATTAAAACCTGGATGACCCCCAATAAAGTAAGGTAGCTTTCTATGTCCATCAAGATTTTTCACACGATATTCAGTCCGAATTGTATTGCCATGTAGTGAGTAGTTAATGGAAAGTTCAAATTCAAATGGGTAATTTTTTACGGTTTCCTCATTTGATGAAATAGAAAATTCCAAAGAATTTTCAGTTCTTCTTACATTTTTGAACATCATTTTTCGTACAAGTCCATGCCTTGGAATTGTGCCTGTAAATGTCGGTCTTTCTGTAGGTTCAAAGATAGCCCAATCATTTCGTAAACTTCCACAAATCGGAAATAGAACTGGTGCTTGACCGCTCCAATAGGTCGGATCTCCTTGCCAAAGATACTCGATACCATCATTATCTTTTATCGAAGTAATTTGCCCACCTAATTCAGAAAATTGTACTGTAAAGTTCTCATTTTTTAATTCGAGCATAAAAACTGCCTCCCTTATATGAAAACAAGGATGCTGACTTGAGCTAGGCATCCTTGTATTATTTTTATTCAATAACCTGTGTTTCTGCTACTTTTTTATACCAATAAGCACTTTTCTTTGGATAGCGTTCTTGGGTCTCAAAGTCAACATAGAACAATCCATATCGTTTCTCGTATCCATTTGACCAAGAAAATACATCCATCAAGGACCAGATGAAATAACCTTTAACATTGGCACCATCTGATATAGCATCCGAAATCACTTCTAAATGCTTTTTCACATAATCAATTCGACTATCGTCACAAACTGTGCCATCTACAAATTCATCTTTATAGCCTAGACCATTTTCAGTGATGTAGATTTTCTTATAGTTTGGATAGTCATTTTTCACACGCATAATTTGGTCATAAAGACCTTGTGGATAGATAATCCAATCCCAGTCCGTTTTTGGAATATCAACTGGGGACTCTCTACGACTAACTCCTTTGATTTGATACTTAGAACTTCCCTTTTCACCTTTACCATTATGGATAATTTCAGTTTCTCCATCATGAGCTCTCATCCAATCACTCATATAGTAATTGATGCCCAAGAAGTCGTTCAAATCTTTTGCAGCATCTAAGGCAGCAAAGTCTTCATCACGAAGGTCTAATTCCCCACCATTTACTTTCAGAATATGGCGAACACCTTCAAGTGTTTTTTCAGAATAATAACCCAAGTATGTAGCATCTAGGATAAATTTATTGTGAATAATATCTTCGAGTTCCGCTGCACGGACATCGTCAGGATTGGTTGGATCATAAGGATATTTCGTCGGCAGTGCATGTACAACCCCAATTTCTCCGCTATAACCAGCATCCTTGTAGAGCTTAACTGCCTTAGCATGTGAAACCATCATATTGTGATGAGATTGGAATACTTTAGAAAGATCATATTGAATCCCTGGTGGGAACTTCCCAACAAGATACTGATCGTCACCAATTGGACCGATTTCATTAAAGGTTGTCCAGTAATTAACTTCAGGGAATTCTTTGAAGCAAAATGCTGCGTAATTGACAAAGTGTTCAATGTTATCTCGATTTAGAAAATCACCATTAGAATGGAGTGTTTCTGGAGTATCAAAATGGTGAAGCGTTACAAATGGTTCTACGTGACGTTTATGACATTCCGCAAATAATTTATGGTAAAACTCTACTCCCTTTGGATTCACTTCTCCAAAGCCTGTTGGGAAGATACGAGACCACGCAATTGACATACGAATGCCGTTTACCCCAAATTGTTCACTTAGTTCTAAATCAACTGGGTAACGATTATAAAAATCAGAAGCTGGTTCCGCAGTGTACCAGTAATTATCTTCCAGATACTTATCCCATGCAACACGACCTTTTCCATCTGACTTTGTGGCACCCTCTGCTTGATATGCAGCAGTTGCTCCACCAAATATAAAATCTTTCGGTAATGTTTTATATGCCTACCTTCTTCTATCAAAAATAAATAAAGGGGTAGGAGTTGGAGATTATAACTCCCTCCCCCTTTGATTAAAACTGTTGTTTGACAAAGTCAAGTGCACCTTGGCCATCACGTGTGAGCTTAATGTATTGAGCCCCTTCAGTTTTGGCAAGTTTAATGCCCAATGCATCAGTTTCTTGTTTAATGTCATCGTAGTTCGATGCTACTTGAGGTGCAAGGATGACTAATTGATACTCAGGCAAAATTTCACGGTGAGCACCATAGCTTCCTGCTGTCGCTGTGACTGGAACACCGTATTCTTTTGCAGCTTTAGTTAAAGCGTTGGCAAGCAATCCACTTGTACCGCCTCCTGCACAAAGTACCAGAACGTTGGTTTGTTCAGAAATTTCGGTATCAACTGCAGCTTTTTCAAGAATAGCATCTGCTTTGGCAGTATTGAAGTTAGCTGCCACTTTCTCTTTCAAGCTATTTTCTACTTTACCTGATTGACAAGAAAGTGATGATTACATGTTTTGGTCATAAAGTGTCCTTCTTTTCTTTTATTCTCTAGCAACATACTGTCACTCTTTATTAGATACGAGGGCATTAAGCGAGCACGACAAAAATAGGAGTTTTGACGAAGAACTTTCCGTTCTAGGAGAAACTCTCTTTTTTGTACATTCAATACCATCATAAAAAGAAGGTTTGATTTTGTTATCACATTAAGTTCAGGGAAAAGAAAATGTTGCTTTTACACTACAAATGTTGTAAAATTGTAGTGTAAAAGCAACATAGAAAGGAGTAAGCATGTCAAAAAAAGAGATTCTACTTGAATTTATAGAAAACCACAATGGCATTATCACCTATAAAGATTGTAAAGCTCTAAATATTCCAACAATATATTTGACAAGACTAGAAAAAGAAGGAATCCTATACCGCATCGAAAAAGGAATTTTTCTAACCCAGAATGGAGACTACGACGAATACTTCTTCTTTCAGTACCGATATCCCAAGGCTGTTTTCTCTTATATCTCAGCGCTTTACCTGCAACAATTTACAGATGAAATTCCTCAATATTTTGACGTAACCATTCCTAGAGGCTACCGTTTTAATACTCCTCCAGCTAATCTGAACATTCATTCTGTTTCTAAGGAATATAGCGAACTAGGAACTACTCTTGTAAAAACCCCTATGGGAAACGAGGTAAGAGTCTATGATTTCGAACGTATTATCTGTGATTTTGTGATTCATCGAGAAAAAATAGATACTGAGCTTTTTGTCAAAACACTTCAACATTATGGAAACTATCCTAAAAAAAATCTTACAAAACTCTATGAATATGCGACAAAAATGAACACCTTGGACAAGGTCAAACAAACTCTGGAGGTCCTAGTATGAATAAAGCTAAGCTAACAGCACTCTGTCATAAAATATCAAAGAATACTGGATTAACCTTTAATTCCGTGATGACCTATTACTTTCTAGAAGTGATTTTGAAAAAATTAAGTCAGAGTAGCTATTCAAATCACTATATCTTCAAAGGAGGATTCCTACTGTCAAATGTTATTGGAGTTGAATCTCGTAGCACAGTTGATATTGATTTTTTGTTCCATCACATGACACTTTCAGAAGATACTGTGAAGCAACAACTCAAAGAAATTTTAGCAGATTCAGAAGAAGGTATATCTTTTGTGATTCAATCCATCACAGCTATTAAAGAAAGTGATGACTATGGTGGCTATCGAGCAACAATTTTGTGCCAACTTGAGAATATTAAACAAGTTATCCATTTGGATATTGCGACAGGCGATGTTGTAACTCCTCAGCCGATTACATACGACTATAAAGCAATTTTTGATGAAGATAATTTTCCAATCATTGCTTATACAATTGAAACAATTCTAGCTGAAAAACTTCAAACCATCTATTCACGTAACTTCTTGAACAGCAGAAGCAAAGATTTTTACGATGTTTATATTCTTTCAAAACTGAAGAAAGAAGACATTGACTTCATTCAGTTGAAAAATGCCTGTCAGAGAACATTTTCATATCGCGAAACAGAACTCGATTTTACAAAGATTATTGAACTACTCGAGAGGTTCAAATCTGACCCTATTCAGAATAAACAATGGCAAAATTATTCGAAAAAATATAGTTATACAAAGGGGATTTCACTTGCAGATGTTCTTGATGAGATGATTCATCTCATAACAGTTCTCTTTTCTATAAACTCTGATTAATCGTGACAAAAAATAAAAAGATATGCTAACATTTATTCATTTTGTTAGCATATACTTTTTTATTTCGTCGTATAAGCAAAACTCAAACTACTATCCACTCCAGATAATTTTCGGAAGGTGTAGTTTGGATTGCCATTATAGTTGGTTTCGGAGATAAGGAATGAGCCATCTGGGTAGACTTTTTCGACAAAAGCCACGTGTCCGTATTCTGCTGGTGTGCCATGTCCTCCTCCCGCAAATGAGAGTATGGCTCCTGCTTGTGGACTTGTTCCAGTTTCACCACCAAGACTTGCGGCTGTATGCACCCAATCTTGGCCATTGCCCATGGTACTGATAATTGAAATCTTCTCACCATTTTTACCTTTGAGTTTTAGACCCAGTTGGTTGATACGGGCTGCGACTCCCCAAGTACATTGGCCGTAAGCATAGCTCATACCGTCACCACCTTCTGGAACAGAGTTTTCAAAAAGGTCTCCTCGTACAGCTTCAAGTGCTTTGGGATCACTTTGTGCTGTCCCACCGTTGGGTTGACTAAAGCCTTTTTCAATTTGGTAATACCACTCACTTGCTCGTGTCTGTCGTTCAAGCAGCTTATCACCACTATTTCCTTCCCAGTAAATGAGAAAGAGTTGGGCAAGACTAGCTGGACTTCCTGAATTTTTGAAGAAGTTCTTTAACCAGTTGGTGTAATAAGGACTATCCCCATGCAACATGAAATCCAGTTGTAAGCCTAAGTCATACCACTTTTGATGTTTTCCTTTGGCATATTCGAGCAATAAGGTATGCCTGCGTGACCCATCCGCAGTATCTGTCCATTGGCCTAAGCCTAAACCACGTTTGAGAATATTTGGGTAACGTCCATTGTATATAGTTGGACCATTGAGTGAGAGCCAGCCCTCATCATCCCACGAACTGTCTGTCGCACCAACAGGTGGAGATAAATAGTCGCCTTCAGCACGTTTGGGATTAATGGAAGATTCTACCGACCAATTTCCTAAAATGGCTGCGATAGCTTGATTGGTCACACCTTTACTTTTGAGATAGTCATAAATAGCCTTTGCTCTCTCGAACTCATCGCCACCAAACTGACCAATAGTTGGAAGAATGGTGGTCTGAACCTGGATCACTTTTGGAAAGTAGAAAGCTGGATTGACATAGACCAACTTATCCGTGTCATCATCAACCTTTTGACAGGTGACTTTTAGACCCGTTCCGTCTTTGGTCTGACCAATAATGTCTCCTGCAAAGACTTGTTGATGTTCACTCACTCGACCTGAATGAATGCCAAACAAGGTTAGTTTAGTCTTATTCACTCCCTTACCAGATGTCAAAACAATGTTCTCCCCATCAAGAGATACCTTGCCATCCATCGGAGCCACAATGACTTGGCCTTCTTTTGCTTCTAAGATGATATGGTGATGAAGCGTTGGTTTCTCATCAATGACTTCATAACCATATCGGTATAACATACTTAAACTATCTTCATCCGTCTGTCCCTGAAAGGGATTGTCCAATTCTTGAAGGGCTAGATAGTTGCCTTCTTCGGTCAACTCCTTTAGCTCTTCTTGGTCCTCATCTGACAGCTTGTAAGGAGGTATATGGTATAAGTCAGACATGAATCTAATAGAATCACCACCATTTAAATTCGTCCAGACTTGACTGAGAAATGCTTTGTAAGTCGCACCACCTGTTTCCATGAAATCGTCAAGCTTGTAGTCTTGGTATTGATGATTCATGTAAACCATGACCTCATCAATCTTGGCGTAATAGGTAATCCCTTTATCGTTGGTTCTTGTATGTTCCGCATCTTCCCACGTCATATGAGTATAGGCCTTGGTCAATTCAATCTCATCTTGTTGAATGACACTGCTACCTGAGACACTCATGAAAAAGCTCATCATCAAAAGGAGTATCAAGAGAAGACCTGAGACAATCCAAGTCAAAGGATTTCCCGCAATTGCAGAAAAGAAGGTCAGGCTTCCCTTAATGGCTTGGACAAACCCCTTTACTCCTGCTAGACTGTGCTTTCTGGCATGCTTTAAAAAGGTTTGGTAGCGTCTTTGTGGTTTAAGAGGTTTCTGGCGTATGAAACCTTTTCCTTTTTTGAAGTTCTGGAATCGTTCCTTTCCATGAGCCACTTTCGTTTTTGTAAAACGCACACCAGTCTGACCACTTTTGACAAGGAGTTTTCCTGACTGATAAGTAAATCTCCCATAGCGTCTTCCTTTAATCACAGACTCTTTTAGGGTTCTGATTCCCTCTAAGTCATCATCTTGAGCGACTACATCCAGTGATTCTGAAGCGACATAGCGTAACCCTCGTTTGACCATAGTCGAGGGGTTCTTAAACTGATGTGCTTTTTTCAGTTGTTTCACATCACGCTTAGCTGATTTCACCTCTTTTTCTGCCTGAAGGCGTTCAAGAGTTTTTTTTTGAAACTGAAACCGTGACGTTTTTGATTCTGTTGGCTTTTTCTGATCGGTAACCTTAGAGGTAACAGCCTCCTCTTTTTCTGCCATCTTGACCTCTGCCAAGTGTTTTCTCGCTACTGCTAGGCGCTGTCTGGCTTGAGGAAGCCGATACTTCTTAATTTCCTTACTTTTTAGCCATCTGGGAGACACATAGGCAATCGCTTCCTTAAAGGTATCTGTCGCTAGGTCTTTTTCCTCCTGATAGGTTTGCTTCAGAGCCTGACGTTGTTCCCTTGTTTCAGCTTTCTCAGCTCGGCGCATGATAAAGCGACGTTTAGGAAGTGAGCGTTTTAACCCCTTCTTCTCCCTGCGATAATGGATACGACTAGCCTTTAAACTACTCTGAAAGGTTTTACGGGCAACCTTGACCTTCTGTTGCTCTCTTGTCATGATTCACCCCTCATCTTTTCTGGATCGGTACTCATGATGTCAAAGAGTTGGGTTTGAAGTGGGATTTTATTTCTAAAGGGAACAACCGTTGAGCCTGCCTTAATCAATCCCGCTCCCTTTTCTGGATTAACCAAGTATTTCTCAAGTTCTTTAGATAAGCCCAAAAGATGGACCAATTCTTCGCGATCGCTCTTAGCTTGTTTTAAAAGAAGCATGAACTCGCTATTAGCAATAATACGTCTACCATTCGCATCCAAAAGAAGTGTCTCCACATTTTGAGTAATGCCTGTCGGTATCGCCCCATACTTACGGACACGACTTCAGAGTTTAAAGAAGAAATCAGAGGCATACTTGTCCAATAAAAGAAGCTGCATTTCATCAAAGTAAATCCAGGTCTTCTTGCCAAGTTTTTGGTTTTTAACCACACGATTCCAAATCTGGTCAAAGATGACCATGAGGGCAATCTGCTTCAATTCATCCCCTAACTTTTTGACATTGTAAATGAGGAAATGGCTGTCAGTTTTGATGTTGGTGCGGTGTGAGAAAATATCAAGTGAGCCTTCCACATAGAGTTCCATATCGAGTGCCAAGTCCTTAGCTTCCTGTTCAGGTTGTTGGGATAAGATAAAGACCCATTCGATCAGGGACGGTGTGTCAAAATGCCTATAGGTGAGTCGTGTCACACGGTCAATCAAGGACTTCTCACGACCATCCATTTTGCGGTCTAAGAGCTTTCCAATCCAGGACAAGAGAAATTCTGACTTGACCTTGACCGGATCCTCATCCATATTCTCATCTGATAAATCTAAGACATTTAAGAAGGTAGTGGAATCTGGGGCAATATCAATACTCTCCCCACAAAAGGCTTGACCGATAATACTGTAGTCGAGTAGGTCAGTGGTATTACTACCACCTTCCTCTCTAAAAACCGTACGTGAGAGTTTCCCCTCATACGGCTCAAGCATTTCATCACTCTTTCGAGCGGCTCTCAATAAATAGTCGCTGACAATAACGATGCACATAAGCCATATTGTCAACGTCTTCCACACCTCCCTTGGATTTTGGAATTTTGAAGAATATTTCTCTATCTTCTCCAAGCTCCATCGGGAGTCCACAGTGATGACAGCGTCCGTCTTGTTGCTTCCAAACAAGTTTAAACCGACCTGTCAATCGTTTCATACCATGATTAAAGGCTCGTTGAGCAAAGTATTCTGTATCCAAGTAAGGATTAGCGTGTTCTCTAACCTTTGTATGTCTGACAATAGCAGTGTGGTCAACTCGAATGAGTTCTTTATCGCCTGAAGCAAATACCCAACTGCGATTGCCTCTTCTATGCCAATACTTGGTCGAAATCCACCATTGACCTTTCTTCGGATGGCGACGTTTTGCCCACCGCCACAATAATTCATATAAATGGTAATCCAGATAGGAGAAGGCTTCACTAGCACAAACGGATTGGTGGTAGTTGGTCCATCCTCGTATCTGTTGATTTAGTTTCATGATTAAGACTTCTTGTTCCCATGCTTTTCCTCGCTTGAGGATGGTTTCTGAGAATTTACCAATGACGGTTTGAATAGAATTCTTAGAAGGTTTGACAATCAATTTACCTTTGTACTTCCGAAAGTTCCAACCAAGTAGGTCGAAACCATCGTTGATATGAGTCACCAGTGTCTTTTCTTCTGATAGCTCTAAGCCTCGCCCAAGCAGAAATTCCTTAATCACTTCTTTAGCTTCCAAAGCAATTTCTTGTGTCGCAGCTGTGACGATAAAATCATCCGCATAACGGACAAGATTGACCTTATGGCTATTCTTGAATCGAAGGTCGATTTTTCCTAAACGATTGGTATGGAATCTATCCGATAAGACTTGTTGTAACCCATCGAGTGCCATACTGGCAAGAATAGGTGAGATGATACCACCTTGTGGTGTGCCATCTTCCGTTGGGAATAACTCGCCCTTGAATACAAAACCTGATTTAAGAAATTGCTTCAAGATGGATTTATCCATCGGAATATTCTCCAATAGCCAATCATGATTGATATTGTCAAAACAACCTTTAATATCCCCTTCTAAAATCCATTGAGGAGAAGCTTTTCGTGATAGTGCTGTGAAGATATATTCACAAGCGTCTTGGCAACTTCTTCCTTTGCGGAAACCGAATGATTTGGTATCTGCGGTTGTCTCTGCGACGGGTTCTAGTGCTAAAGCATAGAGTGCCTGCATGGCTCTATCGTACATGGTAGGAATCCCTAATGGACGCTTTTTCTTCTTACCCTTTTTGTCGATGTAAACCCGTCTCAGTGGACTGGCTTTATAGCCTTTGTCCGTTAGAGATAAGAGAGCTTCCATCTTTTGAGCAGGTGTCGTCCAAAGTTCACCATCTACACCCGCCGTTTTCTTACCTTTGTTAGTCGTCACTCGACGAACGGCAAGTGCCTTGGCGTAAAAAGAATGTGTTAGTAAATACTGAAGTCTTTTCACTGTGTTTGTATTTTTGGCTTGAGTAGCCTTGACAATCCTGATTTGTAGCCTATTCACTTCTTGTTCTGCTCTTTTCCAATCAATGTTTTTCCATTGATTAGCGAGCTCTTGCTTGTGTGATAGCTTCTCAGCTTGTGCTGTCGTTGAATGCTTATCATTCATAGGTTTACCTCCATTTCTTGCCATGAAATACCATAGGATAAGTCTGCACCCTTTCAGGTCAGGGCAAAGTTTGAACCCCTATCTCCTGCCATTACAGCTGGAGCCTTCGCTTTTTATCCTTTCCTCTACCCTCTGTATCGTCTATCCCTCTTGCGAGTTCAATACCTTCTAACAAATTAGAAGGAATACATAGGGCTTACCAAGTTCCGTATGATAAATAATTGTGAATACCTTAGGTGCCATCTTTGAGCCGGGAAGAATATGTCCATTTGTCATCAGGTTATGAAAGCCCCAATGACCTCCTCCGTACCTTTTGGTATAAGTGTTTCAGCCTTATTTCACTTAGTCCCTGTAACGACTCTTGCAATGATTCACTATCTGTTCACCATAGTATTCTTATCCTAACAGTCCATCTGATTTAGGCTATCAGACTTTCCATATTGTTCCACAGGCTTCCCAACATGACCGTTAACCAGTCAAGCAGGCTGTGGTAGGATTACTCCAAATGGATAGAGTAGCTATCTCTAGCAATTTATCATACGACTTCTTGTCGCACCTCATTTTCTGGGTCAACAATAATAATTTCGGTATCACTATCTGCTTCTTTGAGCTTTGTAGAGATGATTTCATGCTTTGTCGCCATCCCTTTACCAACTCCAGAAGTCCCTAAAATCAAACCTGACGGAGTATTTAACTTGCCACGGTCAATACTAATAATATTGCTTGAGATTTGATTGATGCCATAAAATTTCCCACCCTTGTCCTGAATATCAACAGAAGTCCAAGGTACGTTAACGGCAATGTTGGAAGTCAGTAGAGATCGAGAAACACCTTCAAGATAGTTCTTCCCAAATGGCAAGAGACTATTAAAGGCCGCTTCTTGCATGTAGGTCAAGTTGTCAATAATCATATCATTAGACCCTGCCACTTGCTTGATAATATCAAGAGATTGTTTGAGTTGGTCTTCAAAGCCAGTCTCCAATTGTTGGCGGTGGTAAGATTCGATGTTAGCCTTGGCATTTTCAAGCGCTGACAAGACCGCTTGGTCCACATCCTCAAAAGCTTGGTCAATCAAATCTTGAACCACTTCGAAATCAGCTAGGTCAATGCCATCAAACTGTTTACTATAATCACGCAAAACGTCATCACCACGCGTCTTAACCGCCTCAATAATATCACGAACAGTTGCTTCGACATCTTCATTTTGACGGCTGAGTTCCAACTGTTCCTGTGCTAAAATAGCGGAAATTTCTTGATTCGTTCCACTTAATCGCTTCATTTGAAAGCCACCTCTCTATCTCCTACCAAGCCTTCCAAGGTCTGAATGAAAGGCAAAACCGCTGCATGATTTTTCAGCGCAGCCTTATTGACAATGAGCCGAGCTGAAATCCGACAAATATCTTCATAAACTTCAAGACCATTAGCCACCAAAGTTGAACCAGTCTCCACGATATCGACAATAACATCTGCTAAGCCAATGACAGGCGCAATCTCAACTGACCCTTGGGTGGAAATGATTTCACATCTTCACCCTTTTTGGGCAAAGTGATTTTTCGCCACGGTCGGATATTTGGTCGCAATACGCTTGCGCTTATGATCAGACGGGCCGTAGTCTGCCGTTGATGCCACCGCAAATTTACAAAGTCCAAAATTCAGATCCAACATTTCAAGATAGCCCGTCGGATGTTCGATGAGCACATCCTTTCCAACCACACCCAAGTCAGCCACCCCATGACGCACATAAGTGGTCACATCAGGCGCCTTATCGCCAAAGACTTTGAACATGAGTCCTGTATAATAATAAGGCACGGGCTTACGCGCCTGCTCCAGCGCCTCTTTCCAATCCTCAAACAAGAACGGAAGCTGACTGATAAAGCCATCAAATTCACTCGGATGCGCCAGGGTAAATTCCTTCAGCCCGGTCACATTCTTATCTTGGATTGCCTGCTTAAAATTCTGTAATTCATTATCAGCAAGCGTCATACTTTCAAAGACCGTTTCTAAAATGGCCGCATGGGATAATTCAAACGTTACTTGGTCCAATTTTGCCACATCCAAGGCTTCCTTGGCAGACAAGAGAACTTCTTCGACAGCTAGTTGCACTGGATAGCCAATCATTTCCACACCTGCCTGTGTGTGTTCATTTGTCAGTCCTCTCAGATCTTCGTGACGTTGAAATACCTTACCCGAATAGGAAAATTTCACCGGAGTTTGAACCTTGGTCTAAGCAATAACACGGTCAATTTGACTAGTCACATCTGGTCTCAAACTCAAGAGCTGTCCTTCCGTATCAAACAGATTGTGGTGTTGACTGGATACCTGATTCGAAAAAACCTCGAAATGCTCCATGGTCGGCGTCTCAATCCGATTAAGCCCCTTTTCCATCAGCGAATCGCTGATAGCGTGTTCAATCTTGTAGGTCACCCGCGATCGCTTAAACAACTTATCATGCATGCCCTGCGGCAAGGTCATCTTCTTCATCCGCAAATCCTCCTGATTTCCGACATCACTTCTTCCATTTCCGCCTGCGTTCCGATGGAAATGCGAAGGTAGTCCTTGAGCCTCGCTACCTTTGGAAAATAGCGGACATAGATTTCTTTTTCTTGTAGTTTTTGGAACAAATGGCTGGCACTAACGGTCTGCGGCCTAGTCAAGACAAAATTGGTCTGACTTGGTAGCACCTCAAAGCCCAAATCAACTAATTCTTGTGCAAACCAATCACGAGTCGTCATGATTTTCTGACAAGTCCCCTCATAGTAAAGCCAGTCTTCTACCGCAACTGTCGCTAATTTCTCAGCAAGAGCATCAAGGTTATAGGGATTGACAGAATTCTTGATAGCATTGATAACTGCTATGAGCCTGGGGTTTCCGACACCGTATCCAACCCGCAAACCAGCAAAAGCAGCATCTTTTGAGAACGTTCGCGTGATGAAAAGATTATCGTATTTTTCAAGCAAGGAAAGAGCTGTCTGACCACCAAAATTGATATAGGCTTCATCTACAATAACCACCACATCCTGATTAGCCTGAATAATTTTCTCAATCTCGTCCAAAGGTTTGAAAATACCCGTTGGCGCATTTGGATCTGTGATGATGATACCTCCATTTGGCACGTGATAGTCTGCCCCATCAATCTTAAAGTCCGCTGTCAAAGGAATCTCCTTAAATGGAATATGATAAAGGTCAGCCCATACCTTGTAAAATCCGTAAGTTAAGTCTGGAAAAAGCACTGGTAAATCGTCATTAAAGAAAGCTAGAAAGGCCATAGATAAGATATCATCTGAGCCATTTCCGACGATAATTTGGTCAGCCGGAACTTGAAGTTGCTTAGATAAAGCCTCTCGAAACACAGCCTGGTCCAAACTTGAATATTTACGCAAACAATTCCCATCAAAATGAGCAAACGCCTCTAGCACCTTTGGGCTAGGCTCATAAGCATTCTCGTTGGTGTTCAGTTTAATCATCTTGTCACCACTTGGCTGAGCGCCGGCAACATAAGCATCGATTTGTCTTAGTCCTCTTATCATCGTTCTTCCTTTCTTGTCATGAGAGTTAAAAAAATCCTCACAAAAATACATTTGTAAGGACGCTGAAAACGTGGTTCCACCTTTATTCGGCCATCAATCGCTTGATAACCCTCATGAAGTTCGAGACTCCTAGTCGCTAACGAAACCACCCGACTTATACTACACACTGTACCAACCAGCTTCGCCTAAGCACTCGAGAATGTGGGGTTCAAGGATTGCACACCGTCTCACCCTTAGGCGCTCTCTGTCTCTTGTCTTAAACCATAGACTTCGTCTATCTTCTCTCATAGATTTGAATATTTATGTTATTTTACACTAATTCTTTAGCTAAGGTAAACATAATTTTCATATTTTTCAGAATTTTTTGATAAAAAAATCAACTCAATTTCAATATTTGTATTTTTTTACATAAATTGTTGAAATACCCTTGAAATTCTGTTTTTCAGTGATAAAATAGAACAAGATAAAAAATTGAGGAGATACCATATGCCAACTGGCGTGATTATAAACTCTCTCTCCATCGTTTTTGGAGGGATTTTGAGCGGCTTGGTCGGACACAAACTGACGGAAGAATTTAAAACACAAATCAATCTAATTTTTGGAATTTGCTCGATGGGCATGGGAATCGCCTCCATCGCTGGAATGAAATTTATGCCCGCTGTCATTTTTTCCCTCGTTATCGGAACAGGCTTAGGATTGGTTTTAAACTTGGGCGATAAAATCAACCAAGTAGGACTTTTGATGGAAAAGGCTATGACTAAAATCCTGCCTGAACAGCCACGGGACATACCTCATGAAGAATTTTTAGCTAGCTTATTGACTGTTATCGTCCTCTTTTATGCTAGCGGCACTGGAATTTATGGTAGTTTGGATGCCGGTATGTCAGGAGAGGCGACTATTCTCATCTCAAAGTCAATTTTAGACTTTTTCACAGCCGCGATATTTGCCTGCAATCTGGGCTATATCGTATCTTTAATCGCTATTCCCCAATTCCTCTTTTTCACCCTTCTCTTTTATCTGGCTCGCTTTATTGTCCCTATGACAACACCTGACATGATAGCTGATTTCAAAGCTTGCAGTGGATTTCTCATGCTGGCAACTGGTTTTAGGATGATTCAAGTCAAACTCTTTCCAGTGGCAGATATGATACCTGCCATGATCTTGGTCATGCCTCTAAGTTGGTTTTGGGCACAGATTATTTTACAAATTTTATAGACAAAAATGGGCTAGGAACTTTGTCCTAGCCTCTATTTATTTACTTTAAAATCAACTGCGCCACTATTGGACTGACAAGGACGTACATGATACCTGTAATACCAATTGACAAGCCAGCCATGGCTCCTGCTACTCGTCCATATTGTAGCGCAGCTCCTGTTCCCACAGCATGTCCTGTCCCTCCCAAGGCCAAGCCAATCACCACAGGATCTTCTACTTTCAGCACTTTCAAGATAACTGGCCCGAGGGCACTGGTCAGTATTCCAGTGATAACGACTACGACCAAGGTAATGGTCATCATTCCACCCATCTTATCCGTAATTCCAATCGCCATAGCTGTCGTCACGGATTTTGGAAAAAGAGAAATAGCTAGAAAATAATTCATCCCAAAAACTTTCGCAATAGCAGCCGTAGAGCAAGTATTGGCCAGACAAGCTAGAAAACTTGACAATAAAATACTACGTACATGATGCTTCATCAGATGAAAAGTCCGATAGAGAGGAATAGCTAGCGCTACCGTTGAAGGGGCGATAAGAGTGGTTAGGTACGACCCGCCAACGTAATAATCCTTGTAAGAAATACCTAAAAATTTCAAGAAAGCAATCAAAATCACCGTAGCAAGCAATAAAGGCGTAGTCAACGGATGCGGAAACCGTCTAAAAATCATCATTCCTATAAAATAAGCCACGATACTGGCCATAAGCCCAAACATTGGGCTCGAAAATAGCTCTGCCATTTACTTGCCCTCCTCAAAGTCGCCTTCGTACCGATTTTTGATGAAGCCAACAACAAATGCAATAACCACCATATTTAAGACCAAAGCTCCACCAATAATCAAACTAATCGGAAGTAAATAAGGTTTGATAGCTGTGAAATTCTCCATAATCCCAACAGTAGGTGGTAAAAAGAGAATGGTCATATTCGCCAAAAGGAAACTCCCCACCTTATCAATATGCCGCAAACGAATCCATTTCATTTCTAGGGCAATAAAAAGCAAGAGCAAACCGATAATACTACCAGGAACTGGCAAGTGAAACAAAGTCGAAATCGCCTCACCAGCAAATGAAAAACACAAAATAATCATTAATTGCACGTATAATTTCATGAAAACACCTCACCTACTAGTCTACTACTCTGAAAACAGAATGCAAGAGACTGAAACGTTTACATGAGAAGAAAAATAAAGGCAGCAAAAAAAACCGGTCTCCCGGTTTTTTCATTTTTATTATAATTCTGTAATTTTACCTGTATTGATGTAGCAAACCCACTCACAGATATTTTTAGCATAATCACCAATTCGTTCCAAGTAAGAAATGACTTGGTAATAATCGCGACCTGCAATAATGGCATCTGGATTTTTACGAATTTCGGCAGTTGCCAATTCACGGATGCTATCAAAGTAATGGTTGACGATTTCATCATGAGCAGCAATTTCGTAAGCTTGCTCTTCGTTTCCATTTCCACTGTTGAGATACAAATCCAAGACAGATTCAACAAATTTACGCACTTCTTTACCCATTTTATTGATTTCTTGCTCAACTTCTGGGATACGCAATTCACCTTTCATACGGATAGTTGCTTCAGCAATCGCAGCAGCATGGTCACCCATACGCTCGATATCGCTGGTTGCTTTCAAAACAGTGATAACCGTACGGAGGTCTGTTGAAACTGGTTGTTGGAGAGCAATAATTTCAAGTGATTTTTGCTCCAATTTCACCTCAAAATCATTGATTTTCGCATCTGCTTCAATCACTTCTTTTGCCATCTCACGGTCGTGAGTAATGAAAGCGCGAACCGTTTTGTTGATTTGTCCTAGGACTTCATTTCCCATTGCATAGAATTGATTGTGCAATTTCGCTAATTCTTCTTCAAATTGTGAACGTAACATTGTGGCCTCTTTCTTCTCTTGACTAATTTCTAGCCAAATTTACCTGTAATATAGTCTTCAGTTTCTTTATTTGCTGGGTTCAAGAACATGTCCTTAGTTGTGTTGTATTCAACCAAATCACCGTCCAAGAAGAAACCAGTGTAGTCCGAAATACGTGATGCCTGCTGCATAGAACGTGTGACTACTACCATGGTATATTTTTCTTTCAATCCATAAAGGGTATCTTCAATTTTACCTGCAGAAATAGGGTCAAGGGCTGATGTTGGTTCGTCTAAAAGAATCACTTTTGGACTGGTTGCCAATACCCGAGCCACACAGACACGTTGCTGCTGACCACCTGACAAACCAAGTGCAGAATCATGAAGACGATCTTTCACCTCATCCCAGATAGATGCCCCAATCAAAGAGGTTTCAACAGCTTCATCCAAGATTTGCTTGTCCTTAATCCCGTTGATTCGCAAGCCGTAGACCACATTTTCATAGATAGACATTGGGAAAGGATTGGGTTGTTGGAAAACCATCCCAATTTCCTTACGTAAGTCTACTGTATCTGTCCGTGGACTGTAGATGTTGCGACCATTGTAATTAATAGCTCCTGTCAAGGTCACTTCTGGGTTCAAGTCACCCATGCGGTTGATAGAACGTAAAAGTGTTGATTTCCCTGAACCTGAAGGTCCAATGAGAGTTGTAATCTTATTCGGATAAAAATCAATTGACACGCTGTTGAGGGCTTTTTTCTGGTTGTAATAAACAGATAAATCTTTTACTTGAATAATCGGTTCTGTCATTTTATCCCTTTCTAACCAAAGTGACCTGATACATAGTCACTTGTAGACTTCAACTTGGCATTTTGGAAAATATTGGCAGTCTTGTCATACTCGATCAAGTCTCCCAAATAGAAGAATGCCGTATAGTCACTCGCACGAGCGGCCTGTTGCATGTTGTGTGTCACGATGATAATGGTATAATCCTTTTTCAGTTCAAACATGGTTTCTTCCAGTTGCATAGTGGCAATTGGGTCAAGGGCTGAAGCCGGCTCATCCATAAGAAGGATATCTGGTTTTACAGAAATCGCACGAGCGATACACAAACGTTGTTGCTGACCACCTGATAAGGTCAAAGCAGACTTGTGCAAGTCATCCTTGACTTGGTCCCAAAGAGCAGCTTGTTTCAGAGATGTTTCTACGATTTCATCCAATACTTGCTTGTCTTTCACCCCCATACGTTCATGTGCAAAGGTGATATTGTTGTAAATAGATTTGGCAAATGGATTCGGACGTTGGAACACCATACCGATATGCTTACGAATTTCATAGACATTCATATCAGGACGATTGACATCGATGCCGTGATAAAGAATTTCACCCGTTACTTTGGCAATATCGATGGCGTCATTCATGCGGTTCAAACTACGGAGGTAAGTTGATTTCCCACATCCAGATGGTCCAATCAAGGCCGTAATTTTATTTTTTTCAAACTGCATATCGATTCCCTTGTTGGCTTCTTTTCCACCATAGTAGACATGAAGGTCTTTGGTTTCAAGAGCAATTTTTTCCTGAGGAAAGGTAATGATATGGCGTTCATTCCAGTTATATTCAGTCATTTCTTCTCCTTTTAAGAAGCGGAAGTCAATTTGGCGTGAAGAATGCTACCCAAGCGGCGCGCAGCTAAGTTGAAAATCAAAATGAAAATCAAGAGCACTGCTGCACTTCCTGCCGACACTTGCGTCGCATCAGGAATAGTACCTTCACTATTTACCTTCCAAATGTGTACAGCCAAGGTTTCTGACTGACGGAAAATAGAGATTGGGCTGGTTACAGAAAGTGGATTCCAGTTAGACCAATCAAGCGCTGGTGCTGACTGACCAGCTGTATAAATGAGGGCGGCTGCTTCACCAAAGATACGACCAGAAGCAAGGACGATACCAGTTACGATACCAGGAAGAGCTTCGGGAATAACAACATGAAGGACAGATTCCCAACGTGACAATCCAAGTGCCAGACCTGCTTCACGTTGCGTGTGGTGAACCGTACGCAAACTATCTTCTACAGTACGAGTCATTTGTGGCAAGTTAAAGACAGTTAGCGCCAAGGCACCTGAAAGGATAGAAAATCCATATTCAAACTGAACAACGAAAATTAAATAACCAAAGAGACCAACGACCACTGATGGAAGTGAAGACAAAATCTCAATACACGTACGAATGAAGTTTGTCACTGGTCCTTTTTTAGCATATTCAGCCAAGTAGATACCTGCTCCTGTTGACAATGGAACAGAGATGAGCAAGGTTACGACTAACAGGAAGAAGGAATTATAGAGTTGAATTCCAATCCCTCCACCAGCTTGGTAAGAAGATGATTTCCCTGTCAAGAAATGCCAGCTGATATGCGGAATCCCTCTGAGCAAGATATAGAGAATCAGAGAGGTCAAAATCAAGACGATAACGGAGGCAATAGCATAAAGAATGCCCGTTGCCAGCTTATCCATTTTTTTAGCGTGCATAGTTTTTCTTACCCTCTCTTGTAATCAATTTCATAATCATATTGAAGACCAAACTCATGAGCAACAATACCAAGGCGAGTGACCACAAAACATTATTTTGGACAGTTCCCATTACAGTATTACCAATTCCCATGGTTAGGACAGAAGTCAAGGTTGCCGCTGGCGTTGTCAATGAAGTTGGAACAACTGCTGAGTTACCCACCACCATCTGAATGGCCAAAGCCTCACCAAATGCACGAGCCATACCGAAGATGACTGCAGTGAAAATACCAGGTTTTGCAGCGTTTAAGACAACGCGCCAAATGGTTTGCCAACGGGTTGCTCCCATAGCCAAGCTAGCCTCACGGTAATGGCGAGGTACAGCCTTCAAGCTATCTACAGTCATAAAGGTTACTGTTGGCAGAATCATAACAAAGAGGACAAAGACCCCTGACAAAATTCCAAAACCAGTACCACCAAAAATACTACGAACAAAAGGTACTACGACTTGAAGACCGATAAATCCATAAACCACGGATGGAATACCGACCAACAACTCGATAACAGGTTGCAGAATTTTAGCACCACGCTTCGGAGAAATTTCAGTCATAAAGACAGCTGCTCCAATGGCAATCGGTGTTGCGACTACTGCTGATAAAATCGTTACAATAAAGGAACCTGAAATCATTGGAAGTGCACCAAAAATTTTGGCACTTGGTTCCCATTTTGAACCGAACAAGAAATCAGCTAGATTAACGCCGTCTACAAAGAAGGTAGACAAACCACGTTGGGCAACGAAAATCAAAATCATAAAGACAATAAAAACAATCAAGGCTAAGCAAAGAAAAGTGATTGTTTTTCCTAAGCGCTCCAAGCGAGAATTTTTCGATGGAGAAGCCAATTTTTTCGCGAGTTCTTCGTTTTTCATATTTACTCTCCAATCTTGCTAACTTTTCCGTTAGCATCCTTCGTCACTTTCATATCATGGATTGAAATGTAACCCATGCTTGATACAATACCACCTTGCACTTCTTCAGACATCATGTATTCGATAAATTCTTTGGTTAATTTGTCCTCAGAGCCTCGTGTGTACATATGCTCATATGACCAAATTGGCCAATTATTTGTTGTGACATTCTCAGCGGTTGGTTTGTAACCGTTCAGCTTAATCGTTTTAACTGAGTCGTCTAGATAAGCAAAGGCTAGGTAAGAAATCGCACCTGGTGTTTGAGCTACGATAGACTTAACCATCCCGTTTGAATCTTGCTCTTGACTCTGAACGGCAGATTGACCATCCATGACAACTGCATCGAAGGTCGCACGAGAACCAGAACTAGATGCACGGTTGATGATAGAAATATCCAAGTCTTTTCCGCCTAGTTCTTTCCAGTTGGTAATTTCTCCTGTGAAGATTTTGCGGAGTTCTTCCGTAGTAATATCTTTCACATCAACTTTTTTATTGACGATAACAGCCAAACCAGCTACAGCTACTTGATAATCCTTCAACTTGCTTTCGTCAATCCCATCTTTTTCTTCAGCAAAGAGGTCACTGTTTCCGATTTCAACGGCACCAGACTGAACCTGTGATAACCCTGTACCAGAACCACCACCTTGCACATTGATTGATTTACCAATATTGGTACTACCAAACTCATCTGCAGCGGCTTCTACCAGAGGTTGAAGTGCTGTTGATCCGACTGCAGTGATAGACTCACCACGATCAATCCAACTAGAACAAGCAGTTAGGGCAACACCCGCACTCAACAATAGCGCAAGGGCACCAAGCTTATGCTTTTTTTTCATCTTTTGTATCCTTTTTTTTTTATGACCGTTCTTGAAAATCAGACGATTTACAAAAATTTTACAAGTCACGGTACAGTTCTACTATAACACATAAAATGAGGCTATGCAAAGAATTTTTCCTTAAAGCAAGCCCCTTTTAAACCTGAAATCGAAGGCCTTTTGGGAAGGTATTTTTCAAGGTTCCTGAGACCACTTTCGCAAAGCCGAGACCATTGCCATTTATCGCCACTTGATACCAACCATTTGGTAAATCTGACGCGACCTTGACAACATTTCCAGCCACATATTGCTGAAAATCCACTTCTGAAATGTCTACTCGACGGACAACTTCTTGGCTATGCAAGGCAAGTCCCAGAGCAAAACTAGGTTCAAATCGCTTCTTCTTGAAAGTCCCTAGATGCAGCCCATTTCGAGCAATTTTCAGCTTACTCAAATCTGGCAAACCATCCGGCAATAGATAAAGCTGATCACCAAATACCTGTAAAGTACCATTGATCTGAACCTTGAGATTTTCCTTGGCAAATTCTTGCCAGAGTTGACTCTGTTCACGACTGAGATTACTCTTAGCTGGCTTGAATTCTGACGACACTTCACTAGATAATAAGCGAAGACGGGCTACAAATTGCCCTTCTCCCTTAAAATGATGAGGGTACATCCGCAAGGTTCCCGGAATTAGACCAGAAACAGTCCCGTTCACATTTTCCAGTTCCTCTAACTCCATATCGTAGCTATCCAACAGCCACTGAATCACTTCCTCATTCTCCTCTGTAGACCAAGTACAGGTCGAGTAAATCAGACTACCTCCAGGACGGAGCATTTTCAGGGCTGATTGTAAGATTTCTCGCTGAAGCTCCGCACATTGAGCTGGATAATTCTCATCCCAATATCGCATGGCATCAGGATCTTTTCGAAACATCCCTTCACCTGAGCAAGGAGCGTCTAGCACGATCAAATCAAAATAACCTGAAAATACTTTTTCCAATCGATCCGCAGATTCATTAGTTACCACCACATTCCTGGCTCCGAAGCGTTCAATGTTTTCTACTAAGATCTTAGAACGTTTGGTTGAAATTTCATTGCTGACTAATAAACCTGTATTTTCTAGATAAGAGAGCAGGTGCGTGGACTTGCCACCTGGTGCTGCTGCCAAATCTAGAATCTTCATCTCAGCTTGCGGGTGAGCAACTTGGCCGACCACCTGCGCTGCGGGTTCTTGCGAATAAACCAAGCCTGTCACATGCTCAGGGGATTTGCCTGATACCTTCCCGTAATAAGACCACTCCATATGGGGAATCTTATCCGCATACTCTTGCTGCGTCTCCTTGAGCGGGTTGGTCCGAAAACCAGAAATCGGTTCTTGCTCAAAACTGTCAAAAAATGCCTGTGCTTCTTGACCGAGTAGTTGCTCATATTTTTCAATAAATTTTGCAGGTAATTGCATTACTGTAGATACCTTTTCATTTCATTTACTTTTGATTTAGCGATGAGTACCACATGCTCTCTTCCCGTAAAACTTGGCTTTTCTCCGTTTACATTTAAAAGGACATAGCCCAGCTTTTGGCCTAAAATACTCGCTGCCGCATAATCCCAAGGGTAGACGTAGGAAGTATGAACCAAAAGCCGCTGTGTAAGAACATGCGCAAAACTCAGACCTGCACTACCAATCGAGCGTGTCCCCAAAAATTGACGAGAAAAATTGGCTAGACCTGCATAATTTTGCTCAACCAGCCCTGCATTTATCCCAATCAAACCCTGTGAAAACGCCTTGTCGGTACTAAAAGGTAGCTGTTCGTCATTGACCAAGACCGGAAACTCGCCCCCGCCATGGTAAAGCAAATCATTGGTCACATCATATATAAGACCAAATAGGCCAACACCGTCTTCAAAATAAGCCAACAGCACCGCAAAATCCGTTTTTTGCACGATAAAATTTACCGTCCCGTCAATGGGATCAATAACCCATACATTCCCTTTCTCAATCGGTGCACGATTTTCATCCTCTTCGCCAAAAATCAAATCATCTGGAAATGCGGAGAGAATTTGCTGGGTCATACTTGTCTGTACTTCCTTATCCAAATGCGTTACCAAATCTGCAAAATTGGATTTGACTTCAACTGTCAATTCATCGTAGAGATGTTGACGCAAAAATCCACCAGCATCTCTGACGATTTTCTGAGCAAATGTGTATTTATCTGCGACTGTTGCCAAGGCGGAGAACTCCTTTCTGCTTTTCTCTAGCCGCCTGAACGGCTTGATAGGTGGAGTAACCAGAAACTTCTTGGAATTCACGATCAATCTGCTTTTCTTGGCCTTTGCTTTTTACAACTTCTTTAAATGCACGATAGCGCTCTAGCAAGATGCTTGCCTCAACGCCACCCTCATATGCTTTTTCCACTTGATTCAAAAAAGAAAGCACGGAGGAAAGCTCCTCTGTGCTCCAAGAAAAATCAAGTGGATATGAATAATTCTTGTCCATATCTATCCTATTTCTGCTCGTAATGTTGCGTTTTTCAGTTCTTGCTTTCGGTAACCCCTTGGCAAAAATGCGCGAATCTCATCCTCGTTGAAGCCAATCTGCATCCGTTTTTCATCCAAAATAATGGGACGACGAAGCAAGCTTGGGTAGGTTTCAATCAAACTAATCAACTGCGAAATGGATAACTCATCCACATCGACATTTAACTTTTGAAAGATTTTTGAGCGAGTTGAAATCAAGTCATCTGTGCCGTTTTCTGTTAAAGCCAGAATATTACGCAATTCATCCGCTGTTAACGGACTAGTCATGATATTATGCTCAGTAAAAGGTACTTGATGCCCGGTCAACCAAGCGCGTGCTTTACGACAACTTGTACAACTCGGTGATAAGAATAGTGTAATCATATGCATCCCTTCTACGTATTTCTTCTTATATAATTATACAATAGTTCAACAGTGATTACAAGCTTTTTCTTGGTCTCCAATTAAGAGAAATTGTCTCGTCTTTTTTCATTTGTTCCATCAATTCCTCGATGCCTGAAAATTTGACCATATCTCGAATCTTGTCTAGCCAGTAGATGGTGATTTTTTCACCGTAGATTTCTTTCTCAAAATCAAAAATATGAGCTTCTAGACGCAACTCAGTTCCATCAAAGGTTACATTCTTTCCAACACTTGCCATGGCCCGATAAATAGTACCTTCAATTTCCACATCTGCTACATAAACACCATCAGATGGCAAATATACGCGGTCAAAAGGGGCAAGATTGGCAGTTGGATACCCAATTGTCCGACCACGTGCATCACCATGAACCACAATTCCTTCAGTCGAAAATGGATAACCCAGTAATTCATTTGCCAAGGCCATATTTCCTTCAAGGATTGCCTGACGAATGCGGGTTGAAGAAATTTTTTCCCCTTCGAACTGGACCTCATCGACAACCTCGACCTGTCCAGCAAATAAACGGTCCAACTCTTCTACTGTCGCTCTGCTATTTCCAAAATGATAATCGAACCCTGTCACGACAACTTGAGCATTGAGAGAAGTAATGTACTTGTCCACGAACTCCTCTGCCGTGTGCTTAGAAAATTCACTAGTAAACTCTTTGAGTATCAATCGGTCAACACCGGCCTGCTCCATGAGTTGATAGCGCTTCTCGCTACTAGTCAAATGCAGCAACAAGTCCTGAGAAAACCGCAAAAAAGCTAGCTTCGGAGACTCCGGAAAAGTCAGTACAGTCACTGTCAGTCCCCTTTCATCCGCAATAGCCCGAGCACGCGAAAAGAGGGCTTGATGCCCACGGTGAATCCCGTCAAAGTAACCTAGAACTAGGACTGTTGGCTCCATCCCTCTCAAATTTTCTTCATTTTTAATTGTAATAATTTCCATAACGCCTTATTTTATCACAAATTAGTCTAAAAAACTTCTATAAAAACCTTGTTTGGCTTATATAGTTGCTCTCTTTTTTCTAAAATTGCCACTAATTTTCCTTGATGAAAAGCTGCTAAGCGTTTCGCAGTGTGATTCAGCTCTAAAAAGCGACCGAATCCGACTTCGCGCAATTCTTCTGCAGTTAATTCAACAATCGGCAAATCTCCAATCCCATTTTCAATCGGTTGCAAAAATGACCAGTCATCCTTGTCGACAAGGTCTGCAATTTCTGAAAGAGTCACGGCTGTATCAAGTGACATTCCAGCTGAACCCGTACGAACCAAGCGTGACATATGACTCTCTAGGCCTAATTTTTTCCCTAAATCCACAGATAGGGTCCGTACATAAGTCCCTTTTCCGCATTTTACTCGAAAATCAAACCGTGCGCAGCCATTTTCAAAAGTCACCGAGCTAGTTCGCTCGAAAGCGTAAATAGAAATCTCACGCTGCGGACGCTCAACCGTCTCCCCGGCACGAGCGTATTCGTACAATTTTCGCCCGTTGACCTTAACCGCTGAGTACATGGGAGGAACTTGGATAATGGTTCCCACAAACGACTGCATGGCACGATCAATGTCTTCTTCTGTCAGTTTTTCATCAACCGGAGCCACTGCAACTACTTCTCCACTAGCATCTTCTGTCGTAGTAGAAAATCCAAGCGTGACCTCTCCTTCGTAGACCTTCCCTTCTTCTTGCATGTACTCAATCAAGCGTGTAGCTTTCCCAAGCGCAATCGGCAAGACTCCCGTTACATCCGGATCAAGTGTACCTCCATGACCGATCTTCTTTTCCTGTACAATTTTTCTGAGTTTAAAAACAGCATCGTGGCTGGTCATGCCAGCCTCTTTTTTTAAGTTAACAATTCCTGAAATCATAAGGGTATTATATCATAGAAATCTTCCCAAAACAAAACCCTCAGCACTAGTCTGAGAGTTCCATTTTATTTTTCACGTTTACCTGTTACAAACATGGTAAAAATAGCCGTTGTCACCATTTCACCATTTTCATTTTTGATATGAACGTCCACAACCTTTGTCGTACGACCATTGTGAACACAAGAACCAATAACAGTCAGCTTATCTCCCAGACGACCTGCCCGAAGATAGTTGATGTTGGACTGGAGCGTGACCGCCTCAAATCCTGTCGAAATAGATACCAGACCGCTGACCTGATCGCAGAGAGTAAAAAGGTAGCCACCATGAGCATTTCCGTAGTAATTTAAAGAAGAATCAACAACCCGCGTCTCTAAGGTCACTTCCCCCTCTTCCCACTTGCTAATCTCATAGTTCTCAAAAACCTTGACTTCTTCTAAATTAAACTCCATTAGTCTACCTCACTTTTCGAACACTATTATAACAAAAAACTGAAAAAAAAGAGGGGTGGGGAGGTTCTAACTACTAATTTAGTATCAAATCAACTAACAAAAAACACCATTCCGAGGAATAGTGTTTTATTTGTTAAGCTACTTGAGTAGTTACTCTATTATTTAAGAGTAACTGAAGCTCCAGCTTCTTCCAATTTAGCTTTGATTTCTTCAGCTTCAGCTGCAGAAACACCTTCTTTAAGAACAGATGGTGCACCGTCAACAAGAGCTTTAGCTTCTTTAAGACCTTCGCCTGTGATTTCACGTACAACTTTGATAACGCCAACTTTTTTGTCGCCAGCTGCAGTCAATTCAACGTCAAATGAGTCTTTAGCTTCTTCAGCAGCACCACCAGCTGCAGCAACAGCTACAGGAGCAGCTGCAGTTACACCAAATTCTTCTTCGATAGCTTTAACGAGGTCGTTAAGTTCAAGGATTGTAGCTTCTTTAATTTCAGCAATAATGTTTTCAATGTTCAATGCCATTGTGAATTCCTCCAAATTGTTTTTAATAAATAATTGTTTGCAACCTTAGGCTGCTAATGTACGCATTAAGCTGCGTCTTCTTTTTCTGCAACCGCTTTGACAGCGTATGCAACGTTGCGAACTGGCGCTTGAAGTACAGAAAGGAGCATAGAAAGCATACCTTCGCGGTTTGGCAATGTTGCAAGTGCTTCGATTTCTTCTTTTGAAGAAACTTTACCTTCAACAGCACCACCCTTGATTTCAAGAGCATCAGCAGTTTTTGCAAAATCGTAGATGATTTTAGCTGGAGCAACTGCGTCTTGTGAGAATGCAACTGCAGATGGTCCTACGAACATTTCTGCAAGTCCTTCAAGACCAGCTTTTTCAGCAGCACGACGCAAGATTGAGTTTTTGATAACTTTGTACTCAACTTCTTCACCACGCAAGTTACGACGAAGAACTGTATCTTGTTCAACAGTCAAACCACGCGCGTCAACTACAACGATAGATGTAGCTGCTTTCATTTGCTCAGCAACAGCGTCTACTAATTCGGCTTTTTTAGCAATAATAGCTTCTGACATTTAGTTTACCTCCGTTTTTATTTTGGGATAGGCACAAAAAAATCGCACCTAAACCTAGACACGAAAGTACAATACGTTACAAATTTTTAAGTTACGTTTTGTGCCTCGGTAGGATATTTATGAGTCCAGCTCCCCTACTGTCTTAGGTCGGTTATTCAAAACCTTTATTAGGATATCACATTTATCTAGTCGAGGCAAGTATTTTCTTTCAAAAAATAGAAAAAATCGAGAATTTCTCGATTTAATCTACATATTTGTTTTCATTATGGTTAAACCATGCGTAGGAAAGACCGACAATCAGACCACCACCGATGTAATTTCCGATAAAGGCAGCTGTCCACTCACGGAAAATATTTAACCAGCCAAAGTTTTCGACTTGATTTGCAATCACGCTAAATTTCACGATAGAGAATGATGCGAAGTTGGCGATAACGTGTTCTTGTGCCAGATAGACAAAGAGGAATACTGCTGAGATGGCAATCCACATTTTAGCACTTGCGTTATCAATTAACAAGAAGGACAAGATGGCAACATTCACAAAGATATTTGTCAACACACCTTCCAGAATAATAAGTCCACTTGGTCGAGCAAGACGTGCTTTTACTCCACCTGCGATAAAGGACTGAATGTCCAGACTTGCAAATGAACTTGTTCTGGCAAATAGAAATCCGATAATCAAGGCTCCAATTAAGTTAAACAAAGTACAGTAGAGTAAAATAACCAAGGCCTTGTGCCAGGAAATTTTCTTCCAAAAGGTTCCGGCTGTTAAGTACATCATATTTGAGGTTGCTAGCTCTGCATTCAAAAACAGGATATAAATCAATCCCCAAGCAAATAGGAAGGCAAAGGTGAATCGTCCTAAAACCGGATGAACTTGATTAATCTGATCAGCTGCAATGGCTCCGCCAGCAGTTGACATGGTCAAGAAAGCACCAGCAAACATACTACGCAAGGCATATTTGCCTTTATGACGGTCAAATAATGACTCTTTTTTCTCTACTGCCGCTGTCACCTTTTTGTAAAATGTTGATTCCATAATTATCTCCAACTCCTTTTATTGCTTCATTGTATCACACTTTGAAAACGGAAACAATGTCTTTTCAAAAAAACATATACCAAAAGGCATATGTCCTTGTTATTATGCTTGTTGTTTACCATTTAAGACAAGGTTAAGTAGGATTGCACAAACTGTAGCAATGACGATACCATTGGTCAAGAACATCTGAACAGTTGATGGGAAACTTGCAAAAAGATTCGTACCGTTGAATCCAACACCTGCTGAAATAGAGACCGCCGCGATAATGAAATTATGCTCATTACCTGCAAAGTCTACATTATTAAGCATTTGCATCCCTTGAAGAGCTACCATACCAAAAAGAACGAGCATAGCTCCACCAAGAACCGGACTTGGAATCATTTGAGCAAGAGCGCCGAATTTAGGCAAGAGGCCAATGATTACTAAGAAAGCGGCTGTGTAATAGATTGGACGACGTGTTTTAATCCCTGATAATTGTACAAGCCCTACATTTTGCGAGAATCCTGTATAAGGGAAGGTATTGAAAATACCACCGAGAAGAACTGCTAGACCTTCTGAACGGTAACCGTTACGCAGACGAGTGCTATCCAACTGGTCATCTGTCAAATCAGAAAGCGCCAAGTAAACACCTGTTGACTCTACCATTGATACTGTCGCAATGATACACATCATCACAATAGAAGTAATTTCAAATTTTGGTGCACCAAAGTAAAATGGCGTTGGGATATGAACCCAGGGAGCATCTGCTACTACTGCCGTATCTACCAAGCCCATGAAACCAGCTAAGATTGTTCCGCCAACCAAGCCGATTAAGATTGAGATGGATTTGATAAATCCTGTTGCAAATTTTTGTACCAAGAGGATGATGAGAACGGTAGTCAGAGCCAAAATGACACTTTGTGCTGTTGGTGACTCAGCATTGTTTCCCATATTTCCCATAGCTACTGGAATCAAGGTTAATCCAATTGTTGTAATAACCGAACCTGTTACAATCGGTGGGAACAATTCAGCAATTTTTGAGAAAACTCCCGCAACCACAATCACGTAGATACCAGAAGCAATCAAGGCACCAAACATAGCACCTGAGCCTTGATTAGCACCGATGATTGAAAGTGGAGCAACTGACTGGAAGGCACAGCCAAGCACGACTGGAAGACCAATACCGAATTGTTTGCGCAATTGCAATTGTAAGAAGGTCGCAATCCCACACATGAAAATATCCGTGGAGATCAAATAAGTTAATTCTTTGGCTGAATAACCCAGTGCTCCGGCAATCATGATTGGTACCAAGATGGAGCCAGCATACATGGACAAGAGGTGTTGTAGGCCTAAGATAGCCGATTGAGAATGTGAATGTTCTTGTTGTTGTGACATATTAAGCATCCGCCTCCGTAAATACTACTGTGTTGTCTTTGAACTCTTGGATACGTGCAAGCGATGTAACGGGAACACCTGCTTCTTCAAGCAAAGCGCGACCTGTTTGGAATGACTTTTCAATGACAATTCCAACACCGGCGACCGTAGCACCTGCTTGTTGGATAATCTCAAGTAACCCTTTAGCAGCTTGCCCATTTGCCAAAAAGTCATCCACGATTAGAACGACATCATCTTCTTGCAAGAACTTACCGGCAATAGAAACGGTACTTGTCACTTGTTTGGTGAAAGAATAAACTTCCGCTGTCAGAATGCCTTCTGTCATAGTGATGTTTTTATGCTTTTTAGCAAAAATCATGGGAACATTAAGGGCTTGAGCAGCATAAATCGCTGGGGCAATACCTGATGCTTCAATGGTAACAACCTTTGTTATGCCTACATCCTTGTATTTTTCAGCGAATACTTTACCAATTTCTTGCATCAGCTCAAAATCCACCTGATGGGTCAGAAAACTGTCTACCTTTAGAATTCCTTCGCCTAAGACATTTCCATCTTTCAGGATACGTTCTTCTAATAATTTCATCCTAACTCCTTTGATATGACTGTTATTTTAAAATTTGAAAATCAAAAAAGGCTTGCTGTAAAATGCAAAAAACATTTTACTAGGGAAACCCAAGCAAGCCTTCGCTTACTTATTGTTAGACATTACGGTGTCTTGTAGAAACGACGAGCCAATCCTCGACATAAATAAGTATTTCTTTATCAAATCTAATGCTTATTCATTGTACCACTTTTCAATGATTTTTCAAGTATTTTGCTCCTATTTCTTTACATTTTATCAAAAAAACTTAATTTTATAATTATCAGACATCTTATTCATTCGTTATTTAGACTATTCTCAATCAAGTAAATGAACAAAAAATCCACATTTGAGCAAGAAAAAAGTCGAGAACTTGTCTCAACTCTTTCTAAGTTAATTAGATTTCATCCAAAATCGCTTCCCAAGCTTGGTCAAATCCGTGGCGTGTTTCCGATGAAAAGACAACGAATTTGTCAGACGAATCAAAATCTAGCTTTTTCTTAATAGCCGACTCATGCTTATTCCACTTACCGCGCGGAATCTTATCCGCCTTTGTCGCGACGATGATAACCGGAATTTCATAGTATTTTAGAAATTCGTACATCTGGATATCGTCTGCTGATGGGTCATGGCGCATATCTACTAAGCTGACTACTGCGCGCAAATTGTCTCGACTTGTCAAGTATTCCTCAATCATCTTGCCCCACTTGGCGCGTTCAGACTTGGATACCTTGGCATAGCCGTAACCAGGGACATCCACGAAGCGTAACTTGTCATCAATATTGTAAAAGTTGAGCTGCTGCGTTTTTCCTGGCTTACTTGACGTACGGGCCAAATTTTTACGTCCTAGCAAGGTATTGATAAAAGAGGATTTTCCGACATTCGAGCGCCCAGCTAGAGCAATTTCTGGCATGTCGTCTTGCGGATACTGAGCCTTAGAAACGGCACTTAGCATGATTTCTGCATTATTTGTATTGATTTCCATGCTTCCTCCTAGGCTGTTTCTAACAATGGATGTTCCAATCCATCAACGGCTGCTTTTGTGATGGTCACGCGCGTAACCTCTTCTTGACTTGGTATGTCAAACATGACATCCAGCATGGTTTCTTCAATGATCGAACGCAAGCCACGCGCACCTGTTTTGCGTTCAATAGCTTTGTTGGCAATTTCTTGCAAAGCATCTTCTTCAAAAATCAATTCCACATCATCATAAGACATAAGTGTCTGGTACTGTTTGACCAAAGCATTTTTCGGTTCAGTCAAAATACGTACCAAATCATCTGCCGTCAACTGCTCCAAAGCAGCAACAACTGGCAAACGACCGATAAACTCTGGAATCAGACCAAATTTTTGAATATCTTCTGAAATGATTTCCTGCATGTAAGAAGCGTCATCATCAATCTTGCGACTGTTTTGTCCGAAACCGATAACTTTTTCGCCCAAACGTTGCTTAACAATGTCTTCGATACCGTCAAAAGCGCCACCAACGATAAAGAGGATATTCTTGGTGTCAATCTGAATCATCTCTTGGTTTGGATGCTTACGACCGCCTTGTGGTGGAACGCTGGCAACGGTTCCTTCAATGATTTTCAAGAGTGCTTGTTGAACACCTTCACCAGATACGTCACGTGTTACGGATACATTTTCACTTTTCTTAGCAATTTTATCAATCTCATCGACGTAAATAATACCACGTTCTGCTCGTTCAATGTTGTAATCTGCCGCCTGAATCAATTTAAGAAGAATGTTTTCAACATCTTCTCCCACATAACCCGCCTCTGTCAAGGAAGTTGCATCCGCAATGGCAAATGGTACATTGAGCGACTTAGCCAAGGTTTGAGCCAAGAAAGTCTTTCCTGAACCCGTTGGGCCAATCATGAGAATGTTGGATTTCTGCAAATCCACATCGTTTTCATCACGACTATCTTGGAAATTGATACGCTTGTAATGATTGTAAACCGCTACTGCCAAAGCACGTTTTGCACGGTCTTGTCCGATAACATAGTGGTTAAGAATGTTGAGTAATTCTTGTGGTTTTGGTGTGTCAGCAAGGTCTGTCAAGACTTCTTCTGCTAACTCTTCGCGAATGATTTCTTGCGCTAATTCGACACATTCATTACAGATAAAGACATTGTTTCCTGCAATGATTTTCTTCACTTCTTCTTGATTTTTTCCACAAAATGAACAATAAATAAATTCTGGTTGGTTATGTCCCGCCATTATAATCCCCTAAATATTTTTAAAACAATACGCCGTAAAAGGCATGGATGCTATTGACCAAATTGGTCGCAGCGTTGAGCAAAAAAATGATTGCTAAGCCATAGCGTTTTTTCTGAAAAGCTTGAAGTGAGCAAAGTACACAGATACCGCACAACAAAGCTGTAAATAATCCAAATAAACTTTTTTCCATGGCTAGATCACTTTCCTGGCAAAATATTTCACCGTAAAATCACTAGCATTCTTTTCATCTTTTGGCCGGAAAACACTTCCCACTTCTTCGAAGTGTGACCAATCAAAATCACTAGGAAAATAGGTATCTCCCTCATACTCATCATGAATATCTGTCAAGATAATTTCATCAAGATAGGGTTCAAAGGCTCTGAAAACCTGTGCTCCGCCAATCACATACAAATTCTGTTCCTGCTTCTCATACCAGTCTAAAATTTCTTGAACAGAATGCATCACCTTGACATCTTGGTGGTCAACCGAAAAATTCTTATCTCGTGTCAGAATAATTGATATACGGTTTGGAAGAACACGTCCTCCCATCCCATCAAAAGTGACACGACCCATGACCATGACATGACCCATCGTCGTTTCTTTAAAATGCTGTAAGTCAGCCGGCATGCGCCATGGCAAGGTTTGATTTTTTCCAATCACGCCATTGACATCCTGTGCCCAGACTGCTGAAATCTTTTTAGTCATTCTCTCTCTCTTTCTGTCCTTTTCATTCTATCAAAAAATGGCTAAAAAAGCACTTGCCAACCTCGCAAGTGCTCCTATTTCAGATAGCTAAATCAAACTTAAGTTGTGGCTTGACTGGATCATAGTCTACCAACTCAAAATCTTCAGCTTTGATATCAAAGAAATTGGTTCCATCTGGGACATGCAATTCTAAACGTGGCTGACAAGCTGTCGGTTGTCTCCGCAAGAGTTCCTCTGCCTGTTCAAATTGATTATCATAAATGTGCAGATTATTGATGAAGTAGAAAAATTTTCCAACTTTCCATCCAAAATGCTTAGCAATCATCATCTGCAAAGCTACGTATTGCATAGCGTTAATGTGATGAGCCACCAGCATATCGTTGGAACGCTGTGTTAGTGTCGCATCCAGATAGATATCTTCATCTACTCGTCGCACATCAAACATGGTCTGAAAGGCACAAGGTAAGAGACCTTCTGTCGCTTCAAAGGCTTCGTAATCCCACAAGGAAATTACATTCCGGCGATTCCAGGGATTTTCTTCTAGCTGCTTAAGAATTTTAGTCATGATATCATGTTTTTTCACCACAGCTCCATAGCGCTCACCAATAGTGCGCGTGTCTCCCACTTCCCATTCATTCCAATAATAGACATTGTACTTTTCTTCCAGTAAATCAAGGCTATTAGACTGGTCTTGGTAAATCCACAAAACTTCCTTGATTGCTGATTTAATCGGAATTGGACGAAGAGTGGTAATCGGAAATTCACCTTTGGACAAGTCATACTCGGCAAAGACACCTGTCACATACTTCGAATTGGCCACATTTCCATCTTTATAACGCGGACGAGCATTTTCTGAAAAAACACCTTCCGCCAAGATACGCTCAATATTTTCTTTTAAAATCTTATCTGCTTTTGTCATGATTTTAGTATACCATTCAGAAGAAATTTTGTCCGAAAAAAACATCCTTCCTTGCCAACAAAGAGGGATTGTGAGTTATTTCAAGACAAGGGGTACTGGACGCTATGGCACTCTACTTCTATAGAGCTCAATAATCTCAGTCGCCAAGTCAACAAATGTAATACTCGTCATTAGATGATCTTGGGCATGTACCATCAGCAAAGATAAAGTAGTTGTTTCCCCACGGGCTTCATTGGTCAATAACTCTGTTTGTGAATGATGGGCTTGAATGAGGCTATCTTTTGCTTCTTTGAGTTTTCGATCAGCCTCCTCCCATTCTCCTTTTTTAGCAAATTGGATTGCTTCCATAGCAGAACTTTTAGCATCACCACCATATATGATTAAAGGCATAATCACTTCCAATTGTTGATCCATGATTCCTCCTTATTTCATTAGACTTTCAGCTAGCTCTAGCACTTTTTCTCCATTCATCATCCCGTAGTCAACCATCGGAATCACTTCTACTGGTACTTCTTGAGCGCTGAGCTTTTCCTGAAATTCATTAAGCATAAATCGGACTTGTGGTCCTAATAATAATACATCTATTTTCTTTTGAGCAAATATTGCATCCGCCTCCATTGCTGAAACAGCAAATATATCTGCTTCTATTCCTTTTTCCCATGCAGCTTTTTCCATTTTAGTCACTAATAAGCTAGTGCTCATTCCTGCAGCACAAATTAACATGATAGTTTTCATGACCATCGTCCACTCCTCACTCTACAACTGTTAAAGTTACAGTCTTTCTTGCAATCCTACTTCCAAAATCAATTACATTTGGAAAAGCACTATAGTGAATATTGTACTTACCTGGCGGTAATGTAGCAATTTTTTCCTTTTCCTGCTTTCCTGATACCATCAATCGAACATTTGTATTCCCACCTGTATTTTTAAATTGAAATTCATCATCAATTGAATAATCTACCATATATGAATTATCATTCGTTGATATCTTAGCTAATAAATCTGGAGTGTCTCCCTTGTTAATTGTTATATCTGTAGCACCATTTATCTGTGGTGCCTTATCATAATATTCTTTTGCTTGAATTTCTTGCTCTTCATTCCTAGAATATGAAATATAATCAATAACAAACTCTGTACCTGACAAATTATTTGCAACAGATCCAGGCCAAGCACCTCCCATAGCCAAGTTCAATTGAGCGTACTGAGGTTTATTAAATATTGCCGAAGCCAAAGGATCATTTGAGTAATCTACCGTACGTACCACTTTACCATCTACTAACCATACCATTCGGTCTTTATACCAATCTAATGCAAAAATATGGTAGTCATCATTGAAACTTCCAGAAGATAATGTATATGCCTTACCATTACCCGCAAATTTACCATTATCATTTTGATCTGCACCGTAATGCAGCGTCTGATATACAGTGCGATTGGCATATGAACCTGATTGTGCATCCCCCACCAACTCCATGATATCTATCTCTCCTGTTGAGGGCCAACCGTGTCCCTGATTATCATTAATTTTGCCATCTAGTACAAAATCTGCTCCAAGCATCCAAAATGCTGGAAATACTCCTTTGCCTTGCGGCAGTTTTGCTTTAATTTCTAGCTTTCCGTATAGAAATTCTTGTTTTCCATGTGTCCTTACACTGCCGGAATTATAGATCACTTTCGATTGAATATTTCTGGGATTAGGGTATATGTCTTCTTGTGGTCTATCGGTAACCCTAAGCACTAACTCTCCATTACGAAGAAAAATATTTTGTAAATCAGAAACATAATGTTGCTGTTCTATCCCCCTAATTGACCCCAGTTCATAACCCCAACTATCTCTATTTAATACTTCACCTTCAAAATCATCTCGCCATTTTTCATAGTAAGTAGTTTCTTCTTTCGTCATAACAACCTGGTCTATAAAAATACTAGATACTTTAGTAGTTGCCTCATCTGACCATTTCACTAATTGAATCAATACCTTGTGATGGTTTCCTGAATTAAAAGTATAGCTATACTTAGTCCATTGAGTGGATTGAATGGGTTGGTCTACTGTGTCCCCGTCTTTACCTAAAACAATATCCCCCTGCTTACCATTATCAAACCAACGTGCAGTAAAATAACCAACTGCTCCATTTTTATCCGTTTTGCCATATGCAGTTACCGTATACGTTGTATTCGGCTCCACCGAAACAACTTGCCCAATATACCCATTGGCTTTTCCATTCGAAATAGCATTAGGAGTTAAAACCCCAGAATGACTTCCTCCTAAATAACTTTCTATTGAACTTATCTCCCCTTTATTCCGAGAGTTCCATCCTACTTCACCTTGTTCAAAATCCCCATTGACAATAAGATTTGTAGAAGCACTAACATCTAGTCCCGTTACTAAAGCCAATGCAGTAACTACTATACTCAATATTAACACCTTCTTTTTATTGCTCACCATAAGCTCCCCCTCATCTATTTACAGAACGAGCCATTCTAGAAATAGTATGGCGGAGTCCGCGAATAGCTTGACTCAAGGCAAAAATATTTTCTACTGGCGCCAAACCTCCAAATCCAGCATCTCCAATATGTTGAATATCAACACCACATATCTTGTTCCGTAAAGCAATCTGTTTCACAACTTCTTGATCGGAACTTTCTTGACTTGTCCCAATGGCGCTCATAACAAGCCCATCTTCTTGGTGGACAGCTTTTACGACCTCAATCAGTTCTTGATCGGTGAAACCAGGTACAGTCCCAACAGCAGGTACTAAAATGACATCTGCTCCTGCCTGTAAGAATTCCTTAGCTGTTTCCAAGTCCGCTACAGGCTCATTAACACCTGCTCCATGCATTTTACCTGCAATAATTAGACCTGAAAAATGTGTCTTAGCTAAGTGAATAGCTTCTTTAATTTGTCGGTTACTAACACCGGTACCAGGATTACCAGTCAAGCACACAAAGTCAAAGCCGAGTTCCTCAATTTTCTGAAAAGTTTCGATTCTCGCTTGCCGTCCAATCGGTAATTCTTCAACACTTTCTAATAATTGCGCTTCCGAATCAACCGGCTCCAAATTCACACCAATAGGAGCTCCTACTAAATTCTTCAGTTCTGTTATGATGTGGTCTGCCGGACACTCTAGTCCACTGATTACTGGATTTAAAACATCAACTCCATTTAACAAAATAAGATCTGCTCCAAATGATTTTGCCAGCTCTGAACTGGTAATATCACCGATAAAGCATTCTCTTCCTGCAACATTTTCAGACAGGACTGTACGTCCTTCACTAGCTTTAATACTCTGTTTTAACTCTGTTGCTGTAAAATTGGTAATTTCTGAACTATTTGTACTAATTAATCTTTTCATCTGATTGCACCACACTATCCTTCCTCGTTCTTTTTAAATCCTTTTTCGATACTCATGATAAATGGCAGATACAGCAAAACATCAATAATAATGAGCAATACCTGTAAGATAGCCCCTTTAATACTTCCTGTTGCCAATAGACCACTAATCACTGGTGGCATAGTCCAACCTGGATCTGTATATGTCAATGGAACTAATCCACTTGCCATAGCTCCCCATGCAATATAAAGATTGATAATTGGTGCTAGAACAAACGGAATAAGCAATAATACATTCAAAACAATTGGTACACCAAACATTGTAGGTTCATTAATATTAAACAGACCTGGCAAAAATGTAACTGGAGAAAGTGTCTTCATCTGTTTACTTGCATTTTTCTTTCTTGCAAGGTAGAACATAGCAATTACTAAACCAATTGTAGCTCCTCCACCGCCGATAAATACAAAATTATCAACAAATACACTTGTAAAGATATTTGGCAATGCTTCTCCTGCCTGATAAGCTGTACGGTTAGCATCTAGGTTGGCTAATAAAACTGGTTTTATGACGCTATTTACAATATTTCCTCCATGTAAACCGGCAAACCAGAAGAGACTATTCAGCACCACAATAACAGACAAACCTAAAACATTGCTACCGAGTAAACCGAGTGGTCCTCCCAATACAACTTGCGCAATGTCATGAACATTTGGTAAACCACATTTGTCAAGGAATCCAAATAGAATCAACCAACTAGTAATAATGACCGCACCTGGAATAAGAGCACTAAAACTCTTAGAAACAGCAGGTGGCACACCGTCTGGCATTCTGATTCGGATATCTTTATTTAAAAACCATTGATAAATATACCCATTTAATAATCCTAAAATAATTGCTATAAAAAGTCCCTTCGAAGCCATGTAAGATGTTGGAATCCCACTGCCTGCTTCACCAGTGATAAAAGGAGTCACTGTGATAAATGCTGATAAGGAAACAATACCTGCGGGAATTCCATCTTGCTTATACTGTTTCACTAATGTATAGGTAGTTGCAAAACTAGAGACAAGCCCTACTAGACCAAAGCTACTATCTACTCCTTTCCACAAATAGCCAGCAACTCCAATATCTCCAAGCCATTTTTCCCATCCAGAGATAGGGAAACTCGCAATAATCATAAAGAGAGAGCCAATAATGATAAGCGGCATCGAGTAAGTAATTCCATCTCGAATCGCAATCATAAACTTATTATTCCCTAAACGCATAGCGACAGGCAACAACTTCTTTTGTAATAGATCGTTCATGTCCATTCTCCCAGCTTCCAAAAGGAAGCGTTTTCTTTTTATTTAATTACATTTTATAACTAAATAAAAGTCATGTCAAGTTTTTTTATTTTTTTGTTATCAATTACCACGGTAAACAGATATTAGATAATTAATTGATTATTTTTTAAAAATATCTTATACTGTTTAAAAGGAGCTAAACAGAATATGAAAACTTCTAAAATCCAACATAGACTCCGCTCTAGCGTATTAGAGCAGATCTATATTTCCGGAGAAATCTCACGCACTGATATTGCTACTGCTACAGGCATAACCCCTGCTACCACTACTAGTATTACTGCTGATCTTATTCAACAAGGAATCGTCGAAGAAATTGGAGAAAGCACACAAGTAAAGCCCAAGGTTGGACGAAAGAAAAAACTACTCAGTATACGAGAAGCCCATTCTTATTATATCGGGAGCGAAATTTCAGAACGAGAATTTACCTATACACTTGCAGATAATTTAGGAAATATTATGTATCAAAAAGAATATACTTTATTAATCTCTGAAATTTCTGAGAACGGTCATCAATTATATATTCAATACCTTTCAGATTTTATGTCTTTTTGTGACCGACCCATTACAGCAATTGGGATATGCCTACCTGGCCGCTACTTTAATGAAGGAAAAGTACATACAAATAATCCTCTTTGGAAAAACTTTAATCTTGATATTATTAAAAACAGTCTATCAATCCCAGTATTCTTCTCAAATAATGTAAATGCGATGTCTTTGGCTAAACGTCTCTTTTCTAAAGGAGAGAATAAGGATAACTTTATTTATTTTCACTTTAGAAGGGGAATGCATTTATCTTATATGTATGAAGGTCGAATTTATGGCCGAACCAATCCCAATGTAGGTGAAGTTGGACATACAATTGTCCAGGCAGATGGGGAAATTTGCGAATGTGGCAAGCGGGGCTGTTTGCAAACCTATGCAAGCGAAAGCTGGCTTATCAAAAAAGCAACTTTACTAGCTGAAAGCAATGTTAGTACCTTTTTAAAAAATATCTTAGATGGCCAAACAGAGCTCACCTTAAATCACCTCTTTTTAGCTTATGATTATGGAGATGGGGAAATTATCAATTTATTTCACCAAGCTATCAAATATATCGTCCAGGTCTTACTCAATCTTGGAAATCTAATTGATGCAAATAAAATTTTTATTCATAGTCCATTATTTAATCATAAAACTTTAGAAATAGAGTTACATCGACTGTTAAACGAATTCAGTAGCAATTTAATCGGCAGTCCACAGATAATTCTAGTTGAGCCGTATGATGATTTTCGTGGTTCTTTAGGCGGCGTCGCCTTAGCCCTTTATAAAACAACACTTGAATTTGAACGACAATAAAAAATACTTCTGATTATTTATCAGAAGTATTTTTTATTTTATTATTTCAAGACAAGGGATGCTGCGCCGATCACTCCTGCATCATTACCAAGGTTTGCTAATGATAATTTGGTTGATGTGCGGATTTGTGGGAAAGTATTCGCATCGTATGTTTCTTGTAGACCTTTGAGGAGGAAGTCGCCTGCAGCAGATACACCGCCACCGATAACGATATAGGCTGGGTTCAAGACGCTGGCAATATTTGCACAAGCAATTCCCAAATAACGAGAGAAATTCTTATAGACGATAAGAGCCAAATCGTCTCCTTCTTTGGCCAAGTCAAAGACGTCTTTTGCAGTTACTTCTTGACCGTCGTCAATCATTTTCTTGAGTTGTGCTTGACCTGCATATTCTTCTGCGTAGCGACGAGTCAAATTAACGATACCCGTAGCTGATGCGACAGTTTCCAAACAACCTTTTTTACCACAAGTACAAGCAATCGGCGCATCAAAATCAACCGTGATGTGGCCAAGCTCACCTGCCGCACCTGCAACACCATGTAAGAGGCGTCCATCTGCAACAACGCCGCCACCGACACCTGTTCCAAGAGTCATGAAGACAACGTTTGGATTATTCTCACCAGCACCAACCCACTGTTCCCCAAGGGCTGCAACATTGGCATCATTATCAATGAAGAATGGAATTTCAAGCGCTGACTCAATTTGTTCTTTAACAGGTTGCAGTTCTTTCCAATCAAGATTATAGGCACCAATAACGGTTCCTGCTTGGCTGTCCACTACACCGGGTGAACCCATTCCAATTCCGACAAAGTCATCTTTTGTTAAACCGTGTGTAGACAATTTGTGCTGAATACTTTCAATAATATCCGGCACAATGTGACTACCTTCATCCAAGACATTCGTCTTAATAGACCATTTTTCCTGAATTTCACCTTCTTGCGTTAAAATTGCAAATTTAATCGATGTACCACCTAAGTCGATACCGATAATTTTTTTAGACATACTTATCTCCTACTTTCATGATTAATTCTATTATATCATAATGAAAAGGTTTGCAAAACCCTTTTCATTAATTGTAACTCTTTCGCTTTAATTTGTTTACCGGAAAATATACAAACAAGCAAGCAGCTGCAAATGAATGATTAAGCGTAAAAAACTCAAGCCAAACGTGACACTAAATTTATTACCCTCACTAACTAAACTGTTGTAGAGAAACAGGCTGGAAATACTGGTAAATCCAATAGCAAAGCCCAGCATCTGAATAGGCTGATAGGCCTGCACATAGGAAAAGAGACTTCCTGCAACTAATACGGTTGCCACAAGCGTCAGACCCAAACGTAGACCGTTCATTTTTTTACTTTTAAAATAACTATAAAAAGCCGAACCTAAAACGACCAAAATATAGAGCAGGACATAAGCAATCATCATCTTATGCATCATGTCTTAGCTCTCCAATTCACTCAAATACTCGTAGCGCTCATACTTTTCAAGCAAGAGGTCATTTTTCTCATCTAATTCCTTTTGCAAATCAGACAACTTTGTAAAATCACTGCCACATGTTAGCATTTCTTCTTCAATTTCAGCGATGCGGTCTTCTAAAGTGCTGATTTCCCCCTCTATACTGCCCCACTCTTGCTTTTCAAAATAGGTCATCCGTTTTTTCTCTTCACGGACGCGCTTGACTTTTTCTTTTTTCTCTTGGGAAATGGCTGCACTAGAAGCTAAAAAGGCTTTTTCATCCAAATAATCCGTATAGTTTCCGAAGAATTCACAGACCTGGCCTTCTTCAAAAGCCAAAATTTTGTTGGCAACCTTATCTAGGAAGTATCGGTCGTGACTGACTGTAATCACAGGCCCTGCAAAGTTTTGCAAGAAATTTTCCAAGACGGTCAGCGTCGCGATGTCCAAATCATTTGTCGGCTCATCTAAGAGCAAGACATTTGGGCGTTCCAACAAGATTTTCAAGAGATAGAGGCGTTTCTTTTCTCCACCAGATAACTTTTCAATCAAGGTTCCATGCATGTTGCGCGGAAAGAGAAATTGCTCCAGCAAGTCTGCAATAGAAACCATGCCAGACGTCGTGTGCGCTTCTTCGGCCACTTCCTGTAAATAATTGATGACGCGCTTGCTTTCATCCAAACCTTTGATTTGCTGAGAAAAATAGCCAATCCGAATCGTTTCTCCGATACTGAGCTTACCAGCACTTGGTTGCAAGTCGCCTGCAATCAAGTTCAGCAAGGTAGATTTGCCCATACCGTTGTCGCCGACAATCCCAATACGGTCCTTATTTTGCACCAAGAGGTTAAAGTGATGCAGGATAGTTTTGTTTGGAAATGAAAAGTCAACATCTTCAAACTCAATCACTTTTTTCCCGATACGACTGGTTTCAAAATTGATTTCCAACTCACTATCGTCTACCGTGTGCGCCAAATCCCCCTTCAAATCATGAAAACGATTGATACGCGCCTGTTGCTTGGTAGCGCGTGCTTGTGGCTGATGGCGCATCCAGCTTAATTCTTGCTTATAAAGTTGTTCTTTTTTATGACGCAAGGCCGCATCGCGCTCATCTTGCTCGGCCTTTAATCGAACATAATCCTGATAATTCCCTTGGTATTCAACCAAACCAGCTCGGTCTAATTCAAAAATGCGTGTCGCTAGATTGTCCAAAAAATAACGATCGTGGGTAATGAAAAGAACAGTTTTTTTAGAGGATTTGAGATAGGTTTGCAACCATTCGATGGTATCAATGTCCAGGTGGTTGGTCGGCTCATCAAGAAGTAGCAAGTCATCATTTCCTAACAAGGTCTGCGCTAATTGTACCCGACGACGAAGCCCACCCGATAAGTCGGCCACCTTCTGAGTCACATCATTCAAGCCTAATTTAGACAAGACTGTTTTGACTTGACTTTCAACTTCCCAAGCATTGAGAGCATCCATTTCCGCCATGACTTTTTCCAATCGAGCCTGATTGGCTTCATCGTAATCAGAAAGTAGGCTTTCGTATTCCCGAATAACTTGAATTTCTCGTAAATCCGATGAAAGAACGGTGTCCAAAATCGTTTTTGAGTCATCAAAATCTGGTTCCTGTGTCAAATAGGCAATCTTGTAATCATTTTTAGACTTGAATGGTAAAGTATCCCCGTCAAAGCCTAATTTCCCAGAAATGACATCCAACAAGGTCGTCTTTCCTGTCCCATTGACCCCAACAATCCCAATCCGATCCAAGTCATGAATAATAAATGAAATATCCGAAAAAACGGTCTTATCGCCAACTGATTTACTCAATTTTTCAACAATAAAATCGCTCATACTCTTCCTTTCTCTTTAACAAAATCAAGAATCGCTTCTTGTTCATTTTCCAAGTGCCCATCTACAATGGCAAACTCAATTTCCTGCAAGATCCGTCCCAAATCTGGTCCTGGTTTCAAGCCAAATTCTTGGATCAAATTACCACCATTGACCACAATTTCGTGCTTATCGTGAATGGTCAGACTCTGGTCTAACTGCTCTATCAAGGCAAAATCAACTGCCAACCCTTGTAATTGGCGCAGTTCTTCTACCAAAGTAAGCTGATATTTTCCATATTTGTAACAAGCTTGCTTATCGTATGCCCCTTCTAATCGCAACTGCCATAGCTCCACTAGCTGACAGACTGATTTCATAAAATCATTGGATGTCTTCCACTTGCGACAAAACTTCTTAGGATCCTTGACTTCCAGTGCAATCAATAACATCGCCCAAGCCTGCTCTGAGCTAGTAAACTGAGCATCTTCTGACAAACCTTCAATCATATTTTGCAAATGAGGAGCCTGATTGGCGAGGCAAGGCAAATACTGATAAGCCTCTGTATCAATCAAATCCTGCAAACCTTTGCGCCAAAAATGTGCCAGCAACAGCTTATCAAATTCAATGAAAATCCGCTCGACAGAAATTTTTTCCAACAGGGGAGCTGTTTCCCGCATGGCCTGAAAAGTCGCAGGTTCAATTTCAAAATCAAGTACCGCTGCAAAACGGAACCCCCGCATGATGCGTAAGGCGTCCTCACCAAATCGCTCGCTTGGCACTCCAACGGCCCGCAGGATTTTCCCATCCAAGTCCGCTAAACCTTCAAAGAGGTCAATAACTTGAGCTTTCTCGTCCAGTGCAAAAGCGTTGACCGTGAAATCACGGCGCTTGAGGTCTTCTTCAAGAGAGCGCACAAAAGAAACCTGACTGGGACGACGAAAATCCACATAGATATCCTCCGTCCGGAAAGTGGTCACTTCGTATTCATGCGCACCTTCAAGGACCAAAACTGTCCCGTGCTCAATTCCCACATCCACTGTACGACGAAAAATCTGCTTGGTTTCCTGCGGATAAGAACTCGTTGCAATGTCCACATCATGAATGGGACGGCCCAAAATAGCATCTCGCACTGAACCGCCTACAAAATAGGCATCGTAGCCAGCAGCTTTAATTTTCTCTAAAATCGGCAAAGCCTCCTGAAATTCAGAAGGCAAATTGTTTAATTTCATAATAAATGTTCCAAACCATACACGAGTTGCTCGCGTTTCACTACTTCTTTGATTCCTAAATTGACACCGCTCATGAAAGAAACACGGTCATAGGAGTCATGACGAATGGTCACTCCCTCTCCCTGCGCTCCAAAAATGACTTCCTGGTGGGCAACTAGGCCCGGCAAACGAACAGAATGAATACGGAAGCCATCAAATTCTGCCCCACGTGCTCCTGCAATCAATTCTTCCTCATCTGCAGCTCCTTGTATTTGTGAAGCACGCACTTTCGAAATCAATTCAGCGGTCTTGATGGCTGTACCGCTTGGTGCATCTTTCTTCTTATCATGGTGCAATTCGATAATTTCCAAATTCGGGAAATATTTAGCTGCTTTTGCAGCGAATTCCATGAGCAAAATGGCACCGATTGCGAAGTTGGGAGCAATCAATCCTCCCAATTTTTTCTGAGCAGACAAGGCAACTAATTCATCGATTTCTTCTGGTGTAAAGCCTGTTGTTCCGACAACAGGTGCCCAACCATTTTCCAAAGCAAATCGGGTATTTTCATAGGCAAACTTTGGTGTGGTAAAATCCACCCAGACATCTGCTTCAAACCCTACCATGTCTTCTTTGGCTGTAAAAACAGGTACACCATCTATTTCTTTTTCTGTAGCAAAAGGGTCAACCAGAGCTGATAAGATCAAATCTGCATCTTCTTGTACCATTTGCATGGCTGTTGAGCCCATTTTACCTTTAAAACCTGCAATAATGACCTTAATCATGTCTGTCTCCTACTCTATAACGGGTGTGATACCAAATCCAACTGCGCCAGCCCCGAGATGGGTTCCAATAACAGAGCCAAAGGTTACAATTCGAATACTTGATTGTACACCTTGCTCCAGCAGCATACGCTTGAAATCCTCTGCTTTTTCCAAGGCGTTAGCATGGATAATGGCAATTTCGTATTCTCCATCAGAAGTTTTTTCTGCAAGAATTTCTAACAAGCGCTTCACAGCTTTCTTCTCTGTACGCACTTTTTCGTATACGGCAATTTTTCCCTCATCATCAAAATAAAGAATTGGCTTGATGCTGAGAAGATTTCCCAAAAGCGCAGCGCCATTTGATAGACGACCACCTTTGACCAAATGATTCAAGTCGTCCACCATGATAAATCCTGAAGTGCGGTTGATTTGCTGCTCCAATTTTTCCAAAATCTCTTCAAAACTAGAACCAGCTTCTGCCCATTTTTCTACACTTTCAGCCATGTAACCTTGCGGTGCTGAGGTAATTTTGGTATCTGGAAATGCGATGGTTAATCCTTCAAATTCATCCATCAAGAATTGAATATTTTGATGGAAACCAGAAATTCCCGCCGCTAAAAAGAGACCGACCACATGTGTGTAGCCATCTTTTTTCAATTGGCTGAGAATCTCTGCCAAGCTAGCTAAACTAGGCTGACTTGTTTTGGGCAATTCAGCCGTCGCAGCCATTTTTTCGTAAAATTCTTGAGCTGTTAAATTGACTCCCTCAACATAATCCACTCCATCAATGGATACAGGGATGTCTAGTACAAATACATTTTCTCTCTCGGCAAATCTAGGATTCAAGACCGCTGAGGAATCTGTAATGATTGCAATTTTCATTTTATTAAAACTCCAAATTGATGCCCGGTTGGTCCAAAGCAATCTCTGTTACTTCATAGGTCATTCGTTTCAAGATATCTAACAAAGGCAGGGCCAAACTACGACGCTCTTCTTCTGAAAATTCGCTTGGTTCATTAACAATTCGGTCCAAAATAGTCACACCTTGTGTCATGGTACCTGAAATAACAAAATCTTCCAAAACAATCATGAATTGCAAAATAGTGATGATACGTGTGACATTTTCTTCTGTACCTTTTTCAATCAGTTTAAAATCAACTTTTAATTGAGTTTTAGGTTCACCATTTTCAGCTTCCCAAGCTTGATTGCGAAGATCAAAATGATACTGGTTTACTAATGGTTTTTGACGTGTAACTTCCACAAGATTTCTCCTTCAAAACAATATTACCTAATTATAACATAAAAAACACAAAAGCCTCGCTATTTGACAGCTTTTTCCTCCAACTTCTACTTTCTGAAAAAAGTGTCCAATTTGCACTTTCTTCTTTTCGATTCCATTTCCAATCCTCACTTCTTTCCAGAACCCGAAGAATGAGCACCATTTTCGCATTCATTTTTGAAAAAAGGTATCATATCGGTTGATTATGACTCATTTTTAGGAGAAACTATGCATATTTTACTTGAAATTTCATTTATTTTATTAGCCAGTGTCATCGCTACTGTCTTATCAAAAAAAGCCGGAATTCCAGCTATTGTCTGCCAATTATTCGTAGGAATCATCCTCGGACCCGCCTTGCTCAATGTGGTGCATGAGGGGGAAGTCATTCACTTCTTATCGGAAGTCGGTGTGATTCTACTCATGTTCATAGCAGGACTCGAAGCTCATTTCGACCTACTAAAAAATACCTCAAGCCTAGCCTACTCGTAGCCGTGACAGGTGTACTAGTTCCCCTTAGCAGCATTTTGGGGATTGACACGCGCCTGGGGCTATGAAGTCAATACAGCCGTCTTTTACGGACTTGTCTTTGCAGCCACTAGTATCTCCATCACTGTGGAAGTTCTGTCAGAATACAATCGTATGAAAACAAAAACAGGAGCTATTATCATTGGTGCAGCAGTTGTCGATGATATATTGGCTGTCATTTTACTCAGTGTATTTGTCGGCAGTACGGGAGCCTCTGTCAACCTACTTAGCCAATCACTCATACAAATCGCATTTTTCATTTTCCTAGTTATTTGTATGAAATTTTTGATTCCTCTTCTCTTTCGTTGGTCTAAACAACTGGACTTTCTGGAAAAAGAAACTCTGCTTGCGCTACTAATCTGCTTCTCCCTCTCCTTACTTGCTGACGCTGTAGGAATAAGTACCATTATTGGAGCATTTTTCGCCGGTTTAGCAATCGGTCTGACCAGCTATCTCAAAAAAGTCGAGACACATATTGCAACCTTGAGCTACACATTCTTTATCCCAATCTTTTTCACTTCTATCGCCCTACCGTTTCACCTAGATGGCATGCTGAGTCACACTGCAACCATCCTCCTCTTGACTGCAATGGCTGTTCTCACAAAATTATTGCCGGGTTACTTGGTCGGACGTGGCTATCAATTTGGAAAATTAGACTCCTTGACTATCGGAGGCGGTATGGTCAGCCGAGGAGAAATGACCTTGATTATCGTTCAAATCGGTCTGACGGAAAAAATCATCAGCGCCACTACTTATTCTGAACTAGTCATCGTTGTCATCCTATCTACCTTCATTGCTCCCTTTATCCTTAAATACTCTTTCCGAGAAAGCTAGATTTAGACATACTCCTGTTCTTTACAGGAGTATTTTTTTGTTAAAATGAAAAACCTCCCATTTTAGGAGGGCCTGTTTCAATTCGTAGACTGTTCTTTATCTGTTGGGAACTATTTTTTTGCGCATAGTTCTCACAGGACCTACCTTTGAGGCTTATTTTTCAGAAGTGAGTCCTTTATCATTTCCTTTAGGACCATATGGTGTTGTACTATAGCTCTCATCGATTGGATTTGTCTGAGAGTAATATTCGTAGGAAATGGCATCTCCACTGTAGCGGTCAACATAAACATTATAGTGGTCTTCGTCCATCATATCCACTTTGGTCACACGAAGGTGTTCGCCTGTCTTATCTTGAAGTTTCCCTTGCATATACAAGGCTTTGGCAATCGACTCCATTGATACCAACTTATCTGATGTGATTGGGAAAGACTTGATTTTAGTGCTATTTTTGCCGTTACCATACATGGTCACATTGATTGTACGCTCTTGACGTTTTTCAGGTCTTTCTGCTTCTACAGTGTAAGTGAATGGATTTTCATTAATGCCATATTCGAATAATTTATTCTCGCTTTCAATACCGTTTTTCACAACTGTTGTCTGCAATTTGTGTTCTACAGAAACTACGTCAGAAGCCTTCAATTTCACAGACTTAACTTGATCACGTGGTGTTTTTGTATAGTAAACTTCTTCATTAAGAGCAAATTTCAATGAGCCAATTTCGGTGTACTCAGGTAATTGAACCCCAGCATCTGTAATTGGAATCTCATAACGAATCAATTTCCCAACTTTATTTCTACCTTCTAGGCTGATTTTTGGCTCAGGATTTTTGAATTTCGAAAAGTGGTATTCGTACTGGCAATCTGGCATCCCACTGACTGAGTTATTAAGGTTGAGATTGATGTACTCGGTAATCTTCTGCATACTGACCGTATCACCAGCTTTTAATTTCAATTGCATGTGGTAGCCAATACGCTTTTCAGCACGGTTAAGAGCGTTTGTACCCTTGACACTAAAGATAATCTGCAGGCCTTCGTATTCATAGTAGTCAACACGACTACCTGAACCAATGGCATGAACTGTTTCTTGTGACATAGTTGTAGCAGCAAGTAAGCTACCTGCCAAAGTAAGAGTTACCAGTGAGTTGCGTAATAGAGTGCGCTTCATAAAATTTCCTTTCATAGGTATAATCGCTTCGCTGGACGATTATGTTTTTTTCATTCTTATCTGATTTAAAATGTGCCGATACATCAACTGAGATGACGCATGTTGAGAAAGTGTACCAAGTCCCGATTTGCAGTTTCATCTGCCTGTACTTGCACCGCTGCTAACGAAGAAAGTAAAATTGTGCTCATTAATAAATTTCTCAGAATATGCTTCTTTTTCATATATTCCTCCATTTTATAAACGTATGTGATAGATAATTATAATTGTTTTCTTAAAAAATAAAAAACCAAGGCCAAAACCTTGGTTTTTAGATTATTTTGCTTTACGAAGGGCGCCAAAGAGAATTCCTGACACAAGTGCTCCAATGAGTACGAAGACAAGATAGAGAACTGGGTTGCTTGTAAGAGCGATAACGAAGATACCACCGTGCGGTGCCATCAGTTTGATACCTGCAAGACCAACAAGGGCACCTGCAAGGGCAGAACCTGCAACGAAACTTGGAATAGCACGCGCTGGGTCAGCAGCTGCAAATGGGATGGCTCCTTCTGTGATAAATGAAAGTCCCATAACAATATTTGTCAAGCCTGAATCACGTTCTTCTTGAGAGAATTTATTTTTGTATAGAAGAGTTGCGATGAAAACTGCAAGCGGTGGAACCATACCACCAGCCATAACGGCTGCCATGACAACCGATCCACCATTTGCGACAGATGCTGCAAGTGTACCTGTACCAAATACATAGGCTGCTTTATTGACTGGACCACCCATGTCAATAGCCATCATACCACCAACAAGGAGACCAAGGAGAACAGCTGAGCTACCTGACAAGCCTGTCAAGAAGTTATTGAGGGCTGTATTGATAGCCGCCATTGGAATATTAACCGCAAACATCAAGAAGCCTGTAACAAGCACTCCGAGAAGTGGCAAGATAAGGATTGACTTAGCTCCTTCCAGTGAACGAGGTACTTTAACATATTTCTTAGTGGCAAGGACAACATAACCAGCCAAGAAACCACCAACTAGAGCACCCAGGAAACCAGATGAAACTCCTGCAAGTCCAAGTGTTTTTTCACCACCTGCTGCGAAGGCAATTTTACCATAGGCCAAACCATTTGACGCAATAGCACCTGCCACAAAACCCGAAACCAAACCTGGTTTTTCAGCGATTGAATAAGCTACATAACCAGCAAATACTGGAAGCATGAAGCCAAAGGCCGCTTGACCTACTTTCATAAACATAGAAGCCAGTTCATGGTAAGAACCCAGATTTCCAAGAGAATTTTGTGGTACACCCATGGCATTATCAATCAAGAAAGCAAGGGCAATAGCAATACCGCCACCAATAACGAACGGCAACATTTGTGACACACCACTCATCAAGTGCTTGTAGAAGGCTTGACCAGCAGTTAGTTTTTCTTCTGAAGCAGCTGCCTGCGCGCCTTCTTTTGCTACATAAATGTCTGCTTGGTCGTTCAAGATAATGTTAATCAATTCTTCAGTTTTCTTGATACCGTCTGCAACTGGACGGTTGACCAATGGTTTACCGTTGAAACGAGGCATATCTACAGCCTTATCTGCTGCGATGATAACACCTTTGGCTTTTGCGATATCGTCTGCTGTCAATTTATTTCCAACACCTGAGGCACCGTTTGTTTCAACCTTGATACCAATACCCATTTCTGCAGCTGTTTTTTTCAAGGCTTCTTCGGCCATGTAAGTGTGGGCAATACCTGTTGTACATGCTGTAACAGCAACGATGAAGTCTTGTCCTGCAACTGGTGCTGCAACCTCTTCTTTTTTATTCGCTTCTGCATCAAAGACAGCGATGACATCTTCTGGTGAAGTTACTCCACGCAATTTAGCTGCAAAGCCATCTTTCAATAAATACTGTGACAATTCAGCAAGAGCTGCCAAGTGAGTATCGTTTGCTCCTTCTGGTGCTGCAATCATAAAGAAGAGGTCTGTTGGCTGACCATCGAGTGACTCATAGTCCACACCAGTAGCTGATCTGGCAAATAAAACAGTCGCTTCTTTCACTGCAGTATTTTTGCTGTGTGGCATGGCAATCCCATCACCAAGACCAGTTGTCATTTGCGCTTCACGGTTCATGATACCTGTTTTGAACACTTCAAAGTCCATTACCACACCTTTGTCAACTAAGTTGCCAATCATTTCGTTGATAGCTGCTTCCTTCGAAGTTGCTTTCAAATCCAACATCATGACTTCTTTTTTCAATAAATCCTGAATTTTCATAGTTTTTCTACCTCTACTTTTTGATATGTTTCGTTAATAAACTCGGCTGTCGCCAAATCATCTGAGAATGTTGTAGCAGTTCCACATGCGACACCCCATTTTAGAGCTTCGACTGGATCACCTGATTTAACATATTCACCTGTGAAGCCTGCGACCATTGAATCACCGGCACCAACTGAGTTTTTAACTGTTCCTTTGATTGGTTTTGCGAAATAAGCCGCCTCTGGTGTGACAAGCAAGGCCCCGTCGCCAGCCATTGAAATGATGACATTTTTGGCACCTTTGGCAAGGATTTCACGGGCATATTTTTCGATATCAGCAAGTCCATTCAATTCAACACCAAAGATGTCGGCCAACTCATGATTATTTGGCTTAACCAAGAGTGGTTGGTGTGCTAGGCTGTCTAGAAGCGTTTGACCTTCAAAATCGCACACCACTTCAGCGCCCGCTTTTTTAGCTAGGGGAATCAAGATATTGTAGACTGTATTTCCAAGATTGGCCGGAGCTGAACCTGCAAAAACAACTGTGTCTTCCGGAGTCAATCCAGCAAGAATCGCTTCTAACTCAGCAAGCTGCCCTTCTGTGATGGTCGGACCGGCACCGTTGATTTCCGTTTCTTCACCCGCTTTGATTTTAACATTGATGCGCGTTTCTTCATTTACTGAAACAAAATTCGTCGCAATGCCTTCAGAAACAAGACCTTCTTCAACGAACCGTCCTGTAAATCCACCGATAAATCCAGTCGCTGTATTGTCAATGTCTAGACGTTTCAAGACACGACTCACATTTATTCCCTTACCACCAGCAAACTTATCATCGCTCTCCATACGATTGACGCTTCCCAGCGCCAAACTTTCCAAGCGAACGATAAAGTCAATAGATGGATTTAACGTCACCGTATAAATCATACTTCAATTACCTTCGTTTTCTTCTTAATTTTTTGCAATAATAAACTATCACTTTTGTTTGTAATCAAGGCTGCTTGCTGAACAGGTGCCACTTTGACGAATGATTTTTGGCCAATTTTTGAAGCGTCTAAGAGAATAAAAGCTTCCTTGGCATTGTCCAAAACCGTTCGTTTAATCATAGCTTCCTCGATATCAGGAGTCGTGTACTCACATTCATCCACTGCGTTCATTCCTAAAAATGCCTTATCAAAATTTAATCTTCGAATCTGCTCCACAGCCACCGCTCCGATGGAAGCGTCTGTAGATGCCTTGACCATTCCACCAACAATCATAGTCGGAATCTGCAAATCCACCAACTTGGTTGCGTGATGAATCGAATTGGTTACAACTGTGATATCCTTTGCAGTCAACAAAGGAATGAGCAACTCCGTTGTCGTACCCGCATCCAGGAAAATCACATCCGACTCCTCTATCAAGTCCGCTGCTCGTATTGAAAGGTCTTTCTTGAATTGAACGTTTTTGACAGATTTTTGTTGGATAGATTCTTCCAATCGTAGACCTGCCAAACTTTCTGCACCACCGTGAACTCGCCGAAGCTTCCCTGCCAACTCCAACTCATCTAAATCCCTGCGAATCGTAGATTCTGAGGAGTCCAACAAGAGCATCAACTCTTCCAAACGGATAAAGTTATCTTGACGCAATTTCTCAAGAATGAGCTGTTTACGTTCTGACTTTAGAATGATACCGCCTCCTTGCAATCGTTTACAAATATTATTATACCGATTCTTCACCCAATGTCAATCATTTTCTATCAAAAACTATCACTTTCATCCATTTTCATATATTTACACATTTTTCAAAGAAAAAGAGCGGAATACCGTCCCACTCTCTTATTTTTATTCCTCTACTACTTTTACAATCAACTGCTTCATCTGCTCCATCACTTCCCAATCATCCATACTCATACGAATGTAGTTTGCAAGTACACCTTGGCTATAGTACTTAAAGTTAAAGTCATTTTCCAGGGCATTCTTGTAAATTTTCTCAGCATAGGGTGCTGTAAAAGTGACAAAATTAGTTTGACTAGGGAGCACCTTCATCTGTGGTTGACCCTCCAAAAATTCTACAAAATCCTTACGAATGGCCAGATTGCGCGCTACACTTTCCTTCACTTTTTGCCCATAGGATAGGGCAATTTCTCCAGTTTTGGCTACAATGTTTGGCATGCTGTAAGGTGGCAACACTTTATCCAATTCCTTAGCTAGGACAGGATTCGTAATCGCAAATCCCAAACGCAAACCTGCTAAACCAAAGGCTTTCGACATGGTACGTAAGATGATGAGATTTTCATAATCATTGACCTTCTGCACAAATGACGGCTGGTCTGAAAAATCGATATAAGCCTCATCAATCACGACCAAACCAGCAAATCCAGCCACAATCTTTTCCAATTCTCCATTGTCAAAAGCAACCGATGTAGGATTGTTGGGATTGGACAGAATCAGAACCTTGGCACCAGCTTCTTCTGCAAAAGCCAAGAGCTGGTCAGCTGCTAAATCAGGATAGCTTTGACTCCAATCCAAGGGAAAGGAAGCAATTTTTGAACCATGCAACTCGTTAAAGACCTGATACATGAAGAAGTCGGGTTCCACTGTCAGCAGGACATCCTCTTTTTGTAAAAATGTCGTCACAATCATATGGATCAACTGATCAGACCCGACACCTTGCACCAATTGATTGGTTTCTACTTGTAAGTATTCTGCATATTTTTTCAATAAAGATGCGTACTGATTATCCCCATAACAAGTGATATCCGACACACTCAACTCTTGCCCTACTTTCTCTGGTAAAAAAGACCAGTCAATCAGGTGATTTTCATTGTCTCCCAGGTTGTATTTGGCGATTTTCGCAATCTTATAATTTTCTAGATGGGCTAAATCTTTTCTAAACTGAACCATACTCTACTCCTCTCATTTGTATTATTATACATTTATATTAAAAAAAATACAAGAAGAAAACGCAATCCTAAGACTGCGTTTCATTTTTAATCTTCTCAAAGATCTTTTCTTCTTCTTTTGAAAACTGGTAGGACTCAAGCAAATCTGGGCGTCGTTCCAAGGTTTTGCGCAAGCTTTGTTCCAAACGCCAGATGCGAATATTTTCATGGTGACCGCTCATGAGGACATCTGGTACGGTCATGCCACGGTATTCATAAGGACGTGTGTACTGAGGATACTCCAGCAGCCCAGATGAAAAGCTATCATCTTGATGACTGGCTTCTTTGCCAATCACATCGGGAATTAGACGTACCGTTGCATCTACCATGGTCATGGCTGCCAACTCTCCGCCTGTTAGGACAAAATCACCAAGAGAAATTTCATCCGTCACCAGGGTCTTAATCCGCTCATCATAACCTTCATAATGCCCACAGATGAAAATCAACTCCTCTTCCTGCGCCAACTCTTCTGCATAAGCTTGGTCAAACGTGCGACCAGCAGGATCTAATAGGATAACACGGGGTTGTTTGGCATTGATTTTTTCAATCGTATCAAAAATAGGCTGAGCCCGCAGCAACATTCCTTGGCCACCGCCGTAAGGCTCATCGTCTACATGACGTGCTTTTTCTGCATTTTCCCGGAAATTGTGATACTGGATATCCAATAATCCTTTTTCCTTGGCCTTGCCAACGATGGAGTGTTCTAGCGGGGCAAACATTTCTGGGAAGAGGGTCAGAATATCAATCTTCATCGTCCAATCCTTCCAAAAGCTCCACATCAACACGATTGTTGACCACATCAACATTTAACACAACTGGCGGAATGTAAGGCAGAAGCAAATCGCGTTTTCCTTTACGTGCGACTACCCAAACATCATTGGCACCTGGTTGCAAAATTTCTTTGATCTGACCAATTAACTGATCATTTTCATAGACATCCAAGCCAATAATCTCATGGTAGTAAAACTCGTCCTCTTCCAAGTCAGACAGGTCTTCTTCTGCTACCTTGAGCGAGCACCCCTTGTATTTCTCCACATCATTGATGTGGTATAGCCCCTTGAATTTTACAATGTCAAAGTTTTTTTGCTTGCGGTGACTGACAACTTCCACTGCTAGGACAAAGGCGTCCTTGTCGTTAAAGATGGACAGCTTGCTTCCTTTTTTAAAGCGTTCATCCGCAAAATCTGTCACAGACATGACCCGCAACTCTCCTTGCAAACCTTGCGTATTGACAATTTTTCCAACGTTAAAGTAATTCATAGTGTCTCCAATTTCAAAACATTACACTTATTTTATCATGACAGAGATGATTTCACAAGCAAGAGAAAAAGCCACCCTTGGGTGACCTTTTTACTCTTTTTCGTCAATCACAAGACGGACTTTTTTACCACTTGTAGGGACAGAGTAGACAATAGTTCGAATTGCAGAAATTGTGCGACCTTTGCGTCCGATCACACGACCGATATCAGACTTGTTCAAGTCTAAATGATATTCCAAAAATTCCGGAGTGTCTTCGATTTTAATCGTGAGACTGTCAGGTTGTGAAATCAAGGGTTTCACAATTGCAATAATAAGATTTTCAATCATGTCCATAAGTGTACTCGATTCGTCTATTGATTATTTTGAAAATTTAGCTTCGTGGAATTTCTTCAACACGCCTTCGTTTGAAAGGATGCTACGAACTGTATCAGATGGTTGTGCACCTTTGGCCAACCAGTCAAGAACGCGGTCTTCTTTCAAAGTCACTTTGTTTTCAGCCAAAAGTGGGTTGTAAGTACCAACTGTTTCGATGAAACGACCATCACGTGGTGCACGTGAATCTGCTACGTTAATACGGTAGAAAGGTTTTTTCTTAGAACCCATACGAGTCAAACGGATTTTTACTGCCATTTTTATATCTCTTTTCTGTTTTTAATATTTGGGGTAATAGCAACGCTATTTATACTCAATGAAAATCAAAGGCTTCCAAGGCAACGAACTGTAGACAGTACTTTAGTACGGCAAGGTGAGTTAACGATGGAAAATTTTGCTTTTAGAAGAGTATTACCTTAACTATTATAACACATAGACCGCTCCTGTCAAGAAAAAAACTTGACAGTATTTGATTTTTATTTGCTTGGTGCCAATTCTATCACTCCGTAGTGAAATTTTTGATTTGGTCGAACCATTCTCTCAAAACCCAATTCCTCAAACACTGTATCCCTAAAATACGCTTTGATAATGATTTTTTCGCGCGCCACTCGTTTGGCTTCTTCCAAGACGGCTGCCGTCAATCGGGTCGGATTGGCCACACTTTCTAGTCCAGCTAAATTATCGGATGCTGCTATCCTTTCTGAAAACATGGGATCAAAATAAAGAACATCAAAGGAATCGCTTGCTTGCAATGAAAGAAAATGCTGATAATCTGCCCGAATTGCTTGAATAGATCGCATGGCCGCATCCAATTTGGCATGACCACTTATATGTGTCTGAAGCCCTTGTGATACCACTAGATAGGGAATCAATTGAGACTCGATCGCAGTCACTTTGTGCCCTGCTACTGCCATCACCAAACTATCGGATGCCAGGCCCATTGTACAGTCCAGTACTTCCTTAGGATTTTCCCCCATTACATCAACTAGAGGGTCGTGAAGAGCCTTGATGCGCAGCATGGCAGTATCTGGGTGAAAGATTAACTCTCGGCCATTGTACGCTACAAAAATCAGCTTTTCCCTATAAACGATAAGTGCTCCTTCTCCATCTGCCATCAGTTTTTTGACTGATTCTTTGCGCCGTTCTTTATAAGTAAAGCCATACTGATCGGCTAAATGCTGTGCAAATGTGACCTGCTTTTGGTCAGGATTGAAGGAAGTGGTGATAATGTATGCTTTCATGCCACTATTATAACATATAACAAACAGACACTAGAAACCCAGTGTCTGTTTGTTATATCGAGAAAGAATAAATCTAATTATTTTTCTTCTTTACGACGGCTTACAGCAAGTCCAAACATTGAAAGAATCGCTAGAATCACGCCATAAACTGTTGCCATTGAAGAGTTCTCACCTGTCTTAGGCAATACTTTCTTATCAGCTGTTTTTGGAGTCGTCATTCCTGCATCTGGAGTTACTTTGTCAGTATTGGACTTCATTGGGACTTTAGTTGTCACAGTTACTGGAACCTTAACAACTTCTGTATCACCATTAGGGTACTCAATCGTCACTTCAACGGATGGTTTTTCGCCGGCTGTATCTGTGCTTGGAATCTCACCAACAGATTTAATCGTACCACCTGTACCATCTGGAATAGTAACCTTATCCGTCACGTCTTTCTCAGTAATTGGAGTGCCCTGTGGAACGGTAATACCTTCTGTTGTTGGAGCTACTGGAGTTACAGTGATTGGAACCTTAACAACTTCTGTGTCACCATTTGGATAAGTCACTGTGACTTCAGCTTCTGGTTTCTTACCTGCTTCAGTAGTAGTTGGAATGTTAGTCACTTTCGTGATAACTCCGCCACTTCCGTCTGGAATGGTCACC